>JBILXT010000446.1:0-5547 GCA_044378235.1 Planctomycetaceae bacterium
GTTCACCTCAACGATGTCGCGGGATTCATCGGGCCGGAGGTCTTTCGTTCTCGCGAGCAGCTTGTCCGTTGCTGCCTTGAAGATATCGTGATGGGAAAACTGCACGGTCTGATGATCGGGCTCGACGTGTGCTCTACTCTGCATATGGATGTCAGCCTCGACGATCTTGGCTGGTGCATCGATCAGATTATGCCGGCCAACCCGGGCTACCTGATGGCTTTGCCAACGCGAATTGATCCAATGCTGGGATATCTCACGACCGGCTATCAGGACCATGTGCATGTCCGTGAGAAATTCGGCTTCCGTGTCAATGATCGTATGTGGGACTTTTTCCGGTCTCTGAACGTGGTCGACGACAACGGCCATCCGACGTCTCATTTTGGCGATCCGACATGGGTGTATCTGCAGTACTGCCGACGGAAAAATGATGCTCGTGATGAGGCAACGATCCGCAAGGAAGCTCAGGACCGCATCGAAGAAGTTCGCTCGCGAGGCGTCTTCATTGCAGAGGGTTTCGGAACCAGTCCGGCTGACCTGCAACCTGGCCTTGCGAAACAGATTCAGCACATTTACGAAGACGCTCGAATCTCCATATGGAAAGAACTTGACGACGCCTTCATCACGACCATTCCCAACGCCGTTCGACTTCGCAGTCAATCGGCCGATCGAACAGACTACATTCTGCATCCGGTTTCTGGTGAGCATCTTTCAGAACAGTCTCGCGATCTGATTGATACGCTCCGCCGTCAAAACGAGCAGTGGAATACTCAACTCGTGATCTCAGACGGCCTGAATGCTCAGGCGTTGACCGATGGCGATCAGCTAATGAGCCTGATCAGAGGGCTCCGCAGAGAACTTGAGACTACTGGCTTCAAGACATCTCCTACAAATTTGGTGGTCGACGCTGGACGAGTTCGCGCAGGGTATCGAATTGGCGAACAGCTTTTTGGTGGCCGTGAGGGACGATTTACACTTCTGCACATCATCGGTGAGCGTCCCGGAAGTGGACATCATACGCTGTCGATTTACATGACGATCGCTGATGGAGCAGAATGGTCGATTCCGAACAGAATCGACCATAACATTACCAAAGTTGTTTCCGGAATCTCGATCACAGCCATGGCCCCTGACGCGGCAGCGGTCGACGCCGTTCGTATTCTCAGGCAGATGTAGTTGGACGGCGCCATGTTTGTCTCCCATACAAGCCCGAAGCGCCAGCGAGTGAACACATTGCGACTCATTCACTCGCTGGCGCTTCGGGCTTGTATTCTCAATGGTTTTTGTGAACATGGCGCTGTCCAGCTAGTCTCAGGAGTTCATCAAAGGCATCTTCATGACCAGTCCTCTCTTCGATCTTTCCGGCAAAGTGGCCATCGTTTCCGGAGCTGCCAGCGGTCTTGGCAAAGCCGCAGCGCTGGCTCTGGCGGCACACGGTGCGGATTTGCTGCTTGCGGATCTCAACGAAGCGGGCCTGAAGGCGACGGCTGATGAAATCCTGAAGACTGGCCGAAAGGTCTTGTACCGCCGTACGGATGTGTCAGATGCGGATGAAATTCAGGAACTATTTAATGTCCTGGATCATCAGTTCGGGCGAATCGATTTTCTCGCCAACATCGCGGGCGAAGGGATCCTTGGTAAACCTGAAGAGATGCCTCTGACAACAGTGCAGCAGGTCTTTCAGAATCTCGTCTTCGGACGCTTCCTGATGTGTCAGGAAGCGGGACGACGCATGCTGGTGGCGGGTACCGGAAGCATCGTCAACATTGGATCGCTGGCGAGTACCACGGCACTGGGGCGAGGTCATATCGCGTACAGCATGGCAATGGGAGCTGTGATTCAGATGACTCGTGAGCTGAGTACTGAATGGGCGGCTCACGGTATCCGCTGCAATGCGATACTGCCGGCTCAGGTGATGAACCCCAGTCTCGAAAAGCGTATCGCCTCGGACCCTTCGATCGAGCAAAAATGGCTCAGCGGAATTCCTCGCGGTCGCCTGGGAAAGCCAACCGATATTCAGGGCCTGATTGTGCTGTTGGCCTCTGACGCATCGGAGTGGATCACGGGAACGCTCATCCCCATGGACGGCGGAAACCTCGCTGCAAACGCCGGTGCAACGTTACGGAAGCCAACGACCTGAAATGCCCCCGTAGCGTTGGCTTCAGCCAACGTCCCGGCGGGTGTTCATTCTCCTCGCGGCGAAATTTGAGAGTAGTGCTCCGTCAAGATAAAAAGTTCGGGTTGGTGGTAGTGGATCTTGCTAAAGATCCCTTGGCTGCTGGACCTTTAGCAAGGTCCACTACCCGAAATTCAAGTCTTGACAAAGCAGTAGCCGGATTGATGAGAATTCAAATGCCTTCCAAGGGGGCGCATGGATCCTCAAGTTGAGTCTGAGACCTTTGCGATTCGGCCCAAGAGGCCATGACAAGTCAGCCTGAGGCAACGCCTTAGGTCGCGGAACGCCGGCGAGCGGTATAGCGTCAGCTATCCGTGTCTCTGCGATTATTCGCGATGGTCAGGTCATAGAAAACAGACAGCGACGGACACGGAGGGCTGACGCCCAACCGCTCGCCGGTCCGCTCTTTTCACCTCGCGAAAAGCAAATCACAATCATGCCGACTGAAGTCGGCACTACAAATCACGGCAAGTACGCGCCCTGAATCTCGGCGGCCAGTTTTCGTTCCAGGAGCGGATCTCGTCCCACGGGCAACCAGCGAGAAGGTCCGGACTGACCGACGACCTGATCGAGATCTCGATTCAACGGCTGGTACTCGGGAAACGTCGCACCGCCTTCGTAGTTGGCCGCGAGTCCCGGCAGGTCTTCGATTTCCTTGTCAACTCGCACGTTGACCAGCATGGTCCCGGCCCCGGACGATTGCATGTTGATGGTGACCCGGCGGCGGATGGATTGCAGAGTACTCTCCATTCGATTCAGGAAACCGACGGAATCCGGATGCCAGGGTTCGAGGATATTTGCTCCACCGCGATACTCGGTTTCGATGATCCCTTCGAGCTTGCTTTCGCGAGCGACCTGGAAATGGTTTCGATTGAGGACGACGACTGCTCGCTCCCAAAGGGCATCACGCTGTCCGTCGGCCACCTGGAGAGTACTTCCGCCGGCCATTCCGGCTTTTGGCGGCGACGACAAACACCCCGCGCACGCTGCGATCAGTCCCAGAGTCGCGATGACCGGGAGAACAGCAGTTTCGAGATTTGTGCGAGGGTCCTTCACCGCGATTCCTTCAGCGTCAGAAGATCACCGGGCGGGAGTTTCGCAGCAAACACCGGGTTGCCTCAAGACCAGTTCCAGACCGGCAATTTTTGCCGGTTTTCACCGCCCCCCGGAAGGAACGATCAGCGGACGGAGAAGGCCAACAGCCTTCGTCCCGATCCTGGCCAACAAAAAACGCTCGGTCCTGTAAAGAACCGAGCGTGTTGAGTTGTAGTGCCGATGGTTCGAATTACTCGAGCGTCGCCCTCGCTTTGACAAGGCGATTCCAGTCGAAATCACCACTGCCTGGATCATAGGCTTCAAAAGCCTCTGTTCGATCGATGATAAAGACCGCTCGCTGCTGCCAGCCAGGATTCGAGTTTAAATGCGGAGCCACTGGCTCCAGATCCAGTCTTCCACCTACTCGAATGAGTCCAGACGTCGGATCTTCAATCGCTTCGAAGTAAGCAGCTGTGGCATAAACCACGAACGTATTGCTGACAGTCGTTGTGTTATTCATCACCTTGGACAGTATTCGATGACGCGACTCAGGAGAAGGTGATTGACCTATCGACAGGCTATCAGGATTGGTATGAAGAGCACTATCAGCTAATTCCAGCCAGTGACGATTAGTATCCAGTGAATCAACGCCCCCTCCACTTTGACTTCTGGCAGTGCCGTTGGTGTTATAGCCAACCTCGTTTGTCACGCCGTCATTGTCATCATCAACATCGATTCGCATCCGACGCATAATCGTCTCATCAATACCATTCTCATCAACAGTCTGACCACTGCGGAAACCAGGCGACCGGAACGGATGAGCGTTTGGGGTACCCGGCAACCAGTAACTCAAAGTCGTTGAAGTCGTCGGATTCCAGCTTGGAAGCGGACGTCCATCACGGTCATTCATCATTTGATGCCAAAGGTCTCGACCTCCTACGCCAGCAACGCTCGACATGAATGGAGCGTCCTGATAGCCATTCCCCGGATCCGGCCCACCGCCAGTGTAGCCGGGAGTCAAGTCTGCCAGGTTCGGCACATCAGCGAGATACGGATTGTCAATCAACCCGGCCAGAACCTCACGATGTCGAATCATGTTAATGTTCAACTTGCCGGGAAGCTTTTGCAGAGTCAAATAGTTACCCAGCATCCGATGCACTCGCGATGGCACTTCCACAAATTGCAGCAGTCGATACCAGCGATTATCCTGGCCAGAATTCACAGACGTCGATAGTTGTGCATCGTCCGTGATAGCTGAGGAAAGATTTGTACTGAGCGTCCTTGCATCAGCCGCAGAAAGATTCGGAAAATCCGGCTGAAGCAGCATCGCTTCCGCTGATGAAATGTTTGCCGTGGAGGGAAGATCACCCGGCAAAATGTTGCTCGGATTTGCAAAACCCTGCTGGTAAGGTGAATATCGCATTCTGTTGATACGATGCGTCAACAGATTCGGACCAATCACCGGCAATTGCATCAGCTCGGACGCTGACGCAAACTCCCTGTCATAGTGTCTCTGCAACAGGTCGAAACCATTTGTGGGATCGCTGCGAGTATTCATCGTACTGCCCACGGTATTGAATCTCCACAACTGTGGATCAACATCTGAACCAGCCACATAGTCAGCAAAATCATTTGCATCCAGAGCCTCACCGCGTTCGACCGATGGCGCACTGTTCAAGTGCAGCACCATTGAAGTCATCATGGTCATAGGATCTGTGTCTTCGGTAAACACTTCCCGGAAGACCACACGTGAGCGATCCACTTCAATCCACGGGTTTTGAGACAGCGGCAACTGAGGCATATTAGGGTTCAATCGTCGACGCAGAACCAGATCGAACCCTTCTCGAGATCCTCCGGATGTATAGCGGAAATTATTATTTCCAGCATAGACCTGCAGATTATCCAGGAATGCTCCCGGTTGATTCCCAATGCTGCCCTGAGTCAGCCAGCGACTGCTGTGAGTCGTGGCAATCACGTCGAGATTACATTGTGGTGTCTGGGCGCCAGCAGCAACGCTCAACAAGGAAAGGTCTGGGGACACCAGTTCGAAGTCACCATCAGAATCGTAGTCCGCATAGAAATCCGCGGTCTGCATACCTGTGGGATCCGTGAAGCCTGCATTCCCCTTTCGGGCTGCCATGCCAATCGTAAATCGATCGCCTCCAGCAACAGCAATATTCCCCTGCATCAGGGTCAACGTCTGCGTGACCAAAGCTGGCTCCGCTGCATTGATCGTCGTGCGGTCGACTCGACCTAGCTGCCAAATCCCATACTGATCATTGGTGGTGCCCGTCGCGGAGGTCGACATATCGACTATTGTCGGACGCATGTTCTGAAGT
>JBILXT010000100.1:0-19945 GCA_044378235.1 Planctomycetaceae bacterium
CCAGTCGCCAAACCACAGTGCTCCGTCAGGTCCGATCTGAGGATCTGCCGGACGGAAGTGCTTGTCGGACGAACGAATCAAGTCGTCCGGACTGCCATCTGCATTCTTTAGTCGAGCCCCCGCGTAACCGCCGCCATTGTCAGCGACCGAGAACCGCGGCATCCCGTTCATGTTGATCACACAGGCATAAGTGAACTGCCCCTGCACATCATCAGGAAAGTGTCGGCTGCTGAGGAATTCACAGCCAAGCGCAGGTCGCATGCCTTCGTTATTGAACACGAAGTTCAGACCGGTTCGACCACCAAACTGAGCACCGGACAGCGGCGTGTCCCATGCATGATTGGCCGTCGTGCCGTCACCCACAATGCCCTGTCCCCAGCCATTGAAGACATAGCACCACATGTTGTACTGACCGGGCAGAGCGAACTGCCGAATCTTCAGGGAACGAGGATCCATCACATACGCACCACCAGCTCCCTGGCTACGATGAGGTCCCCATGGGGTTTCCAGAGTTGTGCTGGTCGCAATGCCTTCCAGCATGTGCAACTTACCACCGTGGCTCCATTCGAAAGCACCGCAGGTATGATGGGTATCGTCCGACGCCCAGCCGTCCATCAATTGCACAACAAGGTCAGCCTTGTCATCGCCATCAGTGTCCTTCAGGAACAGCATGCGAGGCTGATCGACGACCAGAACGCCGCCGTTCCAGAATTCAAACCCGGTCGGGCAGTGCAGCTTGTCGTAGAAGACCTTGCAGGCATCGGCTTTGCCGTCATGGTCTGAGTCTTCCAGAATGATCAAACGGTCATCCGGCGGAGCATCGCCTGGCTTCCACTGCGGATAGGTTGGCATACAAGCCACCCACAGCCGACCTTTGTTATCAAAGTTCAACTGGACTGGCTTGGCCAGTTCAGGAAACATGGTCTCATCGGCAAAAGCCTGAATCTGGAAACCTTTTGGAACTGTCGTCTGTTCGATCAATTGCTGAGGCGTCAGATAACGCAGTTCTTCAGCTTCAGAATAATCCTGACGAGGCTCGCCGAATCGTGTTTCAGGAACGAACAGCTCACCAGTTTCCGCATCATTTGGTTTTGGAGCATTCGGCTTCCCTTGAGCCAGATCCCAGATATACCGATCGCGAACTTCGGCCATCTTGCGGATCTTGAGGTACTCGCGAGGAAACGTTTCGGTGTCGTACGTGCGTCGTCCACCGTAAACGTACCAGCCGTTGAGCATACGATAGTCCTGAAGATGAACCCAGGATTTATCAACGATTGCGGCTCGCAGCGTTTCGTACTTTTCGCTGCCAAAGCTGGCGGGTGAAGCCGAACCAAAAGCCTTCTCGTCAATCAATCGAGCAATCTCCTGATCGCCCGACGCATTCAGGTGAGCTCCGTTGATGGTCAGCTGCATGCCTGGCTTCTGAGTCACCAGCTTCAGTGATTCTTCGAAGACATCAATAAAGGCCAGCTTGCGTTCCGCGGCGACTTCCGCAACGGCGGCGGAATACAGTTTCAGATTCGCGTTTTCCTGTTCGCCGTCCGGCAACAGAGGATCGCCTGTTGGCTCAAAGGCAAATGGCGACACGAGGATAAATCGCGGCGGCGATTTTTCATCGTCGCGCGGATAACGGCTGGTCATCGTGTCCAGATACTGCTTGTACTGCTGCTTGAATGTGTCAATTCCTTCAGGGCCCTTGTAGGATTCGTTGAATCCAAAGAAGCAGAAATAGGTATCCGCCCCAAAGGCCAATTGAGGATCATCCAGAGCGGTGTAGTCAGCAGATCGCTGCTGAATCCCAACCTCTTCCGCAGGTCGGGCAAAGTTGCGAACGACCAGCTCTTTGTCCGCAAAACGAGTATGCAGCAGAGTTTCGAAATGGCCGAACAGGTTCATTCGCTCGGCCGAGGAATTCCCCAGAAAGCCCACTCGTTCGCTCTGAAGAAACTGCAACGGGAGTTGGCTGGGAGGAAGATCCGGACGTTTCGGTCGAGGAGGCAGCGACATCAGCTTGATGGCCAACTCTTTCGACGGCCCCTGAGCCATCAATTCTCCACCAGCAGCAATTTGCAGTATTGCCGCAACCAACAAGATCCAGCGATTCACCTGACGCACGTTTTCACTGCTCCGTAACGGACCGTTCTTTGACCAAGCCTGCCAGCTGCAGCACTTGAGTGGGAAAGCAAACCGGTACGGTACCGACGCGGCATCGGTGAGGCAACTGAATCCCCTCTGCACTACCTGGCATCAGAAAGTTTGCTCGAGCGGAGTATCGCTTAAACGTGCACGTTACTAACGATTGAGCTGCACCAGAGGCTTCGAGTGCGATTGCGCAACACAAACGATTGGTTCACGTGGAAAATCGTTTCTATCTCGGTCACCCGAGCAATTTATTCGCGCCCTGTTGCTGGCGACAACGGAATGCCGGTACAATGTGAGGTTCCTCCCGGCCGGATTCATGCTGGTCGTCTGCTTTCCACCCGAACATCCTGCCCACTCAGGAATGTCGATCTAATGCATCGAATTCTGCCCATACTGATCCTGCTCACGACTGTTCGTGTCGCCGCGGGACAACAGAACATTGATTTCGAAAAGACCGTCAGGCCAATCCTGCAGAACCATTGCAGTGAATGCCACGGCGCGAAGACGCAGAAGAGTGGCCTGAGATTGGATGCGCGCCACGGCTTTATCAAGGGCGGCGATAGCGGTCCGGTTGTAGTCGTCGGCAAGAGCTCGGAGAGCGAACTCGTTCGAAGAATCTTATCCACAACTTCCGATGACAAGATGCCTCCGGAAGGCCCAGCGCTTTCTTCTGATGAGATTACTCTGATTCAGCGCTGGATCGATGCAGGAGCCGAATGGCCGGAGACGGACTACGATCGAGAAGCGGCGATTGACCCTCGGCTGCGGCACTGGTCGTTTCAACCTCTGCAGCCTGTTGCTGTTCCGGATGTTACGGCAGGCGAAACAGCGCCTGGTCGTCCGCTGAATGAGATCGATCGATTCGTTTTGGAAAAGTTGCAAGCACAAGGATTGATGCTCAGTGCGCGGGCCGATCGCAGAACCCTTATTCGGCGATCCACTTTCGATATGACGGGGCTGCCCGCAACACCCGAGCGGATTGCTCAGTTTGTAAACGATGAAAGCCCGAATTCGTGGTCAAATCTTGTCGAGGAACTTCTGGCGAGTCCGCATTACGGCGAACGATGGGCTCAGCACTGGCTGGACGTTATTCGTTATGCCGATACTCATGGCTTTGAAGTCAATACTCCGCGCGACAACGCCTGGCATTATCGAGACTATGTGATCCGAGCATTAAACGAAGATAAACCTTACGATCAGTTCGTGCGCGAACAATTGGCTGGCGACGTGTTCAACACGGATGCGGCCACGGGGTTTATGGTCGCATCCGCAGTACTGTTGCCCGGTCAGATCGGAGCTGATGATGTTTCCAAACGCCTGGCTCGCCAGGATGCGCTGGATGAAATCATCGTCGGTACAAGCAGCACAATGCTGGGCCTGACGATTGGCTGTGCGAGATGTCATGATCACAAGTTTGATCCGATCACTTCACGCGACTATTACTCTTTGCAGGCTTACTTCGCAGGAGTGGAATACGGGGATCGGCCGCTTCGTGATGCGGACTCTGAAAAGAAGAAATCACAAGCTGCGGAGCTGACTGCGAAGATCACCGAGCTGCAGAATCAGCTGCAGTCTTATGAACCTGTCGCACGGGCCGGACGAACGCTGCTGCTCGATGAAGAAAACAAAGCTGTTGTGACCTACCTTAAGCAGGAGAACGGACCAGGGACAAATCCTGCCGGAACTAAGCCCGGCTACAAGGATGAAACCGGGACACTCGATCGTCTCAGCAACATCAGTCAGGGCCGGTACACGTGGTGGAACAATGTGCCGGGTGAAGATGTGATGACCTACAATCCCGGAGTCGCCGGAAGGTTTCAATTATGGCTTTCCTGGGGTGCTCACGGCAGTGGAGTTCATACCCGCGACGCTCGCTACATGCTCGATCAGGACGGCGACCTTGCGACACGCGAAGATCAGACGGAACTGGCTCGCATTGATCAATACTATCTGGCTAACGTGACCGAAGGACAGACCGAACAGGTTCCGCTTTGGAGCGGTCTGAAGTCGGCGGGAGAAGTTAATCTTTCAGAAGGCTCAAAGATTGTTCTGCGAGGTGGCGACACCGGAACAGGAATCACCGCTGACGTGATCGTGTTGCAGGAGATAGCGGGTGAAGGTAAGCCTCTGATGAATACCTTGCCTGGGCTGCGTGCACCGGTGAGTCCGCTTCAAAACGTCGAACACTTCGCACCGGTGATGGCTCGCTTTGTCCGTTTCACAACGTTTGAAACAATCAACAACAATCAGCACGAGCCTTGTCTGGATGAGTTGGAGATCTATTCCGGAAAAGCTCCCGGAACGAACATGGCACTGGCTTCATCTGGCGTCAAGCCAACATCGTCTGGCAATTACTCTGACATCGGCATCCATCAATTGCCGCATATCAACGATGGTCGTTATGGCAACGATCACAGTTGGATTTCGAATCAGCACGGCGGCGGTTGGGTTCAACTGGAGTTGCCGGAAGCGACGGAGATTGATCGAATCGTCTGGGGCCGTGATCGAAACGGCAAGTTCCCCGATCGACTTCCCGTTCGATATGACATTTCCACATCGCTGGACGGTCAAAACTGGACCAAGGTGGCTCGCCATGAAGATCGAGTTCCCATGGGAGCTCCTTTCGACGCGGTTCAGGCTCTTGTGCGAAGTCAACCTGCGGATGCCCCGGCGAATCTTTCCGAGCTGGTTTCTGAACTGGAAAACCTGCGTTCTCAAAAGAAGGCTCTGGAAACTCCCACGATGGTGTTCGGTGGAACTTTTCGTGAACCTGACATGACTTATGTTCTGCGGCGAGGTGACCCGGAACAAAAAATGGATCCAACAGTTCCGGCGATTCCGGTGGTGTTTACGACCACAAATGGGAACACAGCGAATTCGACTGCAAACAACGTCACGTTGCCGGGCAATACAGCATCTGGTAATTCAAGCACACAGACAGCCGAACAACAGCGTCGCCTGAACTTAGCCAACTGGATTGCCTCGCCGAACAACCCGCTGACAGCTCGAGTCATGGTGAATCGAATCTGGCTCAACCATTTTGGCCGAGGACTCGTTGATACGCCCAGTGACTTTGGTGTTAACGGTGCAAAGCCATCGCATCCGGAACTACTGGACTGGCTCGCGGGCGAGTTTATTCGCAGCGGCTGGTCCATCAAACATATGCATCGCCTGATTATGAACTCCGCGACCTATCATCAATCAAGTTTGATCGACAGCAAAGCGGCCGACATCGATCGTGACAATACTCTGCTCTGGCGATTCACTTCACGCCGCATGGAAAGCGAATCGATTCGTGACTGTCTGCTGGCGGTCAGTGGTGAATTAAATCCGCAAATGGGTGGTCCGGGATTTAGCTTCTTTAGGAGCCGTGGTGGACTGGATGGATTTCCGCCGCTGGAGGAGTTTACTCCCAACGAAATGCGCCGCATGATTTATTCTCATAAGGTTCGCATGGAGCAGGTGCCAGTGTTTGGAGCATTCGACTGTCCTGATGCCGGCCAGTCAATGCCTCGTCGAGGTCGCTCGACAACAGCCATCCAGGCATTGAATCTTTTCAATAGCCCATTTGTGAACGACCGTGCGGAGAAGTTCGCGGCCCGGATAGTAACTGCAGGAGCAACAAGTCCTGAGGCACAGGTTGACACGGCCTTTGAAATCAGTCTGGGACGTAAGCCAACAGAGACCGAGAAGACTGCCGCTGCGGCCGTTGTTTCTGAACATGGGCTGGCGACACTGTGTCGAGTTCTTTTCAGTAGCAGCGAATTCCTGTTTATTCCGTGATGTGATTTGATTCGGTTGAAATCTATCTTCGGCGATCTCTTATGAAATTCAACACTCAGCCACTCACGCATGCCGGACGCAGTTTGCTGCAGCGACGCGACTTCTTCGCGCAGACAGCATCGTCTCTGTCAGCCATCGCGCTGACACAGATGCTGAATCAGCAAGGACTGCTGGCAGCGGATGCCGCAAGTGCTCCGAAGATTGATCCGTCGCGACCGCATGCAGCGCGACAGGGGCACTATGAGGCGAAGGCCAGGAATGTTCTCGTCATCTTCTGTGCTGGAGCCTGCAGCCAGCTGGAGACATGGGACTACAAGCCGGAGCTGATTAAACAAGACGGCAAACCAATGCCCGGCGGTCCAGCGGTGACATTTCAGGGACCGGCCGGAAATCTTGCGAAGCCGCAGTATGAGTTTCGCCCGTACGGAGAAACGGGCAAGATGGTGTCGGACATGATTCCGCATCTGGCTCAACAAGTTGATGATTTTTCTTTTGTGCACACGTTGACCAGCAAGACGAATACTCACGGCCCCGCCGAGAATTTTCTCTCCACCGGATTCGTACAAGACGGCTTCCCCAGCATCGGTGCCTGGATCACCTATGCTCTGGGCAGTGAAAATCAGGATCTGCCCTCGTTCGTTTCGATCCCGGATCCGCGAGGCATCCCGCAGGCGAGCGTGAACAACTGGGGGCCGGGCTTTTTGCCGGCGGTGTTTCAGGGAACCGCGTTCAATTCCAGTCAACCCATTCGAAACCTCAATCCACCTTCGTCAATCAGCGGCAGCAAAGATCTGGCCGCGCGCGAACTGCTGCGACGAATCAATGAAGAACATCTCAAATTGAATCCGGGCGATTCCGATCTGGCAGCTCGAATCGCCAGTTATGAATTGGCGGCAAAGATGCAATTGTCTGTGCCGGAAATCAGTGATCTGTCGACTGAGCCTGACCACGTGCTGAAAATGTACGGCGCCGATGACCCCAATGATCCGATCAAAACCGGCTATGCTCGCAACTGCATTCTGGCTCGTCGTCTGATCGAGAAGGGCGTGAGATTTGTGCAGCTCTTTAACGGAGCCTACGCCAGCGCGGGGCGACTGAATTGGGATGGTCATTCGGCTCTGCGAGAACAATACGACATTCACGGTCGCATCATGGATCAGCCGTCTGCGGCGCTGATTCGTGATCTTCGTCAGCGAGGATTGTTGGAGGATACTCTGGTCGTCTGGTGCACCGAATTCGGCCGCATGCCGATGTTTCAGAAAGGCGCGTTCGGACGAGATCATAACCCGAACGGCTTCACAGCAGTCCTCACCGGAGCTGGTGTCAAGCGCGGCGTCAGTCATGGCGTGACCGATGAGCTTGGCTTCAAAGCTGTGGAGAATGTCCTGTCGGTCCATGACCTCAATGCAACCATCCTGCATCTGCTGGGGCTGGATCACACGAAGCTGACGTTTACTCACAACGGCCTTGATCGAAGATTGACCGATGTGCATGGTCATGTAATTCGAGAGATTCTGGTGTGATTGCACGATTCGATCACAATACCTCAACGCCCCTCGCGCCGTAGTAGACAGTCAGGAACGGTTCGCCGTTTCTTCCGATGCCGGTCGCAATGTGTCCCAAAGCACTTGTAGTGATCGGCAGGATCCACGGAAAGAAGTCCTGCTGAGGAATCTGGAGCATTTCAACAGCGGCTAACAAACTCGACTGGATTTGTCCGAGACTCCACTGGCCGTCGTAGACGTTCAGGTCCCACGAACGACGATCACTGCCCTCTTCTGAGATCTCCAGCAAAGGATAGATCTCCATCGCTTTCTGTGACGACGGTTGCAGTTGTTGCAGGAGCGAATCGAGGATCGGTCGCATCTTGTGATCCGTCGCCGCGAGCAGCAGCGACCTGATCTCGCACCAATCCTGTACGATCGAAGATTTGTACCGAGAGACGACAGCAATCGACGAATTCTGGAGCGACCACTTGAACCCCAGAAACTGCAGTCGTCCGGCTTGCCGAGGTTGCGATGAATCCGGGGGTGACAGTTCGAGGTAACACTTGCCGATGCGTGTGGTTCCGGAATACTCAAACCCAAAATGGACAAACGCAGCCACGTTGATGAATCGTGCGATGCTCTGCAACAATACCTCAGGAGCATTCATGACCCGACAGATCTGCAGAACATCAGCCGGAATCGAACCTGCGGGCGGAGACGTCTCCGGGGCGAGGAGTGAAAACGACAACAGACAGCGCCTTGTTTCCAGGGTGCCCGGCGAGAATCGGACCGATCGTTCCAGTCCACAGGACAGTTTCCGCGAAGCCGCCCAGGTGCGAATTTCCGTCAGGCCGAATTCGGCAAAGTGCTCCAGCGAATCCATAGAATTGTCTGTCGCTTGCCACATGTCACAGTCGATGCATCTCGTTTCTTCACGAGCCGTCCTGAACCGAATGTTATCCGGGAGGCGACCTCTCTGGCGATAGCATTCGCATCACTCGTGGAATCTGTCGTTCTTGCTGAGCGCATTCGATAATAAACATATTCGAACCGAACGAGGTCGACGCTTTCTCGGGGTCTCTCGGAACTTTGCGTCTGAAGAATCTCATGCCGAATCCATCGGAACAGGCGGCTCAGACGATTGCTGAATTCCTGTTCATGTGATCAAAATCCGGCTCAACTAAGCACGGACCATGATTCGCCCTTAGAGGAGCAGCGAGACGATGGTGTCGATAACGGAGCAATTTGTCGAGTCCGCATCCCCCAATGCTGACGCGACAAAGAATGGTCGAGCCCTGGTTGTTAAGGGCAAATTCAGCACGTTTAATAAATCGGTTGACGAGACGCTGCTGTTCGGTCTGTGTCAGGGCAGTGGCAAGGAACCGTATCTGTGTTCTGCAGATTTTCAGGTGGCTGATGCGCCGGTGTTTCGCTGTAATTGTCCAAGCCGACAGTTCCCCTGCAAACATTCTATTGGTTTGATGTTTGCGTTTGTTCAGGGAAAGAAGTTTGTCGTCGCCGAGGTGCCGGAATCAATCGCCTCCAAACGTGAAAAAGCCGTTGCTCGCGTTGAGAAGAAAAAGGTCGAAGCCGAAAAGCCTCGAGTCGTCAACAAGTCGGCTCTTGCGAAGAAGATCAAAGCTCAACTGGACGGCATCGACCTGCTGGAGCGATTGACGCTCGATCTCATTCGCCTGGGGATTGGCAACATGAATGCCAGGTCGGCCAGGGAAGTTGAGGAACAGGCGAAACAACTTGGGAATGCCTATCTGCCCGGAGCTCAGTCGGCCTTACACAACTACACGAAGTTGTTTTACACATCAGACGGTGATGAAAGGACCGCCGCTCAACGTGAAGCGATCTTCAGCGAAGCGCTTGATCAGGTGGGACGATTGTATTCGCTGATCAAACAGGGCAGAGACTATCTGCAGAATCGACTTAACGATCCCGAACTGGCCCCAGAGACAGAGAGCAGCATCGCCGCGTGGCTGGGACATGCCTGGCAACTCCGTGAATTGCGAGACGCCGGTCTGGTGCAAAATGATGTGGAACTGATTCAGCTGGCATTCAATACTCATGATGATGTCGCTCGCAAGGAATATGTAGACACCGGAATCTGGATGAATCTGAACTCCGGGAAGATTCAGATGACTCAGACTTTTCGGCCCTATAAAGCTGTCAAATACATCAAGAGTGAAGACAGCTTCTTTGAGTGTGCTCAGGTGAAAGAACTCTGCATTTACCCGGGAAGTGTGAATCCCCGCGTTCGCTGGGAGGCCATGTTGTCGCGCGCGGTGACGCCCCAGGACTACGCCACCATTCGCAGCCATGGGCAAAATGATTTTGCGGCAGCTGTGAAGGACGTCAAATCAACACTCAAGGGACCACTCGCGAACAAACAACCCGTGTACGCTCTGAATTTCAAAAAGATCGGATGTGTTGGCGACCTTCTTGTTGCGGAAGATGCCAAAGGCGAACGACTGGTGATGACCGACCACGGGATGACAGAAGAGCCTCGCAGCACTCATCTGTTTTCGCTGCTGCCTCCGGAGTTGTTTACTGATCACACTTTGATCGTTCGATTTCGTCATGATCTGGATTCTCGCAAACTGCAGATCAAACCACTGAGCATCGTGACCCGCAGTGGTATCGTGAGGCTGACCTTCTAGAGGCGGAGTACTAAACATGAGCATTCCTGTACTGACGCAGGTTTATGACGAAGTGCGACGGCTGTCGATCGCGGGCAGCGTTGTCGCGTGCGGAGATTTTCGTCTGAAGAAACTGGTCGCGCCCCTGGAACAGTCCGGCCAGAAAGCGCCGGTCTTTGCCAAAGTGGCCCAGGCGGTAACGAAGGTCGTCGAGAGTACTGAAAAGAACTCGGCGGAAGCGTTATTGGAGCTGAGCACACTGGTTAACGCAGTGCTGTATACGCAGGGCGAGACCGGCGTGACAGGAAAACTGGAGGAGATCAAAACCACCAGCCTCGGACAACAGCAAACGCAAACCTCTGCCAGAGTTCTGAAACCTCTGCTGGAGGCATTAACGACCAAAGGCAGCGGTCGACTGGAACTCATTAAGGAAGCGCAGGAGCGCGGGGCTTTCAAAGATCTGCGTTTGATCAGCCCGGCGTTAGCGGCTTTGGATGATGTCTACGCAGAAATTGCCGACCTCGTCGCTGAAAAAGTCTTGCCCATTTATGGCAAAGCGGTCCTGCCGGAGTTACGGGAAAAGCTGGATCTTAAAGGGCGTGGCGGACATGTCCGTCGCCTCCAGTTGATGCACGAACTCGACCCCGACGGCACACGCGAATTTGTCAAACGCGCGCTGGAGGAAGGTTCGAAGGAGATACGGGTTCAGGCCATTGAATGCCTGGGAAGTGCTCCGGAAGATCTCACATTTCTTGCTGACCAGTCCAAATCAAAGGCCAAAGATGTTCGCACCGCGGCTTTGAGAGCTCTGGGGAAGAGCTCGTCGCCGGAGGCCGTGCAGATTCTTTCAAAGGCCATAACAGGTGCGGATCTGGAGATTGCGGTCATCCCTGTTCAGGTTAATCGCAGCGAGCAGTTGCTGACCGTTGTGCTCGACACGGCCAAAACGGAACTGACTGCTGTCATCGACGGCAAAGAGAAGGACAAGGTGAAGCTGTCGAAGTCCATTTTGCGAGTCCTGAATCTGATTGAATGTCTGCGTGGTCGAGAAGACAACGCCACGGAAGCATTTCTGATTCATGTGTTTTCGCTGCGAGAAAAACTGAGTGGGATCAAAGCCGATCATGGTGGCAGCGATATTTCTGAACGAGTCGTCTCGTTGATGGGATCGTCGTCCCGGAAATGCCTTTCGCTGCTGATCGATTCTCATCATTCACTCAGCAGCAATGAACTGGCCCAGGCATTCTTTGCCGCCTGCCGATCGAAGAAGCCTGCCGAGGTCTTCAATGTGTTTGGTCCCTATCTTGCGGTTAAAGTCGACGAAAAGAAAAAGAAACGAGATTCCGTTTCAGAAAAGCGTGAGACGATCGCGCAGGCCATCCTGTTCGGCGAGCATTCAGCGTACTCGTATCGAATGGCACGGCGTTACTACAGTGGTCGTGATGAACCCGATCATGCTGAGATCGTCACTCGCCTTGATCCGCGATGGCTGGACGTTGCCATCGAGATTGGCCATGTTGATCTCGTGTCATTACTCGCTAAGCCCGGCAACGTGGCAGCAAGCAATGTGCTGATGAAGTCTTTTGAGGACGGGCTGGCAAAGAAGAGCGTGCATGAAATCTTCAACTCTCTGACGGCTCTTGTCCGTATCGAACATCCCGAAGCAGCCGACGCTGTGATCCGAACCATCATGAAACATGCGAAAGGCACTGGCTACGGTCTGTGGTGGATCGGTCGACTGATTCCTGATCTGCCAAAATCAGCAATCCCGAAGCTGGACGCTATGCTCACCACACTGCCGGAAAAACGGATCGAAGAACTGCTGGACTTTGTCACACAACTGAAGAACAAACCGTAACTATTGAGACCTTATCAGGATCATTCTCATGGCCAAAAAACAGACTCCTGCGAACGCGCCAGGACCGGAGTCGAATCAATCCTCCGGCAGCGTTCTTCGGGCCACTGCCGAACAGCTGTATGCAAATGAGCTGGAGGCATTGATCGCTGAAGATAAGCATCCGAAGCCGCCAGGATGGAAGATGTCCGCTCGTGCGGTGCACACCTACATCTGTGGAGGTAAAGCTGGCAATCTGGAGATTACTCCAAAGTACATCGGCCATTCGCGACTTGTCGAAATTGCCATCTCCACCCTGATTACCGATCGCGCGTTGCTGTTGATTGGTGAACCGGGAACGGCCAAAAGTTGGTTGTCAGAGCACCTTGCAGCGGCCATCAATGGCGACTCGACGAAGGTTGTTCAGGGAACGGCCGGCACCACCGAAGAACAGATTCGATATACATGGAACTATGCCATGTTGATTGCTCACGGACCGAGTCCTGAGGCGATCATCAAAAGCCCGGTCTACCGCGCGATGGAGTCCGGAACGCTGGCTCGGTTCGAAGAGATCACTCGCTGTGCATCCGAAGTTCAGGACGCGATGATTTCTCTGCTGTCGGAGAAGCGTCTGTCTGTGCCCGAACTGGCGATCGAAGTCCCGGCACAAAAAGGCTTCTCCGTCATTGCCACGGCGAACACTCGTGACCGAGGTGTCAACGATATGTCGGCTGCGTTGAAACGACGTTTTAATATCATCGTCCTGCCAACTCCGCAGACTCTGGAAACGGAAGTTGACATTGTGCGGAAACGCGTGCGGGAGCTGGCGTCCAGCCTGACATTGCAGGCGGCTCTGCCAGCGGACGAAGCGGTGGAAAAGGTCGTTACGATTTTCCGAGAGCTGCGTACGGGCCAGACTCTGGATGGAAAGAACAAGCTCAAGACACCATCGGGAGTACTCTCCACGGCCGAAGCCATCTCTGTTCTTGCCAACAGCATGGCGCTGGCCGGGAGTTTCGGTACTGGTGAAGTGACGGCTCATGATCTGGCCGCGGGATTGCAGGGATCCGTGGTTAAAGATGAAGAAAAAGATCGAACCGTCTGGACGGAATATCTGACCAACGTCATCAAGAAACGCGGCGCTGAATGGCGGCCACTGTTCAACGCCTGCTCGGAGCATAATTCGTGAGCTGGCGGATCAACGTCTTCGGCGTTCGCCATCTGTCTCCCATGGCAGCGTGGCAGCTTCGCGCCTATCTGGATCAGATTCGACCGACCGTGGTCCTGATCGAGGGGCCTCAGGACGCTACAGAGTTGATTGTCGATTTGACACGCAGAGAGACGAAACCTCCGGTCGCTATCCTTGCGTACACGAACAGCCAGCCGGTTCGAACTTTGGTGTATCCGTTGTCTCGATACAGCCCGGAATTTCAGGCCATCTCCTGGGCGAAGGAACATAAAGTTCCGGTTGAGTTTATCGATTTGCCTTCTGAGATTTTTCTGGGACTTCAGGATGCGGAAGCGGAGCGGATCGAAAAGCTTCGAGCCGCAAGAGGTGACGACGCGGCCGCGGAAGGCCCTTCGGAAGCCGATGACCATTCCAGTGTCGACGACGAATCTGGACCGGGACTCGCTGTCCAGCAGGAGGAATTTCCCGAAGGCGACACCGTCAATGTGACGGCGGACCAGGGCACAACGGACACCGCAACGCAGCAACCGCGAATCTCTGTGTACGATCAGTTTGCTCGCCGCGCTGGCGAGAACGACTATGAGACCTGGTGGGAAAGAAACTTCGAGCACAATTCGAGTGACAACAGCTATCGTCTGGCTGCATTCGAGTTCGGTCGATCCATCAGAGAGCTGGACGATGACTCGACGCGCTGGCATGCAGAGAATCTCGTTCGTGAAGCATTTATGCGTCGGTGCGTGGAGGAAACTCTTGCAGAGAAACATCGACCGGAAAAAATTGTCGCCATCGTCGGTGCGTTTCACGCTCCGGTCCTCACGGGCGATTTTCCGGCGATGTCGGACGAAGAACTGGCGTCTCTTCGAAAACGCGCAAGCAAGTTAACGCTGATGCCGTATTCGTACTTTAAATTGTCTTCGCAGTCCGGCTACGGTGCCGGAAACAAAGCTCCGGCATACTATGAATTGCTGTGGGATGCTCTGAACGGCACAGGCGTTACCGACCTGTCGTTTCGTTACCTGTCGATGGTCGCTCGTCAACTTCGCGAATCCGGTACTCATCGATCGACCGCCGAAGTCATCGATGCCGTCCGTCTGGCGGAAACACTGACGGCCTTCCGCAACGGAGTGGCTCCGACCCTGTCCGATCTGCACGATGCCGCTGTTGCGTTGCTGGGACATGGTGAACTGGCCACGATAAAAGATTCGTTGGCTCGAGTAGACGTGGGAACGGCGATCGGTCAACTTCCCAAAGGCGTGAGTCAGACTTCAATTCAGTCGGATTTTGAGCGTGAACTTGAACGCCTGAAGCTGCAAAAATTCAAGACGACCGTGAAGCAGGAACTGGATCTGGATCTGCGTGAGAACCGTCAGGCCAAAACTCGGGAAGCCGCGTTTCTGGATTTGACGCGATCGTCGTTTTTTCATCGTCTCAGAGTGCTTGAGATTGGCTTCGTACAGCCCGCTGCAACTCGCCAGCAATCGACGACCTGGGCCGAAAAATGGTTTCTCCAGTGGTCGGCGGAGAGTGAGATTTCACTCGTGGAGGCGGTCCTACTGGGAGAAACGGTTGAACTCGCGACCGCCTTCAAGTTCAGGACTCATCTGGAGAAATGCGATTCGATCGCCGCTGCGGCGACGATGGTGAATGATGCGTGTCAGTGCGGGATGATGAAATCCATGGACGCTGCGCGGTCCCGGCTCCAGGAACTGGCCGCGATAACCACGGACTTTGCGTCAATCGCGATGGCCGCCTGGCAACTTACTCTGGTCATTCGATATGGCGATGTCCGGAAGTTTGACGTCACGCCGTTGATTCCCCTCGTGGAAGAATTGTTTGTGCAGGGGACTCTGGCACTTTTTGCGGCCTCCAGTTGTGACAATCAGGCCGCACGCGGGATGACGGTTGCCATCGACGAACTGAACAGAGTCGCATTGGAATTCCACGACCGTATTGATGAACCGATGTGGGTCACTCAACTTCAGCGTCTGGCTGATGCAGATGATCGCAATGCCGTGCTGTCAGGTTATGCCTGTGCAATTCTCCTGGAGCGTGGCCTTATTCCCAATGAATCATTGGCACGCGAGGTGTCTCGCAGAGTTTCTCCGGGAGTCCCGGCGGATCTGGGGGCCGGCTGGTTCGAAGGTCTCGCTCAACGCAATCGATACGCGTTGCTGGCTCGACAGCCTCTGTGGGAACAATTAGCCGATTACGTGACGTCACTTGATGAAGATCAGTTCCGCAGGGCTTTGGTCTTCCTGCGTCGGGCGTTCGGATCGTTCAGTGTGCAAGAGAAGCGACACATCTCCGAGAACCTTGGTGAAGTCTGGGGAGTCAACCGAGATGCAGCCAGCGAATTGATGGAACAGCCTCTGACGCAGAAGGAAGAAGAGAGTTTGCGGGAGCTGAACGAGTTCAATTTTGACGATCTGTGAACCTCAGTATCCTGCGAAGCCGGAAGAGTATTGTCATGACCATTGATACCGAACAACTGAATCGCTGGCGACTGATTCTTGGAAAGGATTCGCAGGACTGCCTTTCGCAGATGTCTCCCGGCGGATGTGCCCTGTCGCCGGAACAGCAGGAAATGGATCAGGCGCTGGCGGAGATTTATGATGAGACAACCAATGAGGATACAGGCTCAGGGAAACGATCAGCGGGCCTTGGCGGATCATCGCCACGACTCTCAAAATGGCTGGGTGATATTCGCAACTATTTCAAGGATGATGTGGTCACTGTAATTCAGCAGGACGCGATCGAACGCAAAGGGCTGAAACAGCTTCTGTTCGAGCCGGAAATGTTGAAGAACGTGCATCCGAATGTGCAGCTTGTGGGCACACTGATGTCGCTCAAAGGGCAGATTCCTGAACGAACAAAAGAGACTGCGCGCATGGTTGTTCGTGCGGTCGTTGAACAAATCAAACTCGCGCTGGAGCAAAAGATTCGACAGGCGGTGTTGGGAGCACTGAACCGCAAAGAACATTCGCCTATTCCGAATGCCAGTACGATCGACTGGAAGTGGACGATCGGCCGAAATCTGAAGCACTACAATTCTGAGCTGAAGACGATTATTCCCGAACGCGTCTACTTTTACTCTCGAGCGCAGCGTTCGAACAACTGGACAGTCATTGTCGATATGGACCAGAGCGGTTCGATGGCGGATTCCGTTGTGTACGGTGCCGTATTTGGATCGATCTTCGCCAGCCTTCCGGCGCTGGAGACTCATGTGATCGCTTTTGACACTGAGGTCGTTGATCTCACCGAGCAATGCGGGGATGATCCGGTTGACATGCTGTTTGGCGTGCAGCTGGGCGGTGGCACGGACATTAATAAGTCAGTCGGCTATTGTGAGCGATTCATCAAAGAACCGCAGAACACATTGTTCTTTATGATTACTGATCTCTTCGAAGGCGGAAACCAGGCTCAGCTTGTAAGACGGCTGGGTGACATGGTGGCCTCCGGTGTTCGAGTCATGTGTCTGCTGGCTTTAAATGACAGCGGAACGCCTTGTTTGGACGAAGCCCTTGCAAAGAAGTTGTCGGCAATGGGGATACCATGTTTTGCCTGCACTCCGCAGCGACTCCCCGAATTGCTGGAGGGCGCACTCCGCGGTGCTGATCTGATGGCACTGGCCTCAAGAGTTTCAGAGAAAACGGGACGTTCATGATACACTCATTCTGAGAACCGTGTCGGGAGGTCTGACATCGAGCGAAAAAAGGCCCGTTGAGCCTGGATTGGACGGAGTTCCCGCAGCACCAGGTTCCAAACAAAACGCTGATTTCAGTGGGATGAGTATCTGCCGATAGGCCTGATACAGGTGAATCACAAGCGAAGTCGACAGCTTGTGAGCAGCACTCAGCTCCGTCGAGTTTTCGATAGGCGGGGCAGAATTCGTCTGAATCCATCCTGAAGCAAAGTCGCTGCAATCCGTTTCTTCCGTGTATTTTGACTGCCGCAGACGGTTTGCGGCCGATAAACTTGAGGAAAGACGGAACCTCTGAAAACTGCATGTGCGTCAGTTCGACCGTGTCGCAGTTCGATCTCGCGACGTCGGCATTCTCAGTTCAGGATTTTTCACGTGGCAACAGTTTCCGACAAATCTCAGCACGGTTAC
Organism: Planctomycetaceae bacterium; assembly: GCA_044378235.1. Lineage (GTDB taxonomy): Bacteria > Planctomycetota > Planctomycetia > Planctomycetales > Planctomycetaceae > SXXK01. Next base: position 17,195 of record JBILXT010000100.1, read on the forward strand.
GCGGAGCCGGATGAATTCATCCAGTATCAGCTCGAACAGGCTCGCAGTCGCATTAAGGCGACCGACCTGCTGACCGCTTCGGTGCTCGCGGGACTGTTGCTGATTGGCTACGTGTTTACGTTCACGATACTGGATCATTGGGTCATCGAAGGCGGCTTCGGTCCGTGGACTCGCGCTGGAATGCTGATTGTTGTCGTCCTGCTGTGTTCTGCCATTTTGATTCGATACGTCGCGTTGCCGTGGTTTCGACGCATTCATCCGCTGTATGCCGCGCGAATGCTGGATCGATCATCTGAAGGGCTGGAAGGCAGTCTGCTGGCATTGATCGATCTGCAGTCTGGTGGTCGCAAGAATGATACTCCGATTCAGAAGTCATTGGAGAAGCGAGCGGCCGTTAAGCTGGCGGCGGTTCATGTTGATGAAGCCATTGATCGACGAATGTTGATCCGCCTCGGCACTGCCCTCTTTGTGATCACACTTCTGACCTGTTTGTACGCCGTCTTTAGTCCGAAAGCGATCAGTCTGCTGAGACCTCTGACTCTGGCCGCGGCCAATGTGTCGACTCGCACGGTTGTTGAAACTGTCTTACCCGGAAACAAACGAGTCCCCGCGGGAACTCGGATTGAGTTCGTTGCGGACATTGCCGGAGTTATCCCCGAAGATGTACGAGTGCTTTATACGACCGCCGATAAGCGTTACGTCGACGAGCCTCTGCAGATGCGAACCACCGACGACGAGAATCGTTTTCAGGTCTTGATGAACGGCGATGGTGATCGTGGGGTGCGACAGGATATCCGGTATCGAATTGTTGCCGGAGATGCATCGTCGGAAGAGTATTTGATCTCAGTCAATCAGCCCCCGACTGCGCAGGTGATTGAAGTCAGATACGTTTACCCGACGTACATGCAGTTGCCGGATCGAGTCGACACGTCGGGAGCGATTGATGCCTGGGAAGGCAGTGTCGTCACGATCAATGCTCAAAGCAGCGTGCCGGTCAAGACAGCGACCCTGCAACTGTCAGATGATGCCGCGTTTACGGCTCAGGGTGAAGAGGTCGCGATGGCCATCAAAGACACCGCGCTGACCGCGGAACTAAAACTGGACGTCCGCGCGGATCAGACGGTGCCTAAGTTTTACAGAATTACGGTGACCGACGAGGAAGGAAACTCCGACCCGGAGCCCGTTGTTTATCCCCTGGAGATTCGTCGCGACCAGCCTCCCATTGTGAAGCTGCTGGATCCGAATCGAGATCTCCAGGTTGCGGCGAATGCGATCGTGCCGCTTCTCGTGGAGGCGGAAGATCCTGACTTTCTGCTGCGTTCGGTCACACTGAACTATTCGATTAACGGCAAGCCGGTACAGCCATCCGAAGTGCTGCTGGATACATCCGGGATTCCTCTGCCGAAGAAATGGAGTGACACCTGGGAGTTTCGCCTGTCGACTCTGAAACTCAATCCCGGCGATGTTGTCACGTACCATGTTCAGGCTCGCGATAACCGACCGCCGTTGGGAAATCAGGGGCGCTCGGGCGATCTGAATCTGCAGATCGCAGCACCGATCGCTGACGAGGAAGTTCAGAAGCAACTGGCCCAGGATCTGGAGCTCCAGCAACAGTTGAAGGATCGCCAGACGCCGGAGGTTCCTCCGACCAATTCAGAAACGAATCCGGAAGTAATGCCGTTGGCCGAGACACCGCCGACTGAAGGGACGACACCTGAAGAGGCTCCGACTGAGCCTGACACTGATCCGGCTCAACCAAAGAATGAGCAGCCAAATGCGAATCCACAGGGCTCCGGGGATCCCGCTGAGCAGAAAAGTGGAACTGCTAAGAATCCGGGCGATAGAAAAGTAACAGAGCAGAATCCGAAAAGTGAATCTCCTGATAAAACCTCGTCACCACCTCAGCCGCCTCGTCAACGAGCGGATGACGAAGCAGCTTTGCAGCGTTTAATTGAAGAGATGAACCGCAAGCGACAGGAGAATCCTGGTGAGTCCAATCAGGACACCACGGAATCACGTCCCGGCAAAACGACGGAACCAGGATCTGAAAAGGAATCAGTAGAGAATCCACCAGAGAATAAGAAACCGTCTGAACCCTTTGATTCAGAAACGACTTCGGACGATGCCGGATCCAGGCCTAAAGCAGAGTCAAAAAACTCACAGCCGAAATCTACGGACTCTCCTGAATCGAAAGACCCCTCCGATTCTGAAATGAAGTCCGACGATGGTGAGACTGCGCCAGACTCAAAGGCAAGTAACGAAGAGCCGGGTGAGAATTCGTCGACACCGGAGACGTCTGAGCCAGCACAGGCGGCCGAAGAAAATTCGTCGATGAATGAGCCAAACAAAGAACCGGGTGAATCCAAGTCCGGTGAATCCAAGTCCGGCGAATCAAAGTCGGGTGAATCAAAGTCGGGTGAATCAAAGTCGGGTGAATCAAAGTCGGGTGAATCAAAGTCGGGTGAATCAAAGTCGGGTGAATCAAAGTCCGGTGAATCAAAGTCAGGTGAATCCAAGTCCGGTGAATCCAAGTCCGGTGAATCCAAGTCCGGTGAATCAAAGTCCGGCGAATCCAAGTCCGGCGAATCCAAGTCCGGCGAATCCAAGTCCAGCGAATCCAAGTCCGGCGAATCCAAGTCTGGCGAATCAAAGTCGGGTGAATCAAAGTCCGGCGAATCCAAGTCCGGCGAATCCAAGTCTGGCGAATCAAAGTCCGGCGAATCAAAGTCCGGCGAATCAAAGTCCGGTGAA
>JBILXT010000447.1:0-5535 GCA_044378235.1 Planctomycetaceae bacterium
TGAAAAGCAGCGAGACATTCAGCTGCTGGTGTATGACGACAATTTTCCAGCTCGGCAACTCCTGGCAGCGGGTGTTCCGGAACGATGGGCGCCCGCACAATTTCAGGAAAACGAAATCACAGTGGGAGGATGGCCGCGATTTGAGAACGCGTGGACACCCGACGCCGAAAATCGAACCTATGCGGTCGATGCTGCGGATGGAGCCGAGCACTGGCTACGATATCGACATCTCGTCGCCACACCTCAAACATGGTTTGAGGTCCGCGATGGCCGGGATGAGATCAGCCCGGTTTCGGCAAGGCTGATTGCTGACTTCTGTGCATTCAACGATGACGATGATGAAGTCTATTGGACCAATGATCTGACGCTCGAGTTTAATCTCGCGATTGACAGTGTCGCGGCTGAGGGCAAACTTGTGCTGGAACTGGTCGAAGGATTGCGAACGGCTCGTTGCGAAATCAATCTGCAGTCGGGAGTTGCCGAGGTTCTCGTCGAAAGCCGCCAGCGAGGTGAATCGACCGCTGGCACTCGAGAATCGATCACCAGCGTGGAAACAGGCATTCAGGGGCCGGGAAACTATGAAATCTCCTTCGCAAATGTCGACGATCGGCTTTGCCTGTGGGTGGATGGTGATTTGATTCCACTCGGTGAAAAGTCTCATCTGTCACACTATGACCTGAACTTTCCGTCGTTTCGGGATCTGGCTCCAATCGGAATTGCGGCAAGTGGCGTGAAAGCGACCGTGTCCGACCTCCGAATTCGTCGGGATATTTATTACAGGAATGAGGTCCAGGCGATCGACGGCCCGGGCATCACCACCACAATGCCCGATAAGGAAGTCAGCCGGGAAGATCTGCTGGTGCAGAATCTGGACTCTCCGGAATCGTACGGCAAAACGTATGAAGTGCTGCTTAACGAACAGGAAGAACGCTTCGGGAAGTACATGCTGTATCAGCTTGCCGATGACGAATACCTGATGTTTGGTGATAACTCACCCAAGAGCAAAGACAGTCGGCTCTTTGATCATTACAGCCGTCCAATGCGAGGCATCGACAGTCACCGCTATGCGGTGCGCGAAAAAGACCTGATCGGGGAAGCGCTTTGTATTTTCTGGCCCCACGGCATTCCGATCCTGAATGACGGAAAAGGCTATACCGTCATGCGTCACAAAATGTGGCAGTTTGAAGGGCGGGAGAAACGCCTGGTCGATGTCGATTACCCTCTTTACTCCGCCCCCTTCTATCCCAATCTTTCCAGAATGAAACGGATTCGTTAGACTCCGCAGCCTGAATTCAGAGCGAACTGGTCGTTGCTCTGTCGGTTCGAATAGCCCCGTGAGAAGGATTCTCCGATGGCGTTGCTGCAATGCGAAGGACTCGTGAAAGACTATCCCGGCAAGCGTGCTGTGGATGGTGTCAGCTTTCACGTCGATGAAGGAGAAATCGTCGGCCTTCTGGGACCGAACGGTGCCGGCAAGAGCACCAGCTTTCGCATGGCCTGTGGATTGATCGCCCCGACGGAAGGGCGAGTCATCCTGCGTGGCGAAGACGTCACATCGTGGCCGATGTTTGAGCGGGCTCGATTCGGACTAGGTTACCTGCCACAGGATACCAGCATTTTTTCCAAGTTGTCCGTGGCCCAGAACATTCTGGCGATACTTGAATATCGTGGACTCGACAGAAAACAGTGCGAGGCTCGAATCGAGCAGTTGCTGGGAGAATTCGGCCTGTGGGACAAGCGGGCTCAGCGATCCGGATCATTGTCCGGAGGAGAACGTCGCCGTCTTGAGATCGCTCGTGCTTTGGCCAGCGATCCCCAAATCATTTTGCTGGACGAACCCTTCACCGGAATTGACCCGGTCACGATTCACAGCATTCAGGACATCATCAAAGGGTTGAAGGAACGAGGAATCTCGATCCTGCTGACGGACCACCGTGAACGAGAAACGCTGACCATCACGGATCGCAGCTACATCATTTGCGACGGCCAGGTTCTGGTCTCTGGCAGTGCCGAAACGGTGCTGAGCGATCCCAACGCCATTGCTCGGTACTTTGGAAAACGATTTGACGCCAGTTCGATTATTGACGGACGCGAATCGTTCCTTAAAAAGAGCGCCTGAAGCACGAGTCCGCGTGGCGCATTTTTGTGCCGAAATGATATGTGACAAATGGATGCGGGAGAGCAGATTTCATGAGTTCAGGATTCGGAGACGATTCACCACTCCAGCCAGTGACCACTCGAGGGCGAGACTGGCCATGCCTGCGGCAGTTTATCGTGTTCCTGGAGAATCGTGTCGGTTCGCTGCACGATCTGCTTCGCCGTGTCGAACGCGATGACCTGAAGATTGTCTCCCTGAGTATCCTGGACTCCGCCGACTGCGCGGTCGCTCGCATCATTGTCAACAACTATGAACGGGCTCATGAATTGCTGACGTTTGCCGGCGTCACAATGTTCGAAACCGACGTGATCGGCGTGTTGCTGCCGGATACGGATCAGCCTCATACATCCGTGCTGGGCAGCTTGATGTCGGCAGAGTTAAACGTGCAGTATGTTTATCCGCTGATGTATCGCAAGAAAGGCCGCGGTGCGGTTGCGATTTACGCATCGGAAAAAGAGGAAGCTCTGCGAGTTCTCAAAGAGCGTCAGTACGAGCTCGTCACGGAAGATGATCTGATGCATTACGACGAGTTCTTTTAGTCCAGCGACGCTGATGAGAAGCCTGGGGCGGATCAATGGAGCAGGAACGAGCTGATCTGCGGAAACCGACCACGCGCGCGGCCGAATGCTGTTGAGCGGCGGCATCCCGATCAGGTTCTCAAGGCTTTGGCTTTACGCCATTACCATGGCCAGTCGAATCCGAGATCCAGAGATGGCGAGGAATGTGTCAGGCCTCCAACACTGATCCGTTCGACGCCCGTTTCGGCGATGTCGCGAACTGTCTGCAGAGTAATGCCCCCGGAAGCCTCCAACAGTGTGGTTGGGCCATGCTGATCACGCAGGGCCACGGCCTTTCGAAGCTGGTCCGGAGTCATGTTGTCGAGCAGCACGATTTCTGGCTTCTCTTTTAAAGCATCAAGCAATTGTTCAAGCGTATCAACTTCGATTTCAATCGACGTGTTTCGCCCCGATGCGATCATGTAGTGGCGAGCGTCAGCGACCGCGGAAGCGCACGCTGAGTCACCGCGGGCCGCCAAATGGTTATCTTTGATCAGAACACCATCATAAAGCCCCATGCGATGATTCCTGCCACCCCCACACCTGACGGCATACTTTTGCAGTGCACGGTAGCCCGGTAACGTCTTGCGAGTATCCAGAATACAGGCCCTGGTACCGACGATCGCGTCGACAAACAGTGCCGTCCTTGATGCGATTCCGCTGAGATGCGTCATGAAGTTCAGAATTGTTCGTTCCCCGGTCAGGAGTGCACGAACAGGGCCACTCAGGCGGGCGAGAACGGTACCGCGCTGAATCCTGTCGCCATCATGGATGGGAATTTCAGCGGTGATTTCGCTGCCGAGTTCCCGGAAGACAATCGGAATCAGTGGCAGCCCGCTGACAACGCCGGATTCGCGAGAAACGATCTGAACGGTCGCCTGAAGATCTGCAGGAATCGTAGAAAGGCATGTGACATCTCCGACATCACGAAGATCTTCCTGGAACGACATGCGGGCCAGCGTCATCGCGGCGTTGGCGGATTCCTGATCAAGAATCGGTTGCATTCAAGTTCTCCGTAGATTGGCAGGTGGCATTTCTCGCCACAGAAACCATCCGGTCCGACCGTGTTACAAATCACAATCAGAGACACAGACATGACCGGACCGCGCCAGCCGCACGCTGGCATTTCCTGATTCGTGCGATCGTGCGACAGGAACCATACCTGGCCTTGCCAGGCATTCCAAATGGCAACCGAGCTCGTGCCGAATCGTGGATTGGGATGTTCGGCATTTGCGTATGGGGGAAAGTTCTCATAACATCTGGTGCCAGTCGAGAACAGTTCCCGGAAGTCAATTAGGGGGATTCACACCATGGTGAATGAAGTCAGAGATCTTACGATGAGCATCAGCTCACGCGGTCGCAGTGCACCGATGGGCTATGCGCTGTGGGAATATACAGCAAGCGGTTGGAATTTGCGGAAGAATGCCGCAGTCCCGGGTGCAATTCCTGGCTCAGCGCCAAAGGCTGCTGGGCAATTCGTGGGGCAAATTCGAGCGATCCCCTGCGTCGAAGCGAGCTAGCCTGCTTACTCAGGCAATCCATCAGATCGAAACATCTGTGGCACTCGAGATCGAGTGCCACAGAGAATTTTCAGGTTGGGGATTCTCTCCAACTCGGGGTCACATCAATCCGGACTCATCCGTTCTGAGTGTCCCCACGCCTTGAGAGATCAGTCGGCTTTACCCGGCTGAGAATAGAGTTTGGTGGTTTGCCCCAAAGACACCAACGGCTTGGCTCGACGTTTTGAGAATGCGCCGGAGGTCACCCCCGAGCTTTCGCGAGATCCCAGGGCACCGTTAACCGACAACGATTTCGCACCATTCGGCAGATAAGCCGGGTAATCTTTCGTTGGTGAATACACAAGCCGCTTGCTCGTGTAGCCAACGTACTCCAGGAACTTATCCAGTTCCATCACATAGACGCCGTTGCCTTTGGCCACATCTTCCATTTCGATGGCCTGCTCGCGAATCTTCATATAGATGGCTTTTTGAGCACTGTCTTCGGTCGTCTCATCCCCCAGATTACCTCGAACGAGGAATCGCACGGACGACGTCAGGTTATTGGGGATGTCTGAAGTGGTGAGTTCTGCTCCACCTTTTCCGAACAGTTTCCCGGTGTCATCCACGTAGAGAACGACTTCCGCACCACTTGTTCTGACGATCTGGTTAAATTCCTCTCGATCGGTCCCCGGGTTTCCGTCGAAATCGAGCAAACCAACGACAGCAATCTGAATCTTCTGACCAGGCCAGAACAGAGGAGAATAGATCGGGTCACCGGCCGCAAGTGGATCTCCGCGTTTCTGTTGGACGATCCGAGCCTTCGCTTCGTTGCTGCCGATCAGTTCGACGATCTCAATTTTCCCCTTGATATCATCATCACTTTGACGACGACCGACGCCGCTGTTGTTCTTGGAGTAGACAGAGAAAGTCATTCCAACCAAAACATTATCGGCCGCACCAACATCCACGGTACAGAGTTCAGACTGTTGATCAACAAACAGCAGACTGCCGTCGGGACGTTCAAACTTCAGGTCTTCAATCTCCATCTTCTCTTTACGAAGGCTCTTCAGTGCCTTTGTATTGTTCGACTTCTCGTCATCCAGAACCAGCATCTCGTTGCGATGAGCATCCTGCACGTTTGAGTACGTCGTTTCCACCTGCAACAACTGAGCGGAGATCTCATCGAACTGCTTGGTTCTCTGAGCCAATTGCTCACCATGCAGCCGTTCCTTGTCGGTCAACTGCTGGTCTTTTTCAGCCAGTGTGGCCTGAACTGCAGCAATGACCTTGGTCTGGCTTGCGACAATGTCTTCCAGTTCCT
>JBILXT010000448.1:0-5532 GCA_044378235.1 Planctomycetaceae bacterium
GCTGAGCGATATGCTGGAAGTGACCGATGACCCACACAGCTCGGACAATTTTCTGAGCCGCATCTTCCTGAGCCCCGGTAATTGGAGGCGTCGGATCTGTTGCGACCGAAGGATTCAGTGGGTTTGTTGGCAACGCCAGGAAGTTTGAGAACTTACCACGAGCTGCACTCTCAACGGAACCAGCAATGTCTGTTCCCGCATTGCCAGTCGTTGTGCCGCCACCGGTTGTTGGCCGCGAACTGGCTGGCAATTGATTAATCATCGCCTGAATATCTGCATTGCTGCCAGCGGGTTGACCATTGGCACCGAACAGAGTGGCAAGAACGTTGCCACGCTCCTGCTTCTGCTGCGTTTCAAGATTCTTGCGATCATCCTCATGGCGAGCGAGAGCCGTTTTGAATTCGGCCAGCACTTTGTCCCGCTGTTCCTGATTCAGCTCGGGAGCCTGGACTCGCTTCTGCAGGTCACCGATTTCTTCCTGATGCAGCTCCTGAATATCCTTCCATTCCTTCAAATGTATCTTCTGGAGTTCGGAGGCGACGGCCTGCTTTTCGGCATTGGTTGCTGTCTGGCCAGACGTTGGTGGAGTCGTATTCCCGGTTGGGTTATTCGTTGGCGTATTAGCCGGTGGCGTGGGCAGGTTGCCCATGACAGTTTCGGCAATCACGACCCCGGATCGCTTCAGGCGGAGGACTTTACCTGCCAGAGCTTTAGCTGTTGCATCATCGAATTTCGCGGAGACTCTGGTACCAGGACCACCAGTGCCCTCAACAACAAACGCGAAGCCTGTTTTGAGTTCTGTTTCCTTTCCCTTGTCATCGACGGAAAAGACCGTCATCCCAGTCGTTCGTTTGTCATCGAAACCAAACGACGACGAAACAAAACACAACAACAAGGCCCATGTCACAAGCTGCCGCTGCAACTTCCGACTCCACATCGTAGTTCGCACTGACCTTCTCCCAATTACATCAAAAAAAGTGAATTCGCGCTGCAGCTCAGTGAACAGGAACTGCAGAAAGGTTGATCAGAACTTGCCAGTGCGGTCTCACCGAAATCCGATCCGGGAAATTGGCACACACGCAGCTCTTTTATGCAGGACTCGAAGAGTTCATTTCTCGTGTCAGAACAGACTTCAGTAGTTCCGGGGCTCACGCGATACACCTGAGCTCCGTGATGACGGAAATCTCTGCCGATCCACCCTCCGATTCAGCCGGTGAGGTTTTGTCGTGCGCCGGGCGCACTGCAGGATCGAGAGGACTGGTTCCGGAAACGGCGTTGATGATTCGTTCGATTCGAACAGGGAGTCGGAACAAATGATTCGTTCAACGCAACTCAACTGATTCCATTGTGCCGTCCCATTTTTTTTGTCCGCCAATAATTCTTTCTGAAGCCGTAATTCTTCTGTCCGCCAATACGACTGCCTGGACGAACTGAAATTTCTGGTCGCCTTGCGCCCTGGTCTCCCTATTCCGCTTCAGGACTTTCCACTGGCTTACTCGCGATTGCGAGATTTCAGAATGGAGATTCGCCACAAGCTGGCCGGCCGGCCGGATTCAATTGCGCCGGTTATTCCACCTGGATCGACGATTTGCTGTTCCGATACCTGCCGGGTTGTTGAGCAGGCTCCTCGGGCAATGACATTGGTCAGATCTGAGCGCCGTCGGTCGGGAACAGTTGGATGCGTAACGCGTCGGAGGACTTTATTCCGTAACTTCGGAAGTTGTGCCGGCGGCGTCGGAATGGCCGTAAAACGCCTCAGCGGAGTCATCGCGACAAGAATGGGCAAATTCCTGGATCCAACGGTGACACAAGCAATAAGCAATCTGCCGCCCGGAAATCAGCCACGCGAATGGAGAGAACGGCATTGAGATTCCGCGTTGCAAAAAAAGGCAGGCGAGTTCTTCTCAGAAACTCGCCTGCCCAGCATATTCCTGGCAACCGTATTGCCAGTCCGGATTCCGCGTGAGCTGAACCCGTGGAGTGATAGAAATTTGCCAACCTGCTCACTTCATTTCACGAGATCCTGTCATCGCGGCCGGCACCGATCTGAACTCTGACACTGCTGAATACCGCTGACGAGCAGAATTGCCCATCATTCGACACATGGCCGTCTTCAGTTGATCATAGTTCATTCCGACCGGTAAGGCTGACCAGCGATTGAGTCGATCATTGCCAAACGTGAGGGTCGCGGCATGTTCAGACTTGTCGGCATCACGAGTTGCGTCCAGTTCAAAGAGTCCCAGCGATTTCCTGAGCTGTTCCAACTCCTCTTTGTTGCCAGTAGCGAAGTACCATGCCGGCAGATCATCGTCGTCCGTGATGCCATACGCCTTTGCATAACGTTTTAGTGCGTCCGGCTGATCGTTCTCCGGATCCAGTGAAATTGATACAAACACAAGTTTATCAGTCTCAAACTGAGTCGCTAAATCTCGCCTCAGTTTTTTAATGATCGTGGTCGTGCCCGGACAACTTCCGTCGCATTGTGTGTAGAAGTAATTCACGCACACGCACCGATCCCGAACCAGGTCATCGTAGAAGTGCACTTTCCTGCCCCTATGATCAACCAGTTGGATGTTTGGAAAACGGTCTGATGAGCGAGACTCATCAACCGCTTTGAACTGGGCTTCGGAAAGTTCAGCCACGCGAGCTTCATTTCGGCTCTGAAGCTGGCTCGCACTTTCGGACTCAGCCATTCTCTGACGAAGAACTTTCAGGCTTCGCAGAGACGGAGATACGAAAGGGATTAAGCACGCGACCAAAAGAGCAATAATTCCGAATTTCTTCATCTGAATGATCTCCTCGATCTCTGGCCTAGGGATGAAACTGCTGAATGTGTTGGTTCTTCAGCGGGCCATCGGTGCGAGGATCGAACACAAACATCATTCTCATGTCCTCGTGTTCCAGGTTGTGGCAGTGGAACACGAACGGACCTTTGAACGTACGGAACTTCATGAACATCTCGACTTCCGTGTTGGGCCCCAGCATGCTGGTGTCCACCTTGAATCGCTCAGACATTGGCGGGATCTTTCCGTCGATCTTCTGAATCTGATGCGATTCCAGATGCATATGAATCGGATGCCACCAGCCCCCACTGCCGTTCCGCAGAATCCAGCGTTCGGTTGACCCGACGGCCGGGCAGGCATTCGCCTTGAACTCATCGAAGAATTCCTGATTAATCTGCCATGCCCCCTTTCGACGATGGAATTCGAAGACTCGAGTTGTTGAGACTTCTTCTGCAGTGATCGGAATGTGCGGACGAAGTTTTGTTCCTTCCTCAACCGTCGCCGAATCAGGACGCTTCTCGCCCTCCACGACAAACTTGAGGACCTGAGTTCCCGGAATCTTGATGTCCCGATCCGAAAGTGATCCGTTCGGGCCGCGACCATCGTTCTGTTCCAGGATGTTCTCCAGAAAGAGTTCTGAAGGAGCGTTCGTAAAGTCAATCACGACATCGGCTCGCTTCGCCGGACTCATCAGCAGTGTCGAGCGGTAGAATGCCTGCGGGTACAACCAGCTGTCTGTGCCCAGACCGAGGAACTGCTGTTTGTTGCTGAGTCGAAGTTCGAAATGTCGCGCATTGCATCCGTTCAGGAAGCGGAACCTGTACTTGCGACGCTGGACGTGAAACTTTGGAAACGCCTTGCCATTGACCACATAGGTGTCACCAAGATACCCGTCGTGGTCCAGAGGATCGAAGAATATCGTTCCATCGGCGTTAAACGTTCGATCCTGAATCACAATGGGGATGTCGTATGGATCACCCGGAAGCACATTTTGACCGATGAGATTCAGCTCCAGGTCATCGTAGTTCAGGTAGAATCCGGCAAGACCGTGAAGCACGGTTTCAGCGCTGATATCCATCCCATGATCATGATACCAACAGGTGGAAGGGCACTCAGAGATATCCGGAACGCCATCCAGTCGCGGGATCGTGTTGGTGTAGAAGTAATCTCTTGACTTGCCAGGCAGAATATAGAAGTTCGGGTAACCATCTGAGTGACTGGGGTTATGACCGCCATGCAGGTGCGTGGACAATTCGCAGTCAACCAGTTCATTGTGTTGCCTCACCACCATGGGCTGGCAACTTCTCGTCCGAAATGTCGGCCCCGGAAAGAGACCGTCATAACCCATGATCGGGGTCCTGATCCCCGGCAGAATCTCGGCCATCGATTCGCGGATGGACATCTCGTAATAGATTTCCGGCATGAGCTGCGGAAATTCCACGGATGGATCTTCAGCGGTTCTCCTGTCGAAATACTCCGGCGCCACTCCATGAAAACAGTCACCCACCTCCCATGGCGGAGTGCCAATCGAAACAGGTTGTTTCACCGGAGGCACCGGCATGTTCTGAGCAAACTTCTGGAACTTGATGGGCGTCACGGCACCGCTAACTTTTTCGCTGCCCATGAAAAGCGGAGTCGCAATTAAACCACCTAACGCCGCAAGCCCCGACTTTAACGCACCACGTCTTGATTCTTTTGATTTTCGCATTATTCGCATAGCCCCTAAACAGCCTCTCTTAAAGACAAAGCACCGGCAGATTCAAGGAACGCTATTTTTTTTGTCCGCCACGATTTGTGTGATAAGTCGACGTTTTCTCTGCAATGGAGACTTAGGTGTAGTGGTTTACGTACTCTCGTATCAGCTGCCAGAGATGAATTGACCGATTCAACATTCAGTTGTGAACAAGCCTTTGCATCGCGCGCTTAAACCTCGCGCCACGTTTGAATTAAACGAACATGGCGGGTTGTCTCTGCGACGCGCAAGGTCAGTTCAACGCGGCTTGCAGGGGCTGGGACTTGAAAGTACGTCGCGGCTGTTGTGAGGGACTTAGGGATCACTGGTCAGATGAAAGGAACTGCTTGCCGCTCGTTCCGCAATCGTCCAATAGCCTGTCATGAAAAACGTAAGCCTGCGTTGACTTGTTCCCGTACGTCGGGATGCAGTCTCGACGCCGATGATTGGGAATAACTCGCGAGAGGGAGCCGATTTGACCGCTCAAGACCAGGCGACAACAGAGATTTCGACTTCGTTATTCGTGAACCTCGCTCGGACTCCCATCATACGAATGAAGCCACCCCGCGATAGTGATGATTTCACGTTGGCAGAAATGCAGGCCCATCGCGATCGATGGTGAAATTGCCCGCATTGATCTGGTCTCAGAATCGCGAAATGTGCAACAGATGATTTCCTGGGTTCAGCGTTTTTGGAATTCGCACGAACCAAACTCTGGCATTCTTTCCGGAGAAATCGGGCAGGCCATCACGGCCATGCAATCGCCCGCCCAACTCTCTCAGAAACGACGTTATGGAAGAGGATTCCACGCCGTCGGTGCGCACCTTATGAACATTTCTGAAAACGTCGAGGAAAGTTTTAGTTTTCGTGGCTGTTTTCTCGAGGCTGGATTTTTTTTTTTTGGCGGAACAAACGCACCATTTTCCCCCAAGGGTTGTTTCCGAAATACCCTTTTTCGGGTGCAAATAAAGGTTCATCGACAAATGAAGTGCGCGGAGGAGGGCGGTTGTTTAAACC
>JBILXT010000450.1:0-5523 GCA_044378235.1 Planctomycetaceae bacterium
TCACTCGTTCCTGCACGAGGGGCAACCGGCCATTGTCCTAAACCGGAGCCGAAAACGGGCTCTTTATTCAGTGTCTGACGACGATTTGCCGTGTTCGTCAGGCGACGACCATTTCTGGCGATCGCACTCCTCAACCAGATGTGCGGCGCGTGAACCTGTTAAGCCGGAGACTCGAATTGCACAGCGTGTATCGGGTGTACCGGACGGTCCGCAATCTGCATCGGCAGGATAATTCATGAACTCCCGGCTCACCGCGAAAGGTTTGCTCGGAATCTGGAGACAGCCCGGGAAACAATCGAATGTCCAGAATGTCAAAAAGCATCCAACGTGGTTGCCCTATCGCGTTTCTCCGTATCCACGCGCGGTCAACGGGCTGATGTTAGAACGCCACGAAGCGCTTGCAGCAAACGCTGGCAGGCTGCGACTCACTGAACCTTAGATACTCGGAGGACCTTCGACAACGATGGTTTTTCGTCGTTCAATCGGAGTTGCCTTCCATTCCACTGAACGCTTTTGTGCTGGCTTCTTTTCTGCCGGCACCGGTGTAGAAACGGGTTCCGGTAATGCCGAGGTTTTTGTCTCAGCGGTCGCTTCCGAAGTCACTGCATCCGTCGAAGGTTTTGCTGCAGGAGTCGTAGAGTTGCTGACAGGTGCCGCAACGATCAATGGCGACGGCGGCATTATGATGGAAGTTGCTTCTGCCGGTCCGGCAACAAGTGGGATCTGCTTCAATGGATTCTCAGGCATCGGCATCGGCGGCGTTGTTGTCGGAGCTGCAGGAGTTACCGGTGTTGTGTCAGGAATCGGTGGTTTGGATTCCGGCGTCGGCATCGGTGCTGGTGTCACAGGAGTCGTCGGTGCAGGAGCAGAAGGCACAGGCGTCGCGGGATTTCCCGACGGTGTCCCCACTGGGGTTGTCGTTGCCGGAGTTCCCGTTTGAGGCATCGCTGCGGGCGTGCCCGGATTAACGGCTGCTCCTGGAACAGCAGGTGGCGTTGAGACTACGGGTTTGCCGGACTCAGCTGAGTTCGTCGCTGCCGGAGCAGTTCCCGGAGTAGTCGCCGCCGGTGTTTCTACGGTTGCAGGCCCCGATGGTAAAGGCTGAGAATTCGAAATCGCTTTCGTATTCTGCGGCTGCTGAGCCACAGCCTGCTGCTGCGGGAGAACTCGCTCCAGATAAATCGTTAACGCATCTGTCGCGTGATACAACGGAGAGCAGCTGACATAAGCTTTTCGATTGTTCTTAAGATCATTGGCCGTCGCTTCAATGGCTCGACGAACCCACGGTTCTTTCAGGCGTTCCTGAGGCAGGGCAACCATCAGGAACTCCAGCAAGTGGCCCATGCTGGCCATGCGTTTGTCGAAGTCCTGCTTGTATTCTCGCCCACGATAGTAGTTTGAGGACAGGGAGCCGTCCTTATTCAACTGCGTCTGGATCGTTCGAATGTACTTTTGTATTTTTTGGTCAGCCTGAGCCCAGACTCCACGAAGCGGCTTACCGGTTTTCAGGTAAACATTGCGAGCACGTGCCAGAGCAAACAGACCGTGAGTTCCTCCACATGGCGATGTAGGGCCACCGACTTGTTTGCCCGTTTCCAGCAGAACGAGTCGTTCAATGCTCCAGCGTTCGCCTTTTTCGTTGATCCATTCCGCATCAGACGGCAGGTAAGTCGACAGCGCCCAGAGGGTCCAGGTGACTTCTTCTTTGGCGTTGGCAGTCATCTGCGCATTCTTCAGCATATCCCGCATCGTGATCGGCCCCTGCGGAGTATTGAACTGAGTATCGAGCGGCAAATTGCACATCGCCAGAATTGCCAACGACTGGTTGATGTGTCCTTCGAACGCGTAAGGAACAGAGTACGGATGAGCGCGACCACCGTGGGAGGTTTTCTGAAACCACGGCTCGTTCTTAAACATAGGCCCGGTTTTGATCCATTCCAGCCCGTTGATTGTCTGCCCATTATGATTGATCAGGAAGTCCTGTCGCAATCCCAACAGACCGTGCATCATCTGCCACGGAGTGTGGTCCGTTGTGTTTAACAATCGCTGTCGCTGGATTTCACGTGTCTCGTAAACCAGCTTGACCAGAGGATCGTTGCTTTCCAGAACAGCGCCGGAGGCAGGACGAATCGGAACCCTGTTGGGGCTCTCTGGAAGAATCACCTGCGGTTCGTCTTTGGGAGACTTGGCACCGAGCTCATTGGTGGACTGTTCCTGGCCAAGCCCGACACTTCCGGAGACAATGCTGATCGCAGCGAGCAGCGGCAGAATCTGCGCGAATGCCAACTGCTCATTGATACGCCTCATCGGGACAGCCCCCTCATCCTCAGTTGCAAGTCTACGACGGCGCATTGCGCGGTCCGACTCTTGGATACCCCTGGGTCTGTTTTCGGTAAATCCGGCAGCGCTCTTCAATCCATCAGATTCGGCACATCCGGAATTCGCATCAGATGCGGCGCTGGCTGCCGAGGAACGCAGTGGAATCCGCCAGATGTCGCCGGAATCGGGAGGTCTGTTCCAGAAGTTCGGTCAGTGATCTATCTTCCTGCGTAATTTCGTGGCAGGCTGCTTCCAGAGATGGAAAGAGTCCTTCGGAGATTCGAGTCTCCACCATGGACTGGGCCAGTTGATGAATTCGCTCGGTAAGGCCCTGGCGAAGATTCCAGATAAAGATCATGACCAGCAGGCCCGACCACAGCACTAAAAACAACACCGCCGGAATATAAAAATCCACCGCGAGCAAGGGTTCCGCTTCAGCTCTGGCTCCAAGAATCGGCGCGAGAAACGAACTCCAGAAGAAGTTGTAGCCGACTCGCAAAATCAGAAACGCCACATACAACAAAAACAAGCCTTCGTAACGATACTGAATGATCTTTGTACAGTGCTGTTCAGCCAGTTCCTCAATCAGTTGGTCGATGGCTCGACGAGCATCCCCAAGAAACTGTCCTTCCACCTGAGCCGCCCGACGACGC
Source organism: Planctomycetaceae bacterium (assembly GCA_044378235.1). Lineage (GTDB taxonomy): Bacteria > Planctomycetota > Planctomycetia > Planctomycetales > Planctomycetaceae > SXXK01. Next base: position 2,973 of record JBILXT010000450.1, read on the forward strand.
AGCTGGCTGAGATCTCGCCGATCGCTGAAATCTTCCGTCTGAATTCCTGCACTGTTCACGTAGCCCGAGACAACCATGCGAGCTTCCTGCAGATGCTGATCGGCAATTCCGAACGAAGCCAGTCGCTCCAGAGTTGAGTCCGCATCGTTCTCTTCGACTTTCGACTTCACCCACCTCGCCCCCTGCATGGCTCCGATCAATGCCATCTGGGCCGACGAGCGTGCTCGAAAGAAACTGAAAGAAGCGATAAATGCTCCCAGGCCATTGTAGAATCGAAGCACTGAACTGAACGGGCTGAATCCCCAGATGTCGGTGACTGCCGCAAGCAGACGACGTTCCCAGAGATTTCGATTCAACAACAATTCATCTCGCAACTGTGTCGTCAGGGAATCTCGCAACTTTGTGCGTTGTTGCTCGAGAATATCCTGCAGTGAACGAACTTCTTTCAGCCGCTTGTCATAGTCGACTCGACATAACGTCAGCGCTTCTTCCAGCAGATCAATCAGGTTGGCGCGTCGAATCGCGACTCGGCGTGACGCACCCAGTTGATTGGTCAGCAGGTCGATCAATCGTCCGAAGTCTCCGGAGGTTCTCTGCCCCTGAGCCTGCTCCAGCATCGCTCGCCGCGAATCCACAAAGAACATGTCCGGAACCTGATAGGCCGGCGCGAGATTCTGTTTCCAGTCATCGCGAATATCGGAATCCTGATCGGCATGAGTCTGCACAAAGACAAGCCGACAACCGGCCGCCGCATCGGCCAGTTCTTCCGAAATGCGAGCACTGCGGTACTTTTGCTGAGTCGACACGTACAGCAGGACATCACAGTGCGGCAGAATCGCTCGGAGCCGAGCCAGGTTACTGCCGGAGTCTGCTCCTTCGCTGGTATCCGGGTCCGGGCAGTCAATCAGCACCAGATCCCGCAACATCGGCGTATCGATTTTCTTGATCTGAAACTGACTCAGATCAAGCCCCAGAGCATTCGTCTCGAAGTCCGGATGCACGAGCAGGATCGGCATCGTGGTGGTTGGTCGCTGTCGTCCCGACTGAGAAACTTCCTGCCCGACCAGCGCGTTGACGAGCGTACTCTTGCCGGTGCCCGTTCCTCCAAACGTCGCCACGACGATGGGCGATTCGAGTCGAATTCGTAACGTGGACACTCGTTCCACAATCTTCCGCACCACCGACCGAGCTTTGTGAGCCGGATCCCAGGCGGGCGAATGATCCAGCCATCGACGCACTTTCAAGACAAGATCATCGATCTCGGCGAGAATGGTGAGATGTTCGAGTTCAGGTGTCAGTGACATGAATCAAATCCTTTGAAGTGTTGCCACACAATCCTGAATCGTCGACCACGCCTCACACTTCGTCAGCTCGGCAGCAGCCTTGAGCTCTGCCGGAAGGTCACCCAGCAATTCATCATGAATCAGACGTGTCAGCCAGGCAGCTCGTCGAGTCGTGAACGAGGAATGCAGAGAATGAAACCAGGCCTGCAACATGCCCGCTCCGGACCCCGCCGCTTTGGACACTGCTGCTTCGCCCGCGATGGCCGCCGTTGCACCACCAGCGACGTCGGCGACGACATGCACCATGGCTGAAGCCGCGGCATGGCCCAGCATCGGAGCCACCAATTCACCGGCCGGACCAAATCCCACCGAGAACAGCACAACACTCGTCACCGGTCGCACAGCTGCGGAAACGTTGTTGAGCTGGCGATAAAAACCAAACAAGTCCGGCTGCGTTTTCTCCAGCTGCAGCATTTGTTGGTTGACGACATCCCGGAGTTCCTCATCGAAATCCAGAGCGTCATGTTGAGTTCGCAGAAGATTCAACAAGTCCGCTCGAGCTGATCCGCTCAGAACGGCTTCCAGTCGCGGTCGGATGACACTATTTCCGGAATTGGCCATCCACTGAAGCTTTTCAAACAGCTCTTCGACGACGGACAAAATCGCGGCCCACTCACGACTGCGATAATCATCCATTACCGGCACAGGATCTCCCTGGAGTGCTCGCCGAGCCGCTCGTATGGGCCACAAAAGGCCATTGCCGACAACGCTGTAGGCCGAGTTTATCGTGCGAGCCCAGCCTTCCTGTCGAGTTTGCCACCACTTACGAATTTCAGCCACTAACGCGGCGTTGGATGGCGAAGGCCAGTTGCGGATTTGAATCACACTGTCGGCCGCAAGCCGTTCCGCCGTATGTCCCAGATCTTCGCTGGCGCTGCGAAGTTCCTTGAGATATCCCGGGATGCCTCGTTGAGGATGAGACAGTTCACGCAGCGAACCCAGCAGAGTTCTCATCCGAATCTCGCGAAACTTCAGCTTCGCAAGATCCGCCGAAAGATTGCGAGGTGTGTTGTCCGAAGCCGCGTTGGTTGTGGCACCTTCGTTTAAGTTCTGTGATCGGTCAAAGAAAGGCAGCCGCAGCTCTTCGGCTGCTCGTCGATCGGCCGGAGCAAGATAAACGGCATCCGGTTTGATATGAGTTTCGGTACAGAACGTCTTCAGCCAGATGGGCCAGTAAGGATCGTCTTCCGGCAGCAACACCTGATTGA
>JBILXT010000449.1:0-5523 GCA_044378235.1 Planctomycetaceae bacterium
AATGAGTCGCTCTTCCGCTGTCAGCTTTTCAAGATCCATTGTGTTGCCTCCGTGTCTTTTTTAGAACCAGAAGCCACCACGGTAACCTAAACTACCCATTCGCGCAATCGATCGCGACTGCACCCTGGTCAGCAGCTTCAAAACCTGGCCTTAATCGCAGGCGGTGTCGCGCACGACTTTAATAATATCCTGACCAGCATTGTGGGTTATGCAGAACTGGCGAAGACGCAGTTGCCGGAAGATCATGAGGCAGAGGAGTCGCTAACCATCCTTCTCGAAGGCACGCAGCGAGCCAAGTTGTTGACCGGGCAACTGCTGTCGTTTGCCAATCGTGAGCTTCGTACTGTCGCTGAAATGGATTTGGTGCAGGAAATTCGAGCATTGATTCCTCTGCTTTCTTCGGTCCTGCCAGGCGGTGCGGAGATTCGATTTGAGTCCGAGGAGCCGCAGATTGTGATTCGTGGCGATCGCTCACAGGTTCAGCAGATCTTTATGAATCTGATTTTGAATGCCGGCCAGGCCATGGCTAATCAGCGAGGTGGCGTGATTCGGCTGAAGGTTCGAAGAGTGACTGGTGTGTCGACTGAAGCTCCAACTTGTGAATGTGTCGTGTCGGATTCCGGCTGCGGGATTTCTGCAGCTGACCTGCCTCGCGTGTTTGAACCATTCTATTCGTCAAAAGCCAAAGGTCAGGGACTGGGCCTGGCCTGTACGCAGAGAATTGTTCGTGATCATGGGGGAACGATTCGAATCAACAGTCAGTTGGGAGTCGGGACGGACGTCATTGTCTCGTTGCCCGCACTGCGCAGTACCAGGTTGAGCGACAGCGGTGTTCAAAAGCGAGGCGGAACAGATGGCAAATCTCTTCGATTGCTCGTGGTTGACGACGAGCACGATGTACGAGATGTGTTGAGGTTAATTCTGTGCCGGATGGGGTATGACGTCCAGGCTGTGGCCAGCGGCCCCGAAGCAGTATCACTATTCCTCGCGGCGGATCAACGATTCGATGCCGTTCTGATGGACCTGCGAATGCCGGGAATGGATGGATGGGAATGTCGTCGCGAACTCAATCGTATTCGATCTGGCGTGCCCATCATCCTGATCAGTGGGTATGCTCCTGAACGTCCGTCAGGCAGCGAGACCTCCGACATGCCCGATGTCTTCCTGACGAAGCCGTTCACAAAGAGTTCGTTGGCTGCGGTGCTGGATCAGGTGCTCGAGCCAAACGCTGCAGAACCTTTGGCTGTTGGATCCCACGCGGGATGAAAGTTCAGAAGCGTTACAGGCTTGCGAGATCGCTGTTCAGCGTCTTTGAGAGCTCTGTCCGGTCTTGTAAATGGACATCGCGGTCGTTGCTGGTCATCATGACAATCACGATTGTTGCCCACCTGAAACACCTGAAGGAGTCCGTGAATGTTCCTGACTAAAAAGTTCAGCATACGGAAGAGTTTTCTGGTTGTCGGATGTTTGTCTCTTCTGAGTCTCGTTGCGAGTGGTTCCGTGGCGCTCGCTCAGAATACGACAAACTTTCCAACCATTGGCCAGGTTGAACAGTTCGATCCGCAGTTGGAGCAACTGATTGCCAAAGACGCGGCGATTCAGGTTCTTTGTGGTGGCTTTGAATGGTCAGAGGGGCCGGTCTGGGTGCCAGAAGCTGGTAACAAGTTTGGTGGTTACGTTTTGTTTTCTGACATCCCGCATAATGCCGTCATGAAGTGGCAGGAAAGCATCGGAGCCTCAGTTTTCCTGAAGCCGGCCGGATACACGGGTGCTGTTGACTACGGCAAGGAACCCGGCAGCAATGGACTGGCTCTCGACTCGCAGAGCCGTCTCGTCTCCTGCGAGCATGGCGACAGAAGAATCTCGGTACTAACTAAAGACGGCGGAAAGATGACTCTGGCTGATCGCTGGGACGGCAAACGGTTCAATAGTCCCAATGACCTGGCAATTCGAAACAACGGGGACATCTTTTTTACGGACCCCATTTATGGACTTCCGAAACATGCTGATGATCCTCGCCGGGAAATTGATTTCTGTGGCGTCTACCGCTTACAGCCAAACGGGACGGTGAGCGTTCAATGCAGAGAGATCTCGCGACCCAATGGAATCGCCTTCTCTCCGGATCATCAGACGCTGTATGTAGCCAATAGTGATGGTCAGGATCCGGTCTGGAGATCGTTTCCAGTTCAGGAAGACGGGAATCTCGGCGCCCCTTCTGTCTTTTTCGACAGCGGAAAACAGACGCAGATCAAACCCGGCGGTGGCGATGGACTGAAAGTGGACAAACACGGAAACGTGTTTGCAACGGGGCCCGGCGGTGTTTTGATCCTGTCGCCTCAGGGGAAACTGCTCGGTCGAATCGCGACGGGTGAGCGAATTGCCAACGTGGCCTGGGGGAACGACGGGAGCGTTCTGTATTTGACCTCAGATATGTATTTGTGCCGAATTCAGACGAAGACCGTCGGCGCAGGATTCTGAAACTTATTCGCTGGACTGAACGCACTGCGGGCAGGAAGATGCTCCGGCGATCTGAGATGGCGGATGTTCTGTGCTCAAAAGGTGATGAGACATGAGTGACGATTCGGACGATCTGAACAACCGACTGATGAAAGAGTTTTCTCGCCGGGAAAAAAAGTCAGAGCCCGTCAATGTTCGCCCAGCGACCGAGCTGATTACAAGCTCCTCGAATGAGCCGACTGCACCCAAACAATCGGCCGCGCCCTCAGCAGCGGATGTTGAACGTGATCAGATGGGAATGATCAATCGGTTGCGACTGCGCAATGCCGAGTCGGCTCATCAACTGGAGCGTGCTCGGTTGGCCTATCGGACTGAAATGCAGCTGTTTACTCATCAGTCAGAAGCGGCGATCCGGGAAAGCCGTGCGTTCTGGGATGCAAAGTCGGTTGAAGTCGCCGAAACAATTAAGACCTACGTCCAGGCAACCGTCCGAGCTCTGGAAATTGATCGGCTGGATTCACGAAACTCGGACATGCAGCGAGCCTACGAAGTTGCATCCTCGGCTCTGGAAAAGGCCAGAACATCACGACTTCCTGAAGTTATGAAGGATCGACTGATCAAGGATATTCTGGATAACTTCGAACGTACATTGAGTCGAATTCAGAATGATACGATCGTGTCGAAGTACGACCTTGATTAATGCCGTGAGTTTCCCTGACGATGCTGGCCCATGACCAAAGATCCTCGCATTACCTCCGCTGAAACAGAGGACGAAGAAAGCCTCGATGGGCGATGGTTCATTGCGGGCGGCATCTTTCTGTTTATTTCCGGATCCGCCTGCGGTGCGATGCTCTACGCGTTCGGGATTGCCGGTCGTCATTTCGACGTCTCCGTGCTTCGAGGAGGACTGCTGACATTTGGCGTGATCACTCTGTGCGTCGCCGTTGGTTCTGTGCTGATGACCGGACTGATTCGCTTGCTGGGAGTTATCTGGCCTCGTTCCCTGACGTTCTGGTCGGAGAATCGATTGCTTCGCCGAGCAAAAAAACGTGCAGTCAGATTGCTGGAGCGAAAGCATCATCTTCAGGAAGAGCGGGCACGACTGACGGCTAAGATGCAGGCGACGTACGTGATGGAAAAGGAATCGGCCAAAGTTGCCAACCAGCAGGCACTCGCCGAACTTCGCGGAGCACTTCAGACCTCAATGGTGCGCAGTTGTGAGATCGTTTTCGAACATCTCAATCGAACTCTCGACCAGTATCACGACCTGATTTCAGAAATCGAAGGTTCGCCGTTATCGGCGGTTGAGAAAAAGGAATTGCTGGATTCCTTGAGTGCTCGACTGGACGTTGATTCGATCGAACAAAAACGCCGATCAACTCAGCAGATGATGGAGTCCGCGATCTGGGACGTTCGTTTTCGGAAAGCTCGGCTGTTGGCTAAAAAGAAAACTCAGACGGCCGTGGACTATCTGCAAAAGCTTCGCCAGCGAACAGAAAGCCACAAAGTGCTGCTTCAGATCGATGCGATGATCAAAGAATTCTCGGCCGGTTGACCTATTTGGACTGCTGCAGCTTTCCAAACCACAGCCCTGCTGTGGAGAACCGTTCTGAAATCAATGAGTTTACAAACTCTTCGTTCGGCAGCAGGCTGCCCGAACCAAAGCGGCAGCAGGCTGCCGCAGTCCAAGGAGGCATTTTTCTTACGTACGTAACATTTTTGTCCAATCCAACGCCAGTCGGCCGTCCATCCGGATTCGTCACTTCCGGCAGTACGACATTGGCAAAGTAACCTCCGCGGTTATTGGACATACATTCACGATTCACGGAACGGATCCATCGGTAGCGAGCAATTCACCGCTCGCTACCGACGTCGTGCAACTGCTGCAGCTCGCGGAGCTGACTTTAGCCCGGTACTGCAATCACAGTGAGGTTGCTGAAAAGAAGGCGCGTGCTGAAGGCTGTGGTCCCACCGAGCTTGTTCGCGGTCGAGATATCGAAGATGCCGCCAGACGTTCCTTGTGTCTGGTCCCAGGCGTAGTATCCAAGCTGCACCGTGCCGTTGAAATCCTTTTTGGGCACAAAGCGTATTCGACTCAGAGTGCCGTTGGCCGGCAGTAGTCGTGCGTTGCTGCGGCTTGTCGCAGGGAGGGTGCTCCAAGAGCTTCCGCCGTTGATTGTAAACTGCCACACGCCCTTATCAGTTGGGGCACTAAAGATCGCAATGCCTTTCTTCGCACCGGCATCGACATCGCCGGCTCTAGCGGTCAGGGAGGCAACGGTCGTCCCATACGCCAGGTGATCGTCCTCATTTTGCACAGCCAGCGCTGGCAGCTGACCGTCGAAAGGCAATGATGGCGCATCGTTTACTGGAATCACTGTGAGCGTGCTGACATGCGAGCCCGTGCTGAAGGCTGTCATCCCACCGAGCTTGTCGTTGGTCGCGATGTTGAAAATGCCGCCAGCCGTTCCTTGTGTCTGGTCCCAGGCATAATAGCCAAGCTGCACCGTGCCGTTAAAATCACCGTCGGGCACAAAGCGTATTCGACTGAGGTTGCCGTTGGCCGGCATCAGAAACGCATTGCTGCGGCTTTGCTCTGGAAATGGAAGGTAGGTCCATGTGCTGCCGCCATTGATCGTAAACTGCCACAAACCCATGCCTGATGGGGCACTGAAGATGGCAATGCCCTTCTTCGCACCGGCATCGACATCGCTGGCGGCAACTGTCAGGGAGACAACGGTCGTGCCATACGCATTTTCGCCCTCTTTTTGCCCTGCCATCGGCGGCGGCTGGACACCGGTGATCCACGCTGGAGCATCGTTGACTGCACTCACTGTCAGAGCTGCATAGTGAGTACTCGCGCCGAAGGCTGTGGTCCCGCCGAACTTGTTCGCGGTCGAGAGATCGAAGTTGCCGGAAGCCGTTCCTTGTGTCTGGTCCCAAGGGTAATAGCCAAGCCGCACTGTACCGTTGAAATCCTTGTTGGGGAGAAAGCGTATTCGACTCAGAGTGCTGTTGGCCGGCATCAGAAACGCTTTGCTGGGATTCCGGGAAGCTCCGAGAGAC
>JBILXT010000451.1:0-5513 GCA_044378235.1 Planctomycetaceae bacterium
GGTCACCAACAGAAAACGTAGCGTGGGACGCATCGCTGCCGGGACATGGGCAATCAAGCCCTGTGATCTGGGGCGAGAAGGTTTTCGTGACAACTGTGGAAGGCGACAATAAGGAAACCTGCCACACAGTGTGTCTGTCATTGAAGGATGGATCTATCCTGTGGGATCACAAGCACACGTCGACCGCTCCGGATCCGAACAGTGTTTATATCAGTCGAGCGGCCCCGACGCCGGTCGTGGATAAGGATCACGTCTTCGTGTTCTTCGAGTGTGGCGACTTGATTGCCCTGACGCATGACGGCAAAGAATTGTGGACGAAGTCGTTATCGAAGGAATACGGGAAATTCATCAACAAGTTCGGCCTGAGCAGTTCGCCGGTACAGACCGAGTCTTCAGTGATCGTGCTGATCGACGATGAAGGTCCGTCGTATCTGGTCGCGTTCAACAAAGCGGACGGCCATATTCTGTGGAAGACGGATCGCACCAGCCGCACAAGCTGGAGCAGTCCCGCGATTCTTCCCATCAACGGTCAGTCACAGGTGATTGTCAGCTCAGCAGGAAGTGTCGACGGATACGATCCCGCGAATGGAAAGTTGCTGTGGACGTACGCGGAAGTCGGTGGAAACACGGGGACAACTCCCTTGCCGGTGGGGCAGGACCAGTTCCTGATTGCTGCCTCACCGGGTCGTTCCGGGGAGAACGCCGAAGGAGCGAAGAAGTCGAATGCTTTGTTGAAGGTGACTCCTGAAGGTGATAGCTGGAAAGTGGAAAAGGTCTGGACAGCGGCTGAGGCGACTCCGTCCTGGGCTTCTCCATTCGTTCATCAGGGCTTTGCGTATTGGGTCAATCGAGTTGGCGTCGTTTACTGCATCGACGCAGCCACCGGTGAGCAGAAATATGCTCAGCGGACGAAGCAGTCCTGCTGGGCGACACCTCTGCCCCTGGGCGATCGCATTTACTTCTTTGGCAAAGATGGCGTGACAACAGTTCTGGCCGCCGGACCAGAGTTCAAGGAACTAGCCGCCAACGAATTATGGCCAGCGGACACGCCGCCGACCGACAACGGTGCCCCAAAACCGGATGAAACCAGTGCCGAGCGCAAACAGGCCTCGGCGATGTTTTCAGGGCCGACTCAATACGGAGTCGCTGCCGTCAGCGGCAGCCTGCTGATTCGAGTCGGCAGTCACGTGTATTGCGTGCGAGAAACGACGAAGTAGCGGTGCAGCGATAACAGCATCTCCTTTGGCCTGCCGTCGGACGATTACTTGCGACGGCAGGAAGCAGTCAGAAAGAAAACGGTTGTCTGATCAAAGCATGACGCGTCCGCGTGGATGTGTCATGCAGTATCAAGTTCACTACTCAGCAACTGATTCTCTTCCAGATACGCGGAGCAGTGCAGGTGTCCGTTCCGAGGCCGCCGTCGACGGTACCACGGTGCGAGAAAAGAGAGTCAACGGCGATAAGATCGTCGCCGTCAAAAGCCTTGATTGTAATTTCCAGACTGCCGCCTGAGGTGATCGTATCCGTCTCCTGCAGCGAGCCGGCTGCCTTTAGACGTCGCCGATAGATGCTACCGGTGCTGGTCCTTTGCAGAGTGAGATGATCTGCCGAGTTGGTGCCGCGGAGGAATATCTGGTCGGCTCCAGTCCCGCAGTTGAGCGAATCACTGCTCAGACCGGCGAAGAGGTAATCATTTCCGTCGCCGCCGTTGAGGATGCTGGAACGCATTGCAGCGTAAAGGAAGTCATTGCCCCCGAGACCGTTGAGTGTGACGGTTCCGTCGAACAGGGCGGCATTCAGAATGTTGTTGCTGTTTCCGCCAGTCAGTATCGATGACTGCACGCTCTTCAGCTGGAGCACGCCACCACCACCGGCCGTCAGTTTAGTACTGGTCAGAGTCCAGTCCGTGTTACCAAGCACCTCAAGCACATTCGTTTCGCTTCCGCCGAGATATCTGAACGCACCACCTGCGGCACCCAACTGAAGATTCGTGGCGTTAAGGATCAGTCTGTCCTTGCCGATCCCGGTGTCAATCGTCAGGTTCTGCAGGCCTAAAGCCTTAAGACCGCCCTGATTGATGGACACAAGATCGTTTCCGCCTGAATCACTGGAATCGTTGGTGCCGGTCTTGATGTTGACATTACGCACGTCATGAAAAGTCAGCGGCAACAGATTGACCCCTCCACTGGTTCCTGTCAGTCTGGAAGCAACAGCGCCGTTGATTCCTGTCCCTGGGTTCAGAATCAACACATCATCAGACTTTGGAGGCTCAATCAGCAGCGTTGTGACACCCGTGATGACCGCTCCTTCGGTCCCACTGAAGTTGATCGGTTCGTTGTCAATCAGCAGCTGATTCAGGCCGTTCGACGCAGATGGCTGACGAATCGAGGCAGACTGGCCTGCTACGCCAAGGATCCGAATCCTGTCGCTGTTGCCCGATCCGGCAGCGAAGTGAATTCCGCCGGCGAAGCTGAAAACTCCGCCGGATTGAAAATCCAGGGTCAGTGAGTTTGCCAGGCCCTGCATATCACGAATCCGGACCGATCGGATTTCGCTGATCGGCTGCTGATCCATCAGAAGATAGAGTCCGGCTGTCATCGTTCCGTTGAAAAACAGATCCACATTGTTCCCGTTGCGAACCAGTTTGACATCGCCGCTGCGCCCCGACAGATCGAAGTACATATCGGGCGTCAGCTTCAGCGTGAACCCATCAGCACCGCCTTGACTTGTCCGACTGCTGACTCCCGCACCAGGATCAAAGTCTACGGTTCCCAAGAAAGAACCGACAATCGCAATGTTTTTGGAGCTATCAACTGAAATTGCGTTTCCCTTATCTTCTTCAGTTCCTCCGATTCGACGAGCCCAGGCGAAGTTCCCGTTACTGTCCAACTTTGAGACAAAGGTGTCCGTCTTCCCGGCGCTGGTCAAATTAAAGACACCCGCGCCGGGATCGAAATCGGAGATGCTTCGAAATTGGCCTGTCGTGAAGACGTTGCCAGCCGAGTCCACTGCGATGCTCTCGGGCTCATCATCGAGGCTTCCCCCCATTTTGCGAGCCCAGACGTAATCGCCAGCATTATCCAGCTTCGAAACAAAAACATCCCGCTTCCCGGCAGTAGCCAGATTGTTAACACCAGCGCCCGGATTGAAATCGATGGTGCCGCTGAAATAGCCCGTTGTCAGCACGTTTCCATTGGAATCCACGGCAATGTCGCTGGGTTGGCAGGAAAACCCGTTTCCTCCTGTTCTGCGAGCCCAGACGTAGTCGCCATTGCTGTCCAGCTTTAGAATAAATGTGCTCTGAATGAACGCCTCGCCCGGTAAGTTGTTCACTTCGGCTCCAGGATTAAAATCGACGGTCCCTTTATAGAGGCCGGTTGCAAAAACGTTACCGGCTGCGTCCACAGCGACGCCAAAACCTTCGTCAAAACCGGTCCCACCAACTCGGTGAGCCCAGACGTAGTTGCCGCTGCTGTCCAGCTTCGATACGAAGAGATCCGCGTTGTTCCCCGCGCTGGTCAGGTTGTTGATTTCTGCGCCGGGATTGAAGTCGGAGGTCCCAAGAAACCAGCCTGTTGTCACGACGCCTCCGGCTGAGTCCACGGCGATGTCCGCGGAGAGTTCATGTAAGCTTCCGCCTAAACGGCGAGCCCAGACGTAGTTGCCGTTGCTGTCCAGCTTCAGAACGAAAACGTCAACGCTGCCAGCAGAGGTTAAATTTGCGACGCTGCTGCCTGGATCGAAGTCCACGACACCCGAAAACGCACCAGTGATGTGGATATTCCCAGCGGAATCCAAAGCAATTCCCTTTGCCCCATCATTGCCACCCGCCGTGTCCCGGATACACCGAGCCCACTGAAACACGCCATTGACGTCAACTTTTGTGATAAAAATATCCGAAGGACCTGCACTTGTAAGTTCGAAGACGCCGGGACCTGAATCGAAATCCACGGTTCCGCTAAAATTGCCTAATGTGTAAACATGTCCAGATGCGTCCGTTTCGACGCCATCGGCCAGTTGCCCCTGCGTATTGGCCCACTCGAAAGTCCCCGTCAACAACTGGCGAACCTCCAGCGACTCGGTTTGCTCCGCGCGAATACGGCGCACCGCTCTTCGAGCTGATTTCTGGGCGATTCCGCGAGACAACAGACGAATTGAATTTCGGATGGCTTCCAGCGAACGACGCATGATGATTCTCCCGTGAATTGCAGATGTAAGATCCGGCTCAGCCGGCCCCTTACCTCTCCCATCGAGAGCCACTCAAAACCTCGGCCAAAGATTCCTGAAAATTCTTCCCTCGGCGACCGGCCGGGCCGTAATGCTCCATGTTCTTTCCGCTTTTCGTCAATCAGCGAGAAAAACTCTGAGCCTGAGGCGCTAGCCGAACGCCACCCGAGAATCAGCCGCCGCTCGTCAGCGGAGATATCCAGAACGACGTCACGGGGCTTTGTGCACGCATTTGCGTCGAATCGGCGAGTGCTCCGTCCAGATAAAGAATTCGGGTTGATGTCGGGTTGATGGTAGTGGATCTTGCTAAAGATCCCTTGGCTGCCGGACCTTTAGCAAGGTCCACTACCCGGAATTCAAATCTTGACAAGGTACTGGGTTTCGGGCTCATTCGTGCGCGAAACATAGTCAGGCATAATGAGTGGAGACCAGTATGTCACGGATCAGCCATGCGTTACTTCGACTCGACTCTGATGTAGGGGATATGGTGTTGCTGTGGACTGTGCACACGCCCCTCAAGTTCTTCCATGAGAAATGCCGCAGCCGTTTTCAGCGGTGACTGGACAAACTCCGCCGACGACTGTGTCAGGATCGTCATGGCGCTTTGAATCTGGCCTTCTTCAAATTTTTCCAGGGCCGCAAGATATTGATTGACCACACTGCTGTTACCGGCCGTCCCATCCGCCTTGATGAGCGTGTAGAGTTCGATCGGTGTCTGGATACCAACAACCTGGTACTCCCCAAGCCGCAGAATTCTCTGCGGGTCAATATTGAGCCTGGAGATTGTTTGTCCGGAAAGCAGCACATCAACGCCAAGATACTTTGTGAGGCCTTCTATTCGACTGGCAATATTCACTGTGGTTCCGCGCGGCCCGTATTTGATTCTGCGATGGCCGCCCACGTTACCGACAAGCGCTGAACCAGAATGAATGCCGATTCCGACCCTTAGAGACGCCGGAATTTTGTCACTCCACTTCTCATTGATCAGCTGAATCTGACGCGAGATTTCCATCGCGCAGTCCAGAGCTTTCTGCTGATGCTGGTCCTGCGCACAGGGAGCGTTCCACATGGCCGCGATGGCATCGCCGTAGAAGTCAATGACCACGCCGTTCCGACGCAGAACGCATTCCGTCAGTCCGTCGAGGATATCGGTCATGATTGCAAATGTCAGGTGAGGATCGAGCTTCTCTGACATGCCGGAGAAACCACGGACATCACAAAACAGCACCGAGATTTCTCTGTCCGCCGCCTCAAGAAGTTGTGGGTTGCGCTGAAGTTCACGCACA
>JBILXT010000452.1:0-5505 GCA_044378235.1 Planctomycetaceae bacterium
CAGCGGTGCTGGTGATGTCAACGGAGATGGCTTCGACGATCTGCTCGTTGGCGCTGAATGGGCGGACGGTTTGAATAACAGCACGGGAGAAGCTGGAGAAGCCTACATTGTCTTTGGCAAGGCATCGATGCCTGCGACAATCAACTTGAATTCGCTCGGGGCAAACGGAGTTGTCATCAACGGCGAATCGTTTGCACGAAACTTTCTGGGACATGATCTTGCTGCAGCGGGTGACGTCAACGGTGACGGATTCGACGACGTACTCGTCAGTTCTCCGGAATCAACTGTTGGGTCTGTTCTAAGGGCTGGAAAAAGCTTCTTGATCTATGGCAGCAATTCTCTTCCGACAGCGATTAACGTTGCCATTCCAGGATTCGGGGGAGTAACGTTCAGCGGTCTTGGCCATTATGACTACAGTGGAACCTCATTGAGCGGCGCGGGAGATGTGAACGGTGATGGACTGGACGACATCCTTATTGGATCTCCACTGGATAATGGCGCCGCATCGGCGAACACGGCCGGAACGGGCTATATCGTTTTTGGAAGCACTTCGCTTCCGTCTGCAGTCAACCTTGGCAGTCTTGGTTCATTGGGAATCAAGATTCAGGGCATGGACGAAAATGACCGAGCCGGGGTCTCTACCGGCAAAGCGGGAGACTTCAATGGCGATGGCTACGACGACTTGTTGATAGGTGCCTGGTTCGCAGACGGCACATCGAATGCCAAAAGCCGCTCGGGTGAATCTTATATCGTCTTTGGTGGCCCCTCGCTTTCAACATCCATCAACCTGGGCAACATCGGCGCGGCAGGCATAACGATTCTGGGTGCTGACATTGATGACCAGAGCGGGGCGGAAGTCGCTGGGGTCGGCGATGTGAATGCCGACGGTTTCGATGATGTTCTCATCTCTGCATGGTATGCCGATGCAGCAGGCAATCTCAAAGCCAATGCCGGCGACCATTATTTGATCTTTGGTGGAACTTCTGTCCCATCAAGGATTGAGTTATCCAGTCTGGGCTCAGCTGGCATCGAGTTCTTTGGTGCAGATGCGAGCGATCAGACCCTTTTTATATCTTCCGGCGGCATCAGCGGCGCGGGAGACGTCAATGGTGATGGATTTCATGATTTCCTGATCGGCGCGGTGGGTGGAGACGGAGCTGGAAACAACAGATCGAATTCGGGAGAAGCTTACCTGCTGTTGGGGGAAAATTTTACTTCGGCAGTGACACATCCCGGATCTTCGAGTGGTGAGACGTTAACGGGGAATGGTTCGGCCAATGTGATGGTGGGTGGTCGAGGAAATGACGTCCTCCTGGGCAATGGAGGTGCGGATGTGCTGCACGGTGCTCAGGGAGACGATGTTCTTGCCGTTTCGGATCTGACGTTTCGCCGAATCCTGGGAGGTACCGGATTCGATACTCTGCGGCTGGACGGTAGTGGCTTTTCTTTGAATCTGACGACTCTCCTCAACACGCACATTCAAGGCATCGAGGAAATTTACCTGACGGCTGACGATGATATTCTCATCGCAGGACGCACGGTGCATGACGCATTCTTCAACAGTCTGGATGACATCCGCACGGCCTGGATCTCCAGCAGCTCCTATACAGCTCGTATCACGCGTCTGAGAACGGGTGTGGGGTTCTTCGGTCTTTCGCTGAAAGCAAAAGTCGACGTTCTGAATGACGCCGGTGAAGACGACTCAGTAATCGGCGGAAGCTCAACGGACTGGTATTTCCGAGCCATCGACGATGTGTTGACCGATCTGTTCGCCGGCGAAGTTGTGGATCTGCTGTGAGAACCGCAGCGGCGGAAAGATATCCTTGCAGTTATGGCCCGATGTCATCTGAGATAACTCTTGGCACCAAAAGCTCCGAAGAAGCGAAATAGTACGGCTCAGTTTGGATTGTTGTAGTTTGCTGCTGCAGCAGTCCAATCCAAAGCCTGCCCAGGACAACCACTCTGAACCGAACGAGCTTTAACCCCGGTGTTTGGCAGCAGGCTGCCGCAGTCCAAAAGGGGGCTACCTTCTTCGCTTACAGCATGCCAAAATTTCTGCAATCTGATGCGCAACGGCTTCCGCTACTTTGGGGACTACCGCGTTGCCGAATTGGCGGTAGGCCTGAGTGTCGGAGACCACTTGCTTTCTGACGAGTTCTTCCGGGAAGCCCATCAGTCGCCCGGCTTCCAGCGGCATCAGACGGCGAGGAATCTTGCCTTCGCCGCGCGGGATCAGGATCTCGGAGCCGTCTTTGTAATAGCGAGCACTCAGGGTTCGAGTAATCCCTTTGCGATCAGCCACGCTGCAGCCAAAGCCGTTCCCTTTTTGCTGATGCTTGATCGCGTACTGCTGAAGATAATTCCAGAGATGCTCGGTCAGGATGTATTTCTCAGGAACCTTCGATTCCTTCTCCAGCACATCTGACAGCTTCGGGCGTTTGCCTTGCGGTGGTTCGGGAAATCGAAAGGGAATGTTGTCTCCAAACACATCGCGTCGAAACCCCACGATGAAAATACGTTCGCGATGTTGAGGCACATAGCTGGCCGCATCAATGGTCTTGTCGAAAACCTGATAACCCAGTTCATTCAGGCGATCGGAGATAGTTTTCCAGGTGTCGCCTTTGTTGTGCGAACGCAGATTCTTGACGTTCTCCAGCAGCAGAGCTGATGGACGTTTGGCTTCTATGATATTGGCCAGATGAAAGAACAACGTGCCCTGAGCTTTGTCGTGAAACCCGTGGGCTCGACCAAGGCTGTTCTTCTTGGAGACTCCGGCGATGGAGAATGGCTGACACGGAAACCCGGCCGCCAGCAGATCGTGATCCGGGACGCCTTCGCCGGATGTGTAATGCGTGACGTCTGAAGCAGGCTGCTCACCAAACCAATGCTGATAGGTTTTCTGAGCATACCGGTCGATCTCACACGAGAATACGCATTCGCCTCCGGCGGCTTCCAGTCCCAGACGAAGGCCACCGATTCCGGCGAAGAGATCGATAAAAGTGAACATCAGACGAAATGACCAGATGAGTATGCATAAACAAAACGTTGGCAGACAAACTGTAACCAATTCTTGCAGGCATAAACGACAAACACGATGCAAACATGGTGGAATTCCAGGAGACCACTCACAGTTGCATCGTGATTGAAGCAAATCGTAATTCGTGGCTGATCAGATTGCCGGTGCTTCAGGAGTCTCTGCTGGAGCCACCGCGGCCGGGGTTTCAGGAGCTGCCGGCACTTCAGCTTTCACCGCAATCCATGGAGCGATTACCAGAGCGACGACCGAAACCAGCTTCAGCAGAATATTGAGCGATGGACCGGAAGTGTCTTTGAACGGATCGCCAACGGTATCACCGACGACCGCAGCAGCGTGAACAGCACTGCCTTTGCCGTATTGAACGCCGTTGATTGTGACTCCGCCTTCGATCATCTTCTTGGCGTTGTCCCAGGCCCCGCCAGCGTTGGACTGGAAGATCGCCAGCATGACTCCACTGACGGTAACACCCGCCAAAAGTCCACCCAGCATTTCTCCGCCGCCCATGAACCCAACGACCATTGGACCTGCGATGGCCAGAATTCCCGGAACCACCATTTCTCGCAAGGATGCTCGAGTCGAGATTGCGATACAGCGGTCGCAGTCAACTTCTTTCATCGCCTGATCGACAACGGACTGATCAGCCGCGGACCATTCTTCCATCGGCACATGTTCCTGAGCTTTGCAAATGGCCAGAGCTTTGGCCAGGATCGGGATATCTCGAAACTGACGACGAACTTCTTCAATCATCTTCGTGGCGGCTCGCCCAACAGCTCGCATTGCCAATGCAGAAAACAGAAACGGCATCATCGCCCCGATGAACAAACCGCACATAACTCGAGCCTGTGCGACGTCGATCGACTTCAGGCCGGCCGTCGTCATATAGGCACTGAACAGAGCCAATGCAGTCAAAGCCGCCGAACCAATCGCAAAGCCTTTTCCAATGGCGGCCGTTGTATTCCCAACCGCATCAAGCTGATCCGTGCGTGCTCGAACATCTTTCGGCAACCCCGCCATTTGAGCAACCCCGCCCGCGTTGTCGGCGATCGGGCCATAAGCATCAACGGCCAACTGAATTCCGGTATTGGACAACATTCCCACGGCGGCAATCGCAATGCCGTAGAGCCCTGCCATTTCATGAGCACCCAGAATCGCAAAGGCAATCAGCAGCATCGGAATCGCGGTCGACAACATCCCGACACCGAGGCCGGCGATCACGTTTGTCGCGGCTCCGGTGACAGACTGTTCAACAATATCCAGGACCGGACGACGACCTGAGCCGGTATAGTATTCCGTCACGAAGCCGATCAAAATGCCCGCTCCAAGGCCAATCAGCGATGCCCAGAAGACGCCCATTTCTGTATAGACGAAGCCATCAGCACCAGTCCACGTGGCGGGCAACATCATCGTGATGATGAAGTAACTGGCGACCAGCATGGCTGCCGCTGCAATCAGCTCACCGCGATTCAGTGCCTTCTGAGGATCAACGTCATCACCACCAGAAACGAAGAATGTTCCAAAGACGGAGGCCAGAACTCCGGCCGCACTTAACATCAAAGGTAGAAGGACAGCGTTCATGCCTTCTTTGGTGGAAGTAAACTGATCGAGCGATGCAAACGTGGCCCCAAGTACCATCGCTCCGACAATCGCACCGACGTAACTTTCGAACAGGTCTGCTCCCATGCCAGCGACGTCACCTACGTTGTCACCAACATTGTCAGCGATGGTCGCGGGATTGAGTGGATGATCTTCCGGAATTCCGGCTTCCACTTTTCCTACCAGGTCAGCGCCAACGTCAGCGGCTTTGGTGTAAATCCCGCCGCCAAGTCGCGCGAACAACGCAACAGAAGACGCTCCAAAGGAGAATCCCGTCAGAACGTTAATCACTCGTGTTAAAGACGCTCCTTCGCTGCCCAGGACTTTCAGGAAGACGACAAACAATCCGCCCAGCCCGAAAACTCCGAGACCAACGACAATCATTCCCATCACGGATCCGCCGCCAAATGCAATCAGCAGAGCCGGCGCAAGTCCTCGTCGAGCGGCATTTGCGGTTCGCACGTTGGCCAGCGTGGCAATTCGCATCCCGAAGAAGCCAGCCAGCCCCGAGAACAACGCTCCCGTGATAAACGACAACGCCACCAGTGGGTGAGAATCTTTCGAATTGCCCGACAGAAACATCAGGGCTGTGGCCACCAGAATAAAGCCGAGCATCACGGAGTACTCAGCCTTCAGGAAGGCCATCGCGCCTTTTCGGATGCGGTCAGCAATGGCCTGCATCTTCTCGTTTCCGGGGTCCTGACTGGCCACCCATCGATACCGATAGGCACTGAACGCGAGTCCGACGAGGCCGATAACAGGAATGACGTAGACCAGGGAACTCATTCTCGACTCCAGTGAGTATTGCAGAACTTGTGGTGGGCTTGAAAAGACGAAGGCGACCGGAAATCGCTGTCGTCCTGGTGCGGGAGGGT
>JBILXT010000101.1:0-19789 GCA_044378235.1 Planctomycetaceae bacterium
AAGAAGCCGGTTCCACGACGGCAGCTTGTTGAAACGGTTGCTACCGCACTGACGACGGCCTACGACTTAGCCGCAATCTGATCACACAGCGGAACGCTGGGATTGGAATCCTGCAGTAGTTCCGCCAAGGTTGTGGACCGGAACGCCGTCTCCATCGACATCAGCGCCTGATCCATTCGGAAATGCAGTGCGCACAGCCGGGTGCCGTGAGACTTCAGATCGAGGGGACAGGTCGTAATCCTTTTGATCGGATCGACAGCGTTGACGATATCCAGAATAGTGAGCTGGTCCGGTTGATGAGCCAGTGCGACGCCGCCTCCGATCCCGCGTTGCAGACGCACGATGCCTTTTTCCTTCAGGCCCTGCAGAACCTTGGACAGATAAGCGGGCGGGACCTGCGTGGCTTCAGCAATCTCCGCTGTCTTCTGCGGTTGCGGAGATTTCATCGCCAGATGCACGACGGCTCGCAAGGCATACTCGACAGTCTGAGAAAACATGGAATCCGCCTGTAAAGAAACTCTGGCTCAGGAACAGTATCGCTCAGGTGCCAACGTAGCGAGAATAAAGTGTCCGAGCGACAGCCGGGTCGCTGGTTCCCCGGATGATCGCTCGCCCGTCCGGAAAAATCGTCAGTTCAAACGGCGTCGTATCACTGGTCGCAACAGCATTACCGCCCGGAGATTCGACCTCTGGCTGTTCTGCTGAGCGGGCAATTGTAACGCGAACAAGGAACGGATTGGACGTTACACTCCCGGAGGAAGCCAGCCGAATCGCGAGATCGCTGAGGGAGAGGGCCAGTTTTTCAGGCGGAGTAATCTGCACCGCGTTTCGACCGCAGAGAACCGTTGAGGCCGACCGCTGGCTGCCAGTCAGCCACAAGCGTTCACCATTCTGGCACGCTGGGCACTGTTGGGATTCCCGGAGTTTGCTCACATCGACGGCACGAGATGAGCCATTCCAGACGTCGACAATGTGCAGTTTGCGATCAATCTGTTGGCTTTGCCCCACCAGAATTCGCAGAGCGATCGCGGCCTGCAGTGAAGCGACGACATTCACAGCCGGCCCCAGCACCCCAGCCGTATCGCACGTTTCTGTTGCCCCTGGCGGAGGTGGTAACGGCATCAAACATCGCAGACAGGCTGACTCATGCGGAAACACGGGCATGACCTGGCCGACGGCTCCGGTGCAGCCCGTGAAGATCCAGGGAATGTTTTTTTCGAGCGACAGGTCGTTGATCAGATAGCGGATTTCAAAATTGTCCGTGCCATCCAGAATCAGAGAAACGCCATCCGCAAGTTCCGCGATGTTGGCATAGTCCACATCGGCCACGATTGGTTCGATCGTTACTTCGGAGTTGACTCGTCGAAGTCGTCGAGCGGCCGCGATGACTTTGGGCAGGTGGTCGGCCACATCCTGTTCATCGAACAGAACCTGACGTTGCAGGTTGCTGAGTTCAACGAAGTCACGATCGACAATCCGAACATGTCCCACGCCAGCACGAACCATCGCGTCGGCCAGAACGCAGCCCAAAGCACCGCAGCCGACCAACAGGATTCGACTGTTGGCGAGTTTCTGCTGTCCCTCTTTGCCGATTCCGGCGAACAGCATCTGCTTGTGATATCGGGATGTTGTCACGAGTCTTGGTTACCTTGCCTGGTGATCGGGTTGCCATAGAACGGATCAGACCAAAGAAGTACAGTAGTGCCTTGTCAAGATTTGAATTTCGGGTACTGGACCTTGCTAAAGGTCCAGCAACCAAGGGATCTTTAGCAAGATCCACTACCACCAAACCGAATTCTTTATCTTGACGGAGCAGTAGTCTATCGACTTCAACGTGATCCATCGTCTCGAAACGAACATCCGAACGCCTGAATTGTTGGCCCGGAAGTTAGAGATCAGGAAAAGTGGGCGACTATTCGCCGATGGACACAAAGCAGACTGACGGCGATCGCAGATTCAGCCACTCCGTACGAACGTTTCCCACGGTCTTCTCAAAAGCCCTGTCGACCATCCCCAATTGGCACAGAGTAGACAGATTCGTGTCTGGTGCGTCGCAGGATTTTGCAAGAATTAATCGGTCGGCCTGCCATTGTCGAGCGGTCCAGGCGGCTATGGAATCGCTGGTGATGTCCCAGGACGCTGGCAGAGAATCTCCGGTGTTGCCGGGCTGGTCGAACAAGAATGAAGAGGCATCAAGAACGGCCGCATGGCCCTCAGACCAGACTCGTTTGGCTTCGTCGTGGTTCCGGACCAGTCGCAACGATTTGTTGAGCCGGCAGAGCAGGGCGGCGTTGTGCGACATCGCAGCAATCGCGTCGCGATGAGCTTTCCCCGGGGACAACAGTAGCTTTCGATCGAGATCTCGAATAACGTCGGCCGGCGCACCGCCTCCTGGAACAATCAGGACAGGCGAAGGACGCAGCCCAGAAATAACAGCCTCGAGACGGTCCATCAGATCGGGAATCGTCAGCAGACTGCCGCCCAACTTCAAAACGACCGGGGCGGTCATCCGAGTTTCACGCGGCAGTATTTCTTCTTCCCGGCCCAAACCAAAAGCCCGTCCGTGACAGCAATTTGCTGGTCATGGGATTCGATCGTCGTTTTCTCTTCACCCAGTTTCGCACCGCCGCCCTGAATCAGGCGACGAGCTTCCCCGTTGCTGGGGCACAGATTGAGGGCCGTCAATAGTTTGACAGCGGTGATCGTGCCGTCGGTCAGATTCGACGCGGCCAGCACGACGTCCGGAATATCTGTCGGCAACGCATCGCCACCAATCTCCGCCTGCCATCGAGCAGCCGCGGCATCGGCATCTGCGGCCGAGTGATACTGTCCAATCACCAGCTTGGCGAGCGTGACTTTGGCTTCTTTCAGATGGCCGGCCAGCAATCGGTCGACTTCATCCAGAGGAACTTCTGTCAGGAGTTCAAAGTACATCTTCATGACACCGTCAGGAAGCTGCATAAACTTCTTCATCATGTCGTAAGGCGATTCGCTGATCCCGATATAATTGCCGAGGCTCTTGCCCATACGGCGAATGCCATCCAGACCGACCAGAATCGGGGACATCACGGCAATCTGCTGATTCAGATTTTCCTGAGCTTGCAGGTCACGGGCCAGCATAAAGCTGTAAAGCTGCTCGGTACCGCCCAGTTCCACGTCCGATTTGATTTCGACGCTGTCCCACGCCTGCATGATCGGGTAGAGACATTCGTGGAGAAAAATGGGCTTCTCTTCGCGATAACGCTTGGCAAAATCGTCGCGGGTCAGCAACTGGGCCACAGTGACTCGTCCGCAGAGCGACAGCACATGCGCAAACGACATTTTCCCGAACCAGTCCCCGTTGCGATGGACTTCGGCTCGAGACATATCAACGACTTTGCCCACCTGTTCCAGATAGGTCTTCGCGTTGGTTTCGACTTCTGCTTCGGTCAGCCGCTTGCTGCGAGCTTCATCACGGCCGCTGGGGTCACCTACCAGCGCGGTGTAGTTTCCGATGATGATCACGGCCTGATGTCCGAGATCCTGAAACTGCCTCATTTTTCGCAGCGGTACCGTGTGCCCCAGATGGACATCGATACCGGTCGGGTCGATGCCGTACTTAATTCGCAGTGGTACTCCCGTATCTTTGCTGAGCTGGAGCTTCTTGCGCAGCTCTTCCTGAGGCACGATTTTTTCGATGCCGCGAGTAATAATTCGGAGCTGATCTTCAACAGGAGGAAACGAAGCGGTCATTGGGGCAAGAACTCAAATTGGAGACAGGATGTCTTTTCAAACGGCACAGGCGGCCGCGAGTTTAACAAATCCAGCGTGCGTAGCGGAGCAGTCAAAAGCAAGAAGCTCGGCTTTTTGAAAACCGAGCTTCCTGGTGATCTATAGTTGTTGGCCGCGGCTTATTCGCGAGGTCGGCTGAGCAGTTCCTGAAACTCCAGAGCGAACTCTTCGTCGCCTGTCAGGCAGCGATTATTCATCGCCAGAATCTTGCGGATACGGCCAACGGTCAGCTTTGCTGGACCAGTGAGACGCAAAACGAGTTCATCAGGATTGAACTGTTCGAGATCGCGAATCGAATGAATGCCGAGAAACATGAAGGCTTCTTTCGCCTGCATGTCATTCTGGAAAACCACATCCAGTGGAGCGTCGATCGGAATACGTGACCGGCCAAGCTTACGAACAGGCTTAGCATCGCGGATGCCCGTCGTAATGGTGGCTTTGCGAACACCTTTCTTTCGGGCTGGGCTTTCAACTTCTGCGACAACAGGCTTTGGAGCCACGACTTTTGGCGGAGCGGCTTTAGCGACGACAGGCTTCGGGGCGGCGGGCTTACGAGCGACCGACGACTTTGTGACGGGTTTTGCAGCCGGTTTTTTCTTAATGACCTTCTTGACCAATTTGGACGCCGACGAAGTCCTGGCAACATTTTTGGCCGGACGAGCAGCCTTTTTGACGGCTTGTTTCTTCGCCATGAGTGCGATTCCTCTAGTTCATCCCATTCTTTCGATCCGATCGCTGAACCGACAACCCCTCGTCAGAGCCTGAACTCCAGTCAAAAAGCCGCGGCCAGCGGGGCACATGATAGTCGTCAGAGCAGCGTTCTTACCTTGCCAGGCCCGGATGTTCCTCAAAAAACGCCCGAAGGATATCCTGTTCATCCCGGGTCAGGAGGCCTTCTGAGCCCAGAATCAGGTCTTTCTGAGCGACCCAGCGACCAACCAGGTCCAGCAATTCCTCACGATTTTCGCACCAATTGGCCCCCATTTCTGATTCCAGCCAGGGGCAAGGATCTTCAATCTGCTGCAGTTCCCGCAGGAAAACCGTTTGGCGTGGCGTGGGACCGGCGATTTGCAGGCAGCGGGTTTTGGAGTGCAACCAATGTTCAGGAGCGGCCGTCAGGGTTCGTGGTCCATTCAGGACGACTCGCAGCGTGCCATTCTGCTTTTCGGAGGTCACACTGGCCAAAGATTCGAGGGCTGCGTAGAGCACAAGTTCGTCCAGCAGTTCGGGCTTTTCGACAGTGTCTGGCAGCCGCTGCCATGTTCGCAGCAGGCATTCCATCTGAACTTGAGGTGCCATGCCATTCAGCATCGGGAAACACGACATAAATCCTGTGGGATTGTCAGATACCGAATTCGGGTCCAGAGCATATCGCAGCAAACTGTCCAGTGTGCTGACGAAGGCTGCTCTCATCGCGGTGTAGGTGATTTCGCAGTCTTGCGGAGGTCTTGAGTCGGTGGTCATTTTGCCAGGCTCGGCGATCCGTTAGGCGTGTAGGGGGTGACAAGGAGATGCACACAATCCTGACACACTTTCAACTCGACTCAATATTCCATTCCGATTTCGGCGCAATTGCGATGTTGCCAAAACGCAACCAATCACTTGGAAGGTTTAGTCGTTAGCGGAAAACAGGAGAATCCCTTAAACAGGTGTCAATCCCAGCGAGGCGAACGTTTTGCCTCATCCGTTTACCGCCCAGCCGCAGGCGCCGGCTTTATCTTGAGCCGGCGCCTGCGGCTGGGCGGTAAACGGAGAGTGGTTTCTGGTCCAGCAATCGTTCTCCGCAGTGCCCGATCAAGATCATTCCGGGACCACGATCACTTCCCACGGACTATGGAACGAAACCATCCGAGCCGCATCTGTCGAATCCACAAACACACAGACATCTGCTGGCAAAAACTGAGAAAGATCGACATCGCCCGTCGCTCGCCATTCGAGCTCCTCAGAATTGTTCGTGGCTCCACCTGCAGTGGCCTTCTGAAAGTAAGGCCGGTCCTCGTGGTTCAAAGAACTCCAGACTTCATCGTCGCCATAAATCACAGGCCTGACACCACGACTCATCAGGCTGTTTTTCCGGATCGCTATGCCCCACGGTTCGAAATCAAAACGATGCCTGTGCTTACGGAACACACGACGTTTTCGAAACTCGTGCAGAGGAACACCCGTAAACGCCACGACAGGAAATGAGCCCCGAATTCCCTCTGAGGATGCTCGCAGGATGCCCTCCGAGAGAATCCTCAGCAGTGTCGTGACGGCCGAGTGATCAGCAGTCTCCGTTCGCAGAATCAGCGCATCGAGGAAGTCTTCTGATGTCTCTCCCGGCCACGGGCCAGCCGCCGCGCGAGTCCAGTGAAGAAGCCAATCGTTTGGGTTCTGTAATGGATTGTGAATGAATGCCGGATCTCTGTCGGTTCTTGTGTTTACCGGACTCTGAACGTTCGCAGCTTCATTCGACTGCTCCGGAAGCATCGCTGGTTGCAGAATCCACGGAACCCAGCCGACAGGAAGTTCGGTGGCCAATTCAGGGAGCGATCCACGTTCGTCACACGCCAGCAGTACAGGCATCTGAGCGCGATCCCTGTCGAGCAGATGCAATCGCAGCAGCTCCGCAATGGTTCCTTTTGCTCGACACGATAAGACCTGAATTCGATCCGCAGCCGCAAACAACAGGCGATCACCCAGCGGCAGCGCCGAGAACTCAGATTCTTGATCATCAAACCCCGTCAGGTCGACAGTGAGTTCCGGTGAAACGACGACACGCTCGACAGTCTCGTCAGCAGGTGGATCGCCAGCCGCGTTCACCAGATCCAGACAGGACGAGAACCATGAACGAAGGTCGTCTTCACAACGACAGAAAGGAGTGGCCGGCAGTTCAAAACAAAGCGCAGTACGCCCGAATAAGCGAGCCGCACGAGCCGCTGCGAGAAACGGTGCCGTGGACTCAGCGACGACGATCATTTCCTCCGCGGCATCACACCGAAGGATCAGAGTCCTTAAAAGATCGAACCACCAAGTTTCCAAATCCAGTCGCTGCTTAAGTCTCGAAGAAACCGGAACGATTCTCCTTTTCTGTGGCGATCCGCTCAAAAAGAAGAAGAATCGGTCTCCCAGCCACCGGCGGGAATGTTCTCTCTCATCGCCGGGCAAACCCCTATACAAAATCGGCGTTCGAGTCCGGGTCATCTCTGATAGCTGGCTGGGAGCGGCAGGGGCCAGCCCTATCGTGTCGCGATGGCCTATTGGCATTTCCCACGCCAGAGCGGAATTCCACTCGTGCATCAGTTGGTTCAGCACGTTTTCCGTGGAATCGGTCATCGTACACTTCATCCTCCCGGGGCGTTTGCCAGTCTTCACCGGAATCAAACGGCTGACTTCCCATTCGATATGGGAGGAAATCCAGGGTGAGACTACATCGCAGCCTTGCGGGAGTTTACAATTTCCTCCGGAGGGATTTCAATTTCGATTCGCTGAAGGTCAATAAAGCAGAGCAACAACCATTGTCAGAGGATGAGATGAAGACCGCACAGAATCGAACAGACGAACCCCCCCAAAACGAAGATCGGCTATTAGAAAAATGACAATGACAAAGACTGTCATCCTGATGCGACACGCCCGCGCGGAAGATGCCCGGATAGGGATGCGAGATTTTGATCGTCATCTCACCGAGGACGGCTGCGCGATGACAGAGAAAGTCGCCGCCCATCTGCAGGCGTTGGGGATTACGCTGGACAGAATCATTGCATCCTCGGCAGCTAGAACGAAGGAAACGGCCGAGATTATCGCGGCCGGCGTCGGCTCGTCGGGTCCTCTGATCGTTCGTGACAAACTTTACAACGCTACTGCCGACTCGTTTGCCTCCGCAGTCGGCCAGGAGTGCGACGACGACGAAACCAGCGTTCTGGTCGTCGGGCATAATCCGGGAATTGGTGGCCTGATTTGTCACTGGGCGGAAGAAAGTCTCTTTGTGCCGCCCGCAACTCTGGCCATTTTCGAAGTCGCTGCCGACCAGCACTGGAACGCTGTTCGGCTCCATACGCAACCAGTTCCACAACTTGTCGGCCTGATTCAGGACGGGGCCATCGTACGTCAACTCAAAGCACCCTGACGCCCCCACGAAGGAAAGCCGGACGAGAAATGTCGCGACCTGATCCGCCAAACCCGTCTCCAGAATTCGCCGAAGATCTTGTCTTCGCCGTGGCTTTGACGTTGGCGGATGGCATCGGCCCCAAGCTTCAGTCGGCGCTTCTAGCGGAGTTTCGATCGGCTCGACAGGTTCTGGCTCAGCCGTTGGAATCGCTGCTTCGAGTTCGCGGCATCGGGACGAAGACCGCAAACTCACTGGTCGATCCCACCTTGCTTGATCAGGCCCGAGAAATCCTGCAACAGTGCCGGGATCTGTCGATCGATGTGCTTCCGCAAACACATGCCCAGTATCCTCGACGATTGCCCGAAATCTGCGATGCGCCGTCGATTCTTTATCGAAAGGGCGTGTTGCTGCCGCAGGATGAACTGGCCATCGCCATCGTCGGTTCGCGTCGTTGCACCGCCTATGGGCGTCGCCACGCCGAGCGACTTTCCGCCGGGCTATCTCGAGCCGGGTTTACGATTGTCAGCGGTCTCGCCCGAGGAATCGACGCGGCTGCTCATCGAGCCGCGCTGCTGGCCGGAGGCCGAACTTTGGCCGTACTGGCCAGCGGAGTCCGCGATATTTATCCCCCGGAACACAAAGAGCTGGCCGCGGAAATCGCCCAGCAAGGTGCGCTGCTGAGTGAAATGCCGATTGACCAACGCCCGCTTCCCGGCCTGTTTCCGCAGCGAAATCGAATTATCAGCGGGTTGTGTCTGGGCGTGATTGTGATCGAAGCCACACGAAATTCCGGCGCCCTCTATACGGCTCGACACGCCATGGAGCAGGGCAGAGAAGTCTTCGCGCTGCCCGGACAGGTCGACAGCATCGCCAGCGAAGGTTGCCATGATCTGATCCGCGATGGCGTAACCCTTGTGCGAGGCGTCGACGATGTGCTCAGCGCGCTTGGGCCGTTGCCGATGCCGACTTCGCCGACCAGCGCGGTGACGATTCATTCCCCACGAGAACTGGTCCTGAATCCTTTGGAGTCGCAGGTCCTGAACCTGATCAGTACGCAGCCCGTCTACATCGACGATCTTCTGCGTGAAGCCGCGATCGAGACTTCCCGAGTCCTTGCGACGCTTACGGTTCTTGAAATGCGTCGCTTGATCCGACGACTGCCCGGCAACCAGTTCGTCAGGCACGATTAGTCCGGGTTTATCGATCCGCTGCTGCTCAACACGATGCGGATCAGAGAAGTCTCAGGAAACCGTCACTGGCGAAGCTCCTTGCTTCCGAAACAATCTCGAGCATCCCTTTCTCGCGCTGCGCACATGGGGTGGCATTGACTTCCGATAACATGGAACGGTTCTCGGGGCGGTACAGAGTCGACTGGTTTTCACGGAAGAGCTGAACACACCTGTTCTTCGGGTAGATCAGATGGGCTCACAATCTTTCTTAACCTGTCGCACCCCGACGACCTGCCTACGCGCAGTTCTGCGTGCCTTTGCTTTCATCGCCATAGCTTTGATCACTGTTGCGATGCTTCCGGTCCGCGCGCTATCCGGAGAAGATCTGCAGTCAGATCTTCCGGAAGTTCCTCCGCAGTTATCGATCCCAGTTGACGACACTCCGGACACTGAAGGATCTCAATCAGCAGAGTCAGCTTTCGACGCGCTTCTTTCTGAAGAAACGATCTCAACTCCCGAAGCAGAAGCTCCTCCTGTTCCGCCGGTGCCATCCGCCGAACCGATGCCCGCGGCCCCTGCAGAAACGCTGCCTATCGAGGGTGGTGTCGAACCTTATGCCCTTCAGACTCCCGGTTACTGGATCGTGAGTTCGTGGAATTCGCCTCAGGAGTTTGAAAACGACCAACTGCGTTTCTGTCCTCAGGTGCGAAAAGTCGACGAGTGCACTGATGGATGTCCTTCCAGTATGGAAAAACTCACGGGGTCGCTGATACCCGGGGTTCCGATTTGCATCGTGATTCATGGCAGCTTTATGGATTCGCCGTCCGTGCTGCCGGATTCGCACAACACCTATAGCTGGTTAAAGGCCGGTGCCTGCGGGCGTCCGTTTCAGATGATTTATTTCTCCTGGCCCAGCGATCGTGCACTTTCCCCATTGGCCAGTATCGACGTGGCCATTCTGGGTTCTCGAGCCAGTCGCAACGGGTTTTATCTGGCCAGCCTGATTCAAAGCCTTCCTCCGGAATGCCCCATTTGTCTTGTCGGCCACAGCCACGGAACGAGAATCATCTCTTCGGGTCTGCATTTACTGGGGGGAGGCGTTGTTGAAGGACATCGCCACTGTACCCCGGGTTGTTCAGGCCGCCGAATTCGTGTCGTCTATACGGCCTCTGCAATCGATCATGACTGGCTGAATCCGGAAGAACGATATGGGCGAGCATTATGCTGTGTGGAGTGTCTGATCAACCTTCGCAACGCCAAAGACCCGGCCCTGCAGATTTATCCACTGCGCAGAATTGGTTCCAGTCGAGCACTCGGACTGGCGGGATTTACATCCAAGGATCGTCGGGAGCTGGGAGCATTCGGATCTCGAGTTCGCGACAGGGATGTGTCCTCATTGATTGGCCACGATCATTCTTGGCCGAACTATGTCGCCCACAACTCTCTCGCCAGCAGCCTTCGCAACTATCTGTTTTTTGCGAACTAGCGAACGCCCTTTTTTCCGCCCCGAGCATGTCTGTCCGCAGCAGTGTCCCCTGACAATTGCGGCCCGACACGGGACTGGTTAGCTTGCAGCCTGTTTGGAATCATCAGGTTTTACGGCATCGACTTGTCGTAACCTTTCAACAGGAGTGGGAAAATGTCAGACGTAAAAGTGATCGTAAAGGATAATGGCCCGTTTCTTGTCACCGGACCAGTGACAATCACCGATGCCGCCGGAAACACATTCAATCTCAATGGCAAAGAGACTTTTGCCCTATGCCGTTGCGGAGCCTCTGCAAAGCGCCCGTTCTGCGACGGAGCCCACAAAACCTGTGGATTTGAATCCGCCGAGCGCGCGGTTTGATTTCGGCCTGAAGTCGCTCGCTCGGTAACAGCCTCACCTCTACGCTCTTTCTGAATGTGGATCGTCTATGTTTTCGCTGCGCGCATCCTCCGGATTTGGCCGGCTCATTCTGCTGACAGTGATACTGTGTAACTCGGAATGGGTCGTTGCACAGAATCAGGCCAACGGCAAGAAGGATCAACAGGCCGCGCCGGAGCCACCATCTGCCGAGGTCTTGCAAGCTCTGGCGGCAACGCGCGATGAACTCAGAAAGAGTGTTGAGGACTTAAAGAGTAAACCGGAACTGAGCAGTCGTGATGGCGCCGCATTGCTGGCTGACGTCGCCGTGTTTGAAAAAGCCGCGACCTGGATGCTGATGTATCAGGAATTTCCGAAGGCCGATTATCTGGATCAACTTAAAGGCGTTCTGGCCAAAGGAAAGGCTCGAGCGGAACAGTTGGCGAATGGTCAGCCGGATTGGGTGCTCAAAACGGGTATCACGATTCGTGGCTATGTCAGCAAGGTTGACGGATCTGTGCAGCCCTACGCGTTGACGCTTCCGGCCGGTGTGAATCCCAACGAAGGCCGTCGCTGGCCGCTCCATGTCGTCCTGCATGGTCGAGCCGATCAGATGAACGAGGTCAACTTCATTCATCGAATGGATGGAAAGCCTCTGAAGGCGGAAGCCGGACAGCCTGAGCAGAACTGGATCCAGTTGGACGTCTATGGTCGCGGCAACAACGCGTATCGATTTGCCGGTGAGGCGGATGTATTCGAAGCGATGGACGATGTGAAGCGACGTTTTCGCATCGACGAAGATCGCATCACGCTGCATGGTTTCTCCATGGGAGGTGCCGGTGCGTGGCATCTGGGACTGCATTATCCGTCGATGTGGTCGTCGGTTGGTCCAGGAGCTGGATTCGTCGATTTTTATCGCTACCAGAAACAGGATCCGGAGAATCCAGAACAGCGGCGCCCGGATCCTCAGCACGCCACATTGGCGATTTATGACAGCGTCAACTACGCCATGAATGCCTTCAATGTTCCGGTTTGCACTTACGGTGGTGAAAACGATCCGCAGCTATTGGCGAGTACTTCGATGGCGGAAGCTGCTGAGGTCCTCGATGTTCCGATCAAGGTCATTGTTGGACCGAAAATGGGGCATGCGTTTGACCCCGAAAGCCAAAAGCAATTCATGGCATTTCACCTGGAGCAGTCTGCCAAAGGACGGCCTCGATTCGGCCAGCGAAAGGAAATTCGCTTTTCAACTCACACACTCAAGTACAACGAATGCGACTGGCTGGCGATTGAGGAAGTCGAAAACGTCTATGAACCCAGTGTGGTTGAAGCGAAGATTAATGAATCGGGAGATGTCGAGGTTACGACCAGCAATGTCATGGCACTGCGAATCGTTCGTGATGTCGGCACAGACGCGATCATTGACGGGACCACGCTGGAATGTCGCCAGGCGGCTGATGGACTGTTGCCAGAGGTGTATTACGTCAAAGGCAGCGCTGGGTGGGAAGTGCTCAGCTACGACGATTCGCGATCATTTGCAGACAATCGGGAACTTCGAAAACGGCCCGATTTGCAGGGGCCGATTGATGATGCGTTTATGAGTTCGTTTATCTGTGTCCGAGGCACCTCGACGCCCTGGAACGAGACCGCTGAAGATTGGTCAAAATGGACATTGTCACGATTTGAACGAGAGTTTTCCCAATGGATGCGCGGAGATGTTCGCGTCGTCGACGACACGGCTGTGACCGAGGACATGATCGCAAAGAATAATCTGGTGTTGTTTGGAGACCCGGGTTCAAACGCGATCTACAAGCGGGTGCTGGAGCAGCTTCCGGTCGAGTGGACAGAAGAGACGATCAAGGTCGGTGACCAGGAATGGTCAGCCAAAGATCATGGTCTGAGCCTGATCTTTCCGAATCCTCTGAATCGATCAAAGTATATCGTGCTGAATTCGGGGCATACGTTTCACGACAAGGATTTTCGATCCTCCAATGCGTGGCTGTTTCCGCGACTGGGGGATATCGCGGTGCAGAAAATCACGCCACAGAAAGATGGCAGCTTTCAGGAAGAGACGGTCTGGTCGGATGTCTTCGGAGAACGCTGGCAGTTGCGGTAGAATTTTTCCAGCAGCAGTTGCAGTTGCTGGCTGATGTCGGGCCAACAGAATTGTTGTCCATTGAGTCCCAACGCGTGGATATCGCGGACGTGATTCAGCAACTCGTCTTGTGAACCTGCAGTGACGTGAGCGGAGCAGAGCGGCGAGCCAGTAGGAACCGTGGACCCGGGTTGCGGGATATCTGCGAAAGTGCACGCCGCATGAGTCGATGGACAAAGGGAGTCCGTGAACTGGACGTCCTGATTCGCCCAGAGAATCAATCGGGCATGAACACGGACCTCGTTGGCGTCCGCAGCACGAAGTCGTTGACGTCTGGGGGAAGTGTTCTCTGCGGGTCGCCAGCCAAAAGCAGCCAGATGCCTCGTAACCAGGCTTCGTTCTTCGTGGTTATGGCTGGCCGGATTCTCGTAAAGCATGTGCGAAGCCGTCAGGCGCGGGTTCACCTCTATAAACCAGGCTTCTCCCTGCCGCAGGACGAAGTCGACGCCAAAAACGCCCTTCAGACCCGTGTGATTGACGAGTGACTCCGCCGCCAGAATGAGCTGCCGGGTGACATCCTCTCCGGGATTGATTGGGCCAACGTTTCCGCAGAACAAAAAGTCGGAAGCGCCCAGACTGGGCCAACCGACCAGTTGAATCGAAGTGCCGAGCAAACTCAAGCCGTGGTGATCGGCGCAAAAGACGGCGGACATCGGAACACCATCGATGTATTCCTGCAGGTATTCCTCTGAGGTCGTTTTCTTTCGAATTCCGCCCGGGAGATCACCCATTGGCTGCATAGGTCGGATTCCGAGTCCTCCAGAACCGCTATTCGGCTTTCTCAGCCAAAGGCAATTAGCATTGGCATTATCCGGGGAGGCGAGGCGAGGAACTTTCAGTCCGGACTGAGAGAGCCAGTCCGCGAAATTGCGAGGTTGACGTAGCAGATTGATGATTTCCGGGTCCGGTCCGATCACGGGTCGTTGAGCCATGACCGTATGCAGCACAGCGGTATGATTCTCCAGCCCGCCGGCCCAGAGCAGGGGGATATTGCTGCGAATTTTGCGAACGACGTCAGGAAGTTCGGCAAAAGTTCGAATCCGGCCCACAAAACGGCCACGTCCGCCGCCCAGCATTTGAGTCAGGTCGGCATCCTCAAAGAAATCTACGCATAGGGGACGCAATCCGGCGGCAATCGCGGACTGAGCCAAACTGCGGACGCTGGCTCCGCACAAAATTAACGAACGGACCGTCCGAAATCCGCCAGAATGCTCTTGTTCGGGCGAAGTTGAGGACTCCGGCTTCAGGTCAGTTGAAGATGAGGCCAAAAGTCGCAATCCTGATCAAAGAATGAACAGTTACAGCAGGGCCTGATCCTCGTCTGGCAGGGCCTCGTCCTGTGTATTGTTCACTTTTTCATGCGACCTTGTCCACAACACAGGTACCCCATTGCAGAAGCAGGCACAGTTCTGCTTCCGCAGACAACTGCAAAGTGTGGCTCGGAAGTGTTTTCAATCATCGATTCTTTGTGGCCTATGTGCCCCGATGACCCGGCCGATTGAAGGCACCTCAAATCTGTCTGCGGTCGCTGTTTTCTGGTTCGACTGGTTTTTGTAAAGGAAGTATGGAATGTCAATGTTTGTAGGTGAAGCACTCGTCGGTGATGGCAATGAAGTTTCACACATCGACCTGTTGATTGGTGACAAGAGCGGTCCGGTAGGCGTTGCTTTCGCAAACGCTTTGGCTGACCAGAAGATGGGCCACAGCAATCTGTTGGCTGTTGCAACTCCGAACCTGGCCGTAAAGCCATCCACCGTGATGATTACCAAGGTCACGATCAAGGGTGCCCGCCAGGCAGTTCAGATGTTCGGCCCAGCTCAGAAGGCTGTTGCTGACGCTGTTACGGACTGCGTTAAGTCCGGAGCAATCCCTAAGGATCAGGTTGAGAAGCTCTGCATCGTTTGCGGCGTTTTCATTCACTGGGAAGCTGCTGACGACAAGAAGATCTATCAGTACAACTACGAAGCAACCAAGCTGTCTATCGAACGAGCAATGAAGAACGAGCCAAAGGTTGACGATGTCATCGCTCAGCGCGATACAGCGGCTCATCCATTCTACAAGGGCTAATCTACTGTCCTGGTAGATGCAGAGAGATTCTCTGCGAAGCTCTGAATTCAAAGCGGCCGTGTTGGTTAACCAGCACGGCCGCTTTTTTTGTGCCTTCGACTATTCGTTGAATGCCGATGAAACGCAGACGCGTCGCCAGCCGGCTTCAAGACGATCCACCCACTCGTTCCGGGATCTTTGTACCGGATGAAGCAGGCAACAAACACCAGGAAAATCACGACCGACTTCGCGCTCCGTTGCGGACTGTTATCATACAGAGGACTTCAGGACGTACACCCATGGAATTCATTGAGATGATCGATGATTCTGTTGCCGAGGACTGGTCTTAAGGGCCGGTACTCTTTCGACAGACGGGTCTCTGCAGAGGCCCGAATCGCCTCATCTCGCGGTGTTGACACGTTTTGAAACTCATCAGCCAGAGCCCAAAAGCATCTCTGATGCAGCCTGGGATGAGTTAAGGTGCAATGATGCCTGATCAGAGCGAAGGTTCGAAGTCTCTTTCAGATCCGGGTTTCTCAGTCGACGTGCTGCGAGCCGCGGCTGAAAATTCGCCCGACGCAGTTTTCGTAAAGGATTGTGAAGGAAGGTATCTGTATGCGAATGCCGCCGCGCTGAAAATCCTCAACCATCCGCTCCATGATGTGATCGGCAGGCGTGACGATTGCTTCTTTCCGAATGATGAATCCTCCGAGATCTTTAGAGAGGACCAGGCGATTGTTCGAGATGGAATCGTGGTCCATCGGGAGAGGATTGTAACTTACGCAAATGTTCGCTGGACGTATGAAGTACGAAAATCGCCCTTTCGGGATTCCACCGGAGAAGTCGTTGGTGTTGCCGGATTTGCACGGAACATCACCGCTCAACGGCAATTTGAGTGGACGCTGAAGAAGCAGCAACTACTTCTCGAACACGTTGCCGAGGGGAGGCCACTGAATGAGATTCTGGATGAACTGGTAGCGTTGATTGAAGCCGAATGTCCCGGAGTTCTGGGATCTTTTCTTTTGCTGGAGCCCGACGGGAAAACCCTTCGCGTAGGTTCCGGACGAAGCCTTCCGGATGTCTACAACCAAGCGATCGATGGGATTCAGGTAGGACCGAAAACCGGTTCCTGCGGAACGGCAGTTTTTCGAGGCGAGCCTGTTCGGGTTCATGACATTCAAACGGATCCGCTTTGGGAAGATTACAAGGAGCTGGCAGCACAATTTGGCCTGAGGTCCTGCTGGTCTGTCCCGATTCGCAGCTCCAATGGAGTCGAAACCGCAATTCTGGGGACATTCGCACTGTATGCCAGGGAACTCGACGTCCTGAATGTTCGTCTGGATGATGCCATCAGTCGGATCGAGCATTTGTCCAGCGTGGCGATCGAGCATTATCGGAACCAGTGGCGGATCCTTGAGAACGAAGACCGACTGAAGACCTTCATCAACAACACAGCAGATGCGTTCTTTCTGCTCCGGCGGGGTGGCAAGATTCTGGACGTCAACGACCGAGCTTGTCAGCAACTGGGTTACTCTCGTGAGGAGCTAATCGGCGCGACTCCAATGCTGTTTGACACCGTTGCTGCACCGGCGCGACTGGAGGAAATAACAGCTCGCATGGATCTCGGGGAGCGAGTGACATTCGAAAGTCGCCATCGCCGCAAAGACGGCCACGAGTTTCCTGTTGAGATACGTCTGAGTCCGTTCAGCCAGAACGAAGATCGACTTTCCGTGGCTTCGGTCCGTGACATTACGGAACGACAGCAGGCTGAAGAAAAACTGCGGCATCAACAGGCTCTGCTGCAGGAGAGTCAGTCACTTTCCCATCTGGGATCGTTTGAATGGGATATCCGGCTGAAACGGCTGACCTGGTCTGACGAACTGTACCGCATCTTCGGCTATCAGCCCGGAGAGTGCGAGGTCACGCTGGAACGATTCCTGTCGCACATTCATCCCGAAGATCAGAGTAAGGTTGAAGACGCGATAGAGACAGCGTGCGCCACGGGCGCGGCCTATCGCACCGAAGAAAGAATACGAAGAATCGACGGAACAGAACGAACTCTGACAAGTGTCGGCAAGGTGCTGACGGATGAAGGCGGAGTTCCGACGAAGATCATAGGGGCCTGCCAGGATGTCACCGAACAGAAACGCGCGGCGGCAGACCTGGAATCCAGTCAACGGCTGGTTTCAGCGCTGTCACAAGCCTCGCCTCTGACGGTCTACGTTTTTGACGTCACTCAGCAGCAAATCCTCTATTCCAATTTCCAGCTTCTTCGTGATCTTGGATACACCGACATTGCCCTGACGTGGGGCTGGAACCAGATCTCATCGCTGGTCCATGAAGAGGATTTGCCGCGTATCTTTCAGATGCTGTCTCGTTGGGAGAACGTCGAGGACGGCGTCATTCTGGAGTCCGAATATCGCCTTCGGGATTCTCAGGGTCGATGGCGCTGGATTGCCGGGCGAGACACGATTCTGGAGCGAACTCCGGATGGAAGAGTGAGTCAGGTCATCGGGACGGCTCACGATATCACCAGTCGCAAAGAATCTGAGCTGCAGATGCAGCAGACGGTCTCCAGAATGCTGGCAACGCTGGAGTCAACAGCGGACGGTATTCTGGTGGTGGATCTGGAAGGGCGGATCCTGGACTTTAACCATCAGTTCCTTCAGACATGGGGCTTGCCTCCGGAGTTGGTCCAGGAGGGCCGCCACGAAGACCTTATCGCGAAGTTTAATCAACATGACGGCATGCAGCAGGTTCTGCAGCAGTTGAAAGATCCGGAAACATTCGTCCAGCGTGTTACCGAAATCTATGCGACTCCGGACGTCGCCACATTTGACGTGATGGAGTTTCAGGACGGACGTGTTGTCGAGCGATACTCGCAGCCGCAGCGAATCAATGGTCAGCCGGTGGGACGAGTCTGGAGTTTCCGAGATGTCACCGCTCGCCGTAGTGCCGAACGCGCACTTCAACTCACACAGTTCACTGTTGACCGCGCGGTGGATTCGGTTTTTTGGGTCAGCCCGGAAGGCGAGATCCTGTATGTCAATGAAGCTGCCTGCCGAACTCTGGGCTATGAACGCCATGAACTGGTCGGGCGGACGGTTCCGGAGATCGATCCCAATTTCCCGCAGGAACAGTGGCCAGCTCACTGGGAAGACGTCAAACGCCGCAGGTCTTTTACGTTCGAATCGGCGCATCTCACGAAGCAGGGACGAAACATCTTTACGGAAGTGACGGTGAACTATCTGCAGTACGAAGGCCGCGAATACAACTGTGCGGTCATGCGCGACATCACCCAGCGACGGCAGACCGAAGAACAACGTGATCGACTCTGGAATCAGTCCCCCGACTTACTCTGCATCGCAGATCTCAACGGAAGCATTCTTCAGGCGAACCCCGCCTGGGATCGGGTTTTGCTGTGGACGGAAGAAGAACTTCAGCGGCATCTGTGGATCGAATTTGTACATCCCGATGATCGCGAACAGACTTTGCGGCAACTTCAGCTCGTCGTGTCAGGCCAGTCCATCACTGACTTTGTCAATCGTTTTCGAGATCAAAAAGGGGAATGGCACTGGCTGTCGTGGAACATCATTCCTGTGCTGAGTGAAAGTGTATTTTATGGCTTCGGTCGTGATGTGACCGAATCGCGTCACCTTGCCGAGCAATTCCAGCAGTCGCAGAAAATGGAGGCCATCGGGCGACTGGCTGGAGGCGTCGCTCATGACTTCAACAACCTGCTGACCGTCATCAATGGCTATTCCGAAATGCTTCTGACGGACTATACGATCGGCGAACCGTACCGTGATCCCGTCGCGGAAATCCGCCGTTCCGGAGAACGCGCGGCCGAACTGACTTCTCAGCTTTTGGCGTTCAGTTGCCGCTCACTTGTGGCTCCGCGAATACTGAATCTGAACCAGATTGTTGAGTCGACAGGAAGGATGCTGACTCGGCTGATCGGAGAAGACATTCAGCTCACCATGAAAGAGTATGAAAAGCTTCCTCCAATCGTCGGTGATCAGGGCAAACTTGAACAGGTGCTGTTGAATCTGGCTGTTAACTCTCGTGACGCGATGCCGCACGGCGGACGACTGATTATTGAAACGGACTTTGTGACGGTCACTCACGGTCCCCATTCTGAAGAGACAGCACTTCCCCCGGGCGAATACTCCTGCCTTCGCGTCATTGATACGGGAGAAGGAATGTCGGATGTTGTCCGGGCACGAATCTTTGAGCCCTTCTTCACAACGAAGGAGGTCGGTAAAGGCACGGGCCTGGGGCTATCGGTTGTTCATGGCATTGTCAGTCAGTTTGGTGGCTCCGTTTCGGTCGACAGCACGCCGGGAGAGGGCACGCGGATGACACTTTATTTTCCGGTGGCTGCCTCCGGAGAAGAAGCTTCCGTTCCCGAAGTCTGTCCGTTGGATGGTCGAGGGTCTGAGACTCTGCTGTTGGTGGAGGACGACGACGCGGTCCGAACAATCTCAACAATCGCGCTGGAGAATGCGGGGTTTCGAGTTCTGGCCGCGGATTCGGCGACCAATGCTATTACGTTTGCGAAACCCCGAATCGCTCAGGTTGACCTGCTGATTACAGATGTCGTGATGCCAAGAATGGGTGGCCGCGAACAGGTGGCCAGAATTCAGGCTCTGCGCGAAATGAAGTGCGCGTGCAATAGTTCTGATTATCCAATGAGGGCGAACTTGGCGAGGTGGAGC
>JBILXT010000453.1:0-5501 GCA_044378235.1 Planctomycetaceae bacterium
TCGATCTGCCGCAGTAGCGAACCTCGCCCGCAGAGACACCCAGAGACTCTAACAGCACATCCGGAATCTCGACCGCTTGCACACTGGTCGCCGGGAAGTCCAACGTCACGCCGTCTGACGATGACTCCGCTGTCAACACGCCGCTTCGACTCTGAAATTGAATGCACCCATTCTTCCAGAACGGCAAATACTGGCTGGGAAGTTCACCGGCCTGAGCCAGCTCTTTCAGAACATGGGCCGCGGCCAGAGTTGCATGTCCACACAATTCAACCTCCACTTTCGGAGTGAACCATCGCAGTTGCAAACCGTCTCCCATTGGAAGTAAAAAAGCCGTGTCGGCAAGATTCATCTCCGCGGCCACATTCTGCAGCCACGCGAAGTCGCGAGCTTCCTCCAGCAGGCAAACCGCAGCCGGGTTGCCGGTAAACGGTCGAGAAGCGAAAGCGTCCACATGGAACAATGGCAGTGAATTCATTGAATGAGCCGGAAAGATGATGTTGAACAGGAAACCCAAATAATTTGTGTATCGTATTGAAGCTCAGGCCCTCTCACCCATCAAACGGCTGTGACCGGATGGGCTTCAGACAGACGTTAACCGAGCAACAGAACTATCGACTTGGTGGCCCCATCCGTCAACTGCCATCGAGCCACCAAACGCCGTGCAATCACCA
Organism: Planctomycetaceae bacterium; assembly: GCA_044378235.1. Classification (GTDB taxonomy): domain Bacteria; phylum Planctomycetota; class Planctomycetia; order Planctomycetales; family Planctomycetaceae; genus SXXK01. The sequence goes on from JBILXT010000453.1 coordinate 672, forward strand.
GATGAATCCTCCGACTGCATCTGACAACCCGGAAAATTGACCGACAGAAACACAAGCACTCGACGACTTTTCTGGATCCATCGAAATCAGTAGACTGCAGGCGGGCAGATCCTGATCGAGCAATACTCTCCCAAAACACTTCTCGAAACTAGCTGAGATTCGCTGCGTGCTGGATTCTTACAACGATCGCTGGGCATTGATTACCGGAGCCTCATCCGGGATTGGCGCGGAGTTCGCTGTCCAGCTGGCCGGTCGAGGAATGCATCTGATCCTGGCGGCTCGCCGCAAGGACAAGATGACGGAACTTGCGACCGACCTGAATACTCGACACGGCACGCGATGCCATATTGTCGCCGTCGACCTCGCGGATCCAGAATCCGGTCGACGGCTCATGGAAGAAGTGAAACGCCTCGGCGTCCAAATTGAACTGCTTGTCAACAACGCAGGAATGGGTCTCATTGGTCAGATCGAAACGACAACTCCGGAAGAAGTCCGGAAGATGCTCAATCTGAACCTGATGACGCTGACCGATCTCACCTATCGAGTGCTCCCCGAGATGCTGTCACAAGGCCATGGTGCGATCATCAACATGTCGTCGCAGGCGGCGTTTCAGCCCGTGGCTTTCATGGCCGCCTATGCGGCCAGCAAATCCTACATCCTTCATTTCAGTGAAGCGTTGTGGGCGGAAGCTCGCAGCCGCGGTGTGACGGTCATGGCTCTTTGCCCGGGAGTGACTCGAACAGAGTTCTTTGACCTCGCCGGTGTCCCCGGCTGGCTTGAAAAACACACCTCACATCCGCCAGGAAAAGTCGTCAAGACCGCCTTAAGAGCTCTGGAGAAACGTCGGCAGTATGTTGTGCCCGGGTGGAAGAACTACCTGATGACTCTGCTGGTCCGTATGACGACTCGTCGTACGGCCGTGAACGAATCGAAAAGATTTTTTCGCCCCGCGAAACCTCAGAAGCCTGGAAACGAGCCATAATCTGCAGCCGACCTATGGGATCCAGTGAGTCCCAGCTGAAAATTCCCCTCGTTGCGATGCGTGCACCGGACAGTTAGAATAGCGGGCCATCGCATGACTTCGTGTTGAGACACGACAACGTTTCAGTCACTTTCGCAGCAGAGCGATCTCGGGGCACTTCATGCCATTATTTCAGGCACGCTGACATTCGAGAGTTGACTGGAACTATTCACTGCAACGCACTTGATGTCTATTCACCTTTCTTCCGGGCTCCCCATGAATTCCGAGGACATTTCCGCCAGCGACGATAATAAGAAGAGTAATCCTGCTCGATTTATCGCTCGTGAAATCCTGAATGGCCTGGAGACATTAATCCAGGAAGCCCAGGCGAATACTCGTCCGCTGGAAGTCGATCCTTATCGCTCACGCATGTTTGAGTTTTTTGTAACCGCCGACGGTGCGGGACTGATCAAGGACGATCGAGAAGTCGCTGCTTTCGAGGATCTGGACGAAGACTCCGACGAGATGGATCTCTCTGCAGACAGTCTCTGCAGACTACTCGCACGTCGCTGGGGACTGGATATGGCCGCGCGGGAAGCTCAGGCTCTGCAGACTCGCTTGCCCGCCGATCAACTGGAACGCATGAGACTGCTGTGGTCGGTAATGCGAATGTGGATTGAATGGAGCTATGCGTGGCGACGCTGGAATGAGTTTCATTCGCCACCGAGCGAATCGGCGGTTTAACGACAGCAGGAGACGTCGTATGAAGATACCTCGCAGGCCGAAGCATCAGGGTTCGCTGGATGGCGATACCATGACTCCGATGATCGATGTTGTCTTCCTTCTGCTGGTGTTCTTTATCTGTGCGTCTGTGGGAGGTTCCGCTGATCGACTGATGCCGGCAGAACTCAAGGGAAACACACAGGCGGCAGATCCGCAGGAACCGGCTGAGGATCCCGATGAATGGCAACATCCGGCGATTCAGATTCGTCTTTCACCGGAACAAGGCGCCGTGGCCGTCTATCTTGACGAACAACGCCTCGCCGGACCTGACATGTTGAAAGATCGACTTCAACGACTTGCGGCTGTCGATCCGGAATCCAGGATCATTCTGAACATCCACGATGAAGTACGCGTACAACCGTTTATCGATGTGTATGATTTGTGCCAGTCACTGCAATTCCAAAACATTTCGTTCGCGGTTGGTCAGCCAACTGCAGCTCAATAACGCTCAACGACGGGATCCGAACTATGCCCCTGTTTGAATTCTTCTGCGAAGACTGCTCACATCACACAGAACTTCTGGTCGGACGCGCTGAAAAGCCTGCATGCCCGAAATGCGGTTCAAAGAAGATGGAAAAATTGATGAGCGCTGCCGCCGGGCGAGTCTCTTCCGGCAGCCTGCCCATGGCTTCTTCATGTCCTCCGCCCGAAGCTGGCCCCTGCAGTCCTCACTGCTGTCGACTGCCACAGTAATCGGACGAGCGGGGTGTTGCTTTCATCAGCCGGAACGCGTTAGCGTCCGGTTCTTTTTTCTACTTTTGGCAGACGGTTGCGAACAAATCGGCATCCCACCAGATGATTCCCCTGCAAAGGCGATATCCGATGAGCCCACAACTCCACGTTCACCTTTTGCCGTCGCTGATTGAAGCTGACGCATTGAACGAGGGAACTGCTGTCATCATCGACATCCTTCGCGCGTCATCGACGATGATCACTGCTCTTCAGAATGGGGCCACACGAGTGATCCCGTGCGGGACTACAGAAGAAGCTTTTCAACTTCGTGATCAGTCGCCTCAGGAGTCGATCCTGCTGGGTGGCGAACGAGGCGGTGTGAAGATACAAGGTTTCGACTTTGGAAATTCCCCTGTGGAGTACAATGTTTCGGCGGTCGCAGGACGCACTGTCGTCTTCACGACGACCAATGGAACGAAAGCGATCCTGAAAGCATCAACGGCATCGACGATTCTGATTGGTGCCTTCCTCAATCGTACAGCGATCGCCGACCGGCTTCGTCAGGAACATCGCAACACTCACCTCATTTGTGCAGGCACCGACGGTATCGTCACGGGCGAGGACGTCTTATTCGCCGGAGCGGTTGTTGATGAGCTGATGGGACATGATGCACCGGAAAACCCAAATAGCATTTCCGCAAGCTGGACGCTCAACGACAGCGCGGTGATGGCGTGGTCACTATGGAGAAAAACTGTCGCAGACATCGCGCCAAGCACCTCCGAAGCTCCGGCCCTTATAATCCGTGAGCGACTGGCCCTTGCGATGCGGAATACTCAGGGAGGCCGAAACCTCATCAGCCTGGGCTATGACTCTGACATCAGCCTCTGCAGCCAGCTGGACCAATTCAGGATCGTTCCTGAACTGGATCGACAGCAAAACTGCCTGCTGGCTCACTGATCACCGCGACAGCCGGCGTCACTTCCCGACAGATAACCGCAACAATTCGGTGAAGAGACAACGTCAAGTCCTTTTGAACCTTAGTTCGTGGCGAACTCATTCATCGCAGATGCCGCCGGAGGATTGCCGTTGAAAGTAAACGGCCGACGAGCAACCTCGTTGCCGGAGCTTTTCAGCACCATCCAGTATTCACCGGGGACAAGCTTGTTAGCCGCATCGTAATTGAAGTTCGCGAAGAGCTGATCGCGAGTCACGAACTGACCTGAGCTGTCGATGACTCGACCCTCTGTATCTTCCACAACACATTCGACCCACATATCTTCGTGAGGTGGGTTGATGTTGCAATGAGCGATGATCATATCGCCGAACTCAAACTTGTCGCGGCGATTGCCGAGCTGTCCACCGACCATCATGTTGCCGATGTCAAAAGAAAAGAACTTGTCCTTTTCTCGAAGCGGCTTTGGATTATTGATCATGGCCAGTGCATCGCGACTATCAATCTTCCGCAGAGGCAGCGGGCCGTTCTCACCGCGAAGTCCATACACATCAATTCGGTAGTCAGCTTCGGCCGAAGCCACGGCGACGAGCACTGCAAATCCTATCCACAGGATTGATGCAGGCATGGACTGCGGACGCATCTCAATCAGACGAGCCATAGCGAATCGAGGGAATCCAAGTAACGACGTGGGAATTCTCAGCCGATGCACAAACCGTCGAATCGCCACGATGTCGTCTTCCATCAGGAAGGCCATATAGCCGCTGATACAGATCAGCGGGAAGATGTAGAGCCCCAGAGTAATCCATGTCATCACGTGGAACATGATGCCGACACCCAGAGCAAAGAAGCGTCCAGCCGGGCGCCAGGCAAGAAATGGAAAGGTGATTTCCCAAACAACGGTGATGTATCCACAAGCCAGAAGAACGGGCGTCCACATCGCCAGCACTTCGCCCGCCGGATTGGAGTAGTTCCAGTTACTGAGCATCCAGTACCGCATTTGCTCGCCGCTGAAGAACGCCTGCGTCTGAATTTTGGTAATGGCCGCTCCGAAGTAAACAAAGCAGAACAGCATCTGAATCAGACGTGCGGGCCAGACAGGGAATCGTGGAGGAACAGCGGTGGCAGCCGGGCCTTCCTTCCAGCGTCGCAGGATTGCATCAATGGACCAGACAGCCCCGCAATTGGATAGAGTCAGCATCAGCAACATGTGCGAAGCAATCACGGAATACTTCGTCATGGTGCTGACTGCATCCAGCAGATTGAAGTAAATGTAGAGCGGTGTTCCGATCAGAAATGCCATGCGAGTTCGAAAGCCGAAGACTCCGCAAATCAATGCGAAGATCATTACGCCGTAAAGAGCCGCCGCAAAAGTTGGAGGAAGTTCCGGCAGTGGCCGCCCCTGACCAAATAGTTCTGCCAGCTGCTGCGGCGCACCATCGGAGGAGAACAGTTCACGAAC
>JBILXT010000102.1:0-19682 GCA_044378235.1 Planctomycetaceae bacterium
TCAGTGGACGAGTCAGAAAAGGGCGAACGGCATCGCCCGAGTCAAAGCGTCCTCTGGTCATCTTCGATTCCGAACTTGGACCGGAGAACAGTGTTCGTACAGAACTGGAGTCCGAATGGACCAAATTCGAAATGATTCGCCCGATCGGTTCGTCAACATCCTTTTCCGTAACGATGGGGTTGATGGGACACAACGGAGTTGAAGAAGCACATATTGATGATTTGGCGATCCGTCGCATTCCATCACTTCAATCATCTGAGCCTATGCGACTTACGGGCGACGAGAAGACTTTGCCTCTGAATAGCCCTGAGTAGAACGTTCACAATGACATGGATGCTGCTCAGCATATGCTCAGCCGCTTTTCTGGGCTTCTATGAAATCGCAAAGAAGGCGTCGCTCAAAGAAAATGCGGTTCCTCCCGTGTTGTTCTTTAACGTCCTGACGGCTGCTACACTGTGGACTCCTTTGATTTTGCTTTCGCAGTTCTATCCGGATGGAATCCCTACTGGTTTCCTCCGAGTTGAGGCGTTGACAGGAACCGGTCATTTTCTGCTGTTCTTGAAATCGCTGATCGCTGGCAGCTCATGGATCTTCGCGTCGTTTGCTCTCAAGCACCTGCCAATGTCCATTGCCGCGCCGATTCGGGCGAGCAGCCCCTTCTGGACCATCACGATTGCAGTCCTGTTCCTGAGCGAACGGCCCGATTTGTGGCAATGGGTCGGCATCTCCATCATTCTTATTTCCTTCTTTGTCTTTTCACTGGTTGGTCGCAAGGAAGGAATTCATTTCCACCGTAACCGGTGGGTCGGCTTTATGGTGATAGCAACACTGCTGGGTGCATGCAGTGCACTCTATGACAAGTATCTGCTTCAGACCTGCCAGATGCATGCGGCGACTGTCCAGGCATGGTTCTCAGTGTACCTTGTTTTGGTGATGACTCCGTTGGTGACACACTGGTACCTAAAAGGAAGAGTGGCGACACCCTTTCACTGGCGTTGGTCGATCCCGATGATTGCAGTACTGCTTTTGATCTCGGACTTTCTTTACTTCACGGCAATTGAGACTCCTGGCGGACTTATCTCCGTCATCTCTCCGCTCCGGCGTACATCGATCGTAATTGCATTCATCGCCGGCATCAAAATCTACGGAGAAAAGAATCCGATCCCCAAAGGCATCTGTATTATGAGCATGCTGGTCGGCGTATACATCCTCAGTCTTTCAAGAGGCTGATCGTATGCCTTGCAACTCTGGTTGAATTCTCAACCAAACCCTGACACGATGCACATGCTGGAAGCGTATGCCGAACTGAATTGCAGAAATCCGGGACGGTTTTTCTGAGCATGGCCGGCAATTGCAGCTCGTTTCATCGGTTTTTCACGATGAAAAACGTCACACTGATTTCGTCGAAGTGTCTCGGGCAAAAAATGATAATGAACACGGTTTGTTCTTCGAATAGCTTGTCCGAACAACCTTCAATTCAGCCGATACACGGTGATTTGCAAGAAGCTCCGCGTCGGACTTTTCTTCAGCAATCACTGGTGCGATCAGTCATCGCGACTTTGATCCTTTTGACCAGTACATCGATCGTGGCGGCCTGCAATATTCCCGTGTTTCGATTTGCACTGGAGCGATGGAGATCAGACGCCTGTGAACTCGTTGTGTTCTCTGAGCAACCACTGTCGCCTTCCGACGAAACTCTGATCAGCGAACTGGAGCAGGCATCGACACTCAGAGGTGGTCTCGCGAATCTTAATGTGCTGCGCGTCGACGTTAATCAGACAATGGATCAGGAACTTCGAGACCTCTGGATCGCGACGCAGCAAAAGACCAATCTGATACTTCCCGCAGCTGTGGTTCGTTCGCTGAAAGGGAAGGGGCAGGCGATCAATCATTGGCACGGTTCACTGCAGGAGCTTAAAGCAGCAAGCCTTTTGAGTTCTCCCGCCAGAACCAAACTTATGCGACGTCTTCAGGAAGGCGACTCAGTAGTCTGGCTCATGATCCAGTCCTCAGACGACAAGCGGAATAAATCAGTCAGAGACATCCTGACAACCCAATGCATACAACTTCCTAAATCCATCCAGCTACCAGAGGGAATTGGACTGCCTGGCTCCGAGTTGTACTCCGAAATTCCACTTTTGCTTCAGTTTTCGGTACTCGAAATCGCTCCGGATGACCCAGCAGAGCAGTATTTAGTTCGACAGATTTCCGGCCTCAAGTTCGACGCTTTTCGTAACGGAGAGCCGCTGATCGTGCCAGTGTTTGGACGGGGCAGGGCTCTTGAGGTCATACCGGCCAATCAGTTGAATGCCGACTTGATCCACGAGCTGACCGAGTTTCTGTGCGGTGCCTGTTCCTGTCAGGTTAAAGAACAGAATCCGGGCTTTGATCTATTGCTCGCAACTGACTGGAATCTTGCCTTATTCGGAGAAGACGCTGAAGGACCTCCGGAGGATGCCGCTAATGGCAGCGGACAGAAAAAAACGCCCGAGCTGATCCCCATTCCGCCCGGGCGTTCGAAAAGCAACCGCTAACCACGCTTTGAGCTCGTCGAACGACGGCTTTTGGGTGGCCCGTTAGAGAGATGATGTTTCAAGAATCTGAGTCGTCCATTTTCCTCCTTCGAGGGAAGTCAGGACCGCTTGATCTCCGCCTTTGCGACGGGCCGCAGAAACAGACTTGTCAGCCTCGCGGATTAACGATTCAGCGCGAGCTGCGTTTCCGGCCTGCGGTGTGTAGTACGCCGCTCCGATGCTGCAGGTAATCTTTCGGGATGGCTCTGTCGTTGATAACTCTGAGCGGATTCGGGCACGAATCTGATCACAGACCATCGTGAGCATATCCGGATTCACATCCTTGAGAGTGACAACGAATTCGTCACCACCATAGCGAACAACTGAGTCTGAAAGTCGGACAGATTCACGAAGAATTGTTGTGACCTTTTGCAGCAACAAGTCGCAGAACTGAGGTCCAGCTTCCTGATTGAGCCCTCGAAAGTTATCGAGATCAATTAACAGGAGACCGATGGGTACATGGTGCTGATGAGCCTGTTCAATGACAGAACTCAGTGCGGGTTCCAGCCATCCACGGTTGAACGCTCCCGTCAGGCTGTCTTTCCATGCGGCCTCTCGAGCATGAAGTGACTCGGCCGTTTCGAGCCGAATTCTCTCCAGGCGGTCGATCCTTGGATTCGCATTCACAAGTCGGAGTTGGCTGGCCAGAGCAATCTGTCCCAACAATTCCTGTGCTTCTGCCAGAATGGTTTCCAGTTCCGGAGCTCTTCCAACGTCGATTCCGAAAGTGGCACTTAGCTCTCCGACTCGTGAATCGATATCAGCAAGAACGCGGAAGACATCATTCGGCCGCAATGCAAAGACCTGCATCAGGAGTCGTTCAATATGCTCTCTGCTGCAACTGAGGTTGTGGCTCACCTCTTCCAGGTATTCAGACACGTGGGTTGCCGTGATCAACGCGGCAGGCAAAGAAGTGCTGGACACAAACTTGAGCGGCACAACTCGATGGGCTGATGCGTGATGAACACCGATCGCGTCGACGAATTCAGCCTCCAAATTCCACTTTCGACATAACCCCTGGCTCACTTCGACGTGAGTAAAGCCAATCCAATCTTGTTCTCGTTGACGCTGCGTGCGATCGTCGTCCGACTCCAGAACATTTTCGACATAGGCTTCGCCACAGGTTTGCAGTAACGCAAGTCGGCCAATGTCCTGAAGAAGTCCAGCCAGGAACCAGTTTGCGGGATCGACTTTTCCCCCCTGACGCTCAGCCAGAGCTTCCGCCACGGCGGCCTGGGTCAAGGATTCTCTCCAGATCTTCTGATAGCTGCGTCGCAGGTTGAATGAGTTGCGGTTCTGGTATTCCGCGAGACAGAATCCAAGCACAAGTGTGCGAACCATCGTGGTCCCAAGTCGGGGCACTGCCTGTTCAATCGAGTTTGCTCGAGTTCTCATCCCAAGAAGCGCGGAATTTGCGGTCTTCAGGATGCGTCCTGCAATTGCGGGGTCTGTGCGAATCGTTTCGATCAGTTCGTCATAGTTTGGATCAGGATCGCGAGCGATCTGCACGATACGAGCTGCAACTTCGGGCAGACTAGGGATTCGTTCTGACGCGAGAATGGATTCAAGAGAGTAGGGCACGATCTGCTCCGGGGAATATTCGACAGTGAACTGCCTCGACACATTATCAGCCTGGCACATGAATGAGGCTGGTTGCTTTTTTGCAGCATCGCTATCAGGTAAATGCCCAGCTACTTGCGGATCGATTTACCCCATTCGCCCATATTCAATGATTAGTGCTGGTCATATCGATTATGCGGGATGCTGATTCAGTTGTGATGAGAGAGTGTCGTCCTCATTGGTACATCCGACTGTGCTTTCTCTCCAAGCATCAACGTTTAATCTGCTGTGAAAGTTGAACGGCAGGGGAGTGGAAGCAAATCTCAGATGGACTCCATCATCCTCAGGTAAGCAAACGGAGTTCTGCCTGATCGCCAAATCCGATTCAGTTGGCCGTATCGGAACAGTCTCTGAAATCACACTCTTTATTGCATCACGCTGGATTCCATTAAATCATCACAGAGCCATGCGGGCCACACGGCTGATTTTGCCGATAGCGATGTCCGGGTGCATAGATCGGCCTCCAGCCAATTTACAGATCAGGAGCAACCTGGCTTCTGAGTCGCCGACTGCAATTGGAGCGAATTCACATGCGTTTGTGGTCACTTATCTGCGGAATCGTTATCACATCTTCAGCTGCACCATGTCTTGCTCAGCACGGGGGCTGGAAGGCGGATTATGCAGAAGCAGCCACGGCGGCTGAAAAGGATGGCCTTCCAATCCTGCTCCACTTCCACGCGTGGTACTGTGGGCCTTGCCAGCGGATGGATCGCGACGTTTTCCCGCACGCAGATGTCCAACAAGCTCTGTCCACCGGATTGGCATCAATAGAAATCGATGTCACAAAGGAACCAGACCTGGCCGCGAGGTTTGATGCGTCAACAGTGCCACGGGACGTTGTTGTTTTCGCTGATGGGACGGTAGAAACGCTCAACATTGGCTATATGAGCAGGTCATCCTACGTTTCGCTCCTCAGAGATACCGCAGAACGTGGTAAAACAAAGAGGAAGCCGCAAAAGGAAAAGGAAGAAGAGCAGAAGAAGAATGACGAGCCGGTTCCAAAGCCGGTAGACCCGTCAACCAGCAAGTCATCTAACGAACCGTCTATCACTGACAACTCCAGCAAGCCGACAGAACCTGACACCGATAACGCTGAACCACAAGATCGCGCGCTGATAACAGGGCTAAACGGATATTGTCCGGTGCGTCTGCATGATGCGAGACAATGGACACCGGGCCTTGATTCAATCGTGGCGGACTATCGTGATATTCGCTATCGATTTTCTTCCGAGGCAGACCGGGAGAAGTTCCTCAAGAATCCTGCTGAGTACGCACCTCAGGACCTGGGCTGCGATCCGATCGTTCTCACGAAGGAAGGCAAGGCCGTTGCCGGTGACATTCAATATGGTGCGTTCTTCGATCAAAGACTTTATCTGTTCAAATCAGCCGAGAACAGAGAGCAGTTTAAGAAGTCTCCATTGCTGTTCATCGAGATTCGTAGTGCTTTGAAAGCGGACCAGATTCAGGACACTCGAAGGCAATAGAGCCGCACCGCTTTATCAGCGATTAATAATCGCCTGCAACTCTTTGGGTGCGGATTTCGCTGTTGCTGTTGTGCTGACAACTTTGCCTTTCGCGTCAACTAGCCAGACCGAAGGGGCACGGGCTACGCCCCAGAATCGAATCAACGGGCTGTCCCAGGATCGTTGCTGAGCATTCGGGAAAAAAATCTGCTGGCCTGGGACATTGTGCATCTCCATGAAGGAATTCAATGTGGATTCATCTTCATCGAGAGCAACACCAACAATACGCAGCTGATCTGCAGGCCACTGGGTTCGAATTTTCTCCAGCACAGGGAGAAGGCCCTCTGAGAATTCCGTGCTGTCTGACTCCCAGAAGTAGATCAGTGTGGGTTTCCCCGGGAACTCATCGGCAGAAACAAATCCGCCATCAGCCGTTGGTCCGGAGAACTGTGACAATTGCTGTCCAACAAGAGACAGCCGGCGCAACGATGCCGTGGCATTCTGTCCCTGTTCCGTCTTGCCAAATTTTTCCGCCAACGTCGTGTAGCAAAGCTTACATTCGGTCATCAGACGTGAGGAAAGCTCCTGATCGTCAGTTGCATTGGAGTGCAGTTCACAGCTGCGGGCCGCTCCAAATAACAGGCTGACAGCTCGTTGTGTCTGTTCCGGGAAACGGTCGGCAAATTCGCGAGCCCAACGTGATAATGTTTCGAACCAGACCGGTTGAGATTTCCCATGTAACCCAGCCTGAGTGTGTGCGAACTTTGCGATCGTGTAGACACCCTCGGCCGCAGCGACCGACTTCGGATCACGATCGTTGAGCGCCTGAACATCGGTGTAAAGCTGATCGATCTCGGACTTGCCACCCAATAGTGCTAGTTGGAATCGTGCTTCCAGAAGTTGTCCAATGGCCTGATGGAACTGTGGTTTGCGACTTTCATCATCCATGGTCAGCCGCAGCACATTCGTTGCCATCTCAACGATCCGCTCATTTCGTTCGCGGCGTGCTGCATTTGCGTCCTTGGTATCTGCAGGCATTGGCGCGATCCGAAGACGCTGAACTTCCTTCAAGGTCTTTGTGGCATCGTCATCCGGAAAAGGTGATTTCTCAGCGGCCTTGCCGGAATCTGCACTACCAGACTTGCCCTCACCAGCTAGCTCTTTGGCAGGGCTTTCGATCGACGCCGTTATCGCCTTCACGGATTTCCCAGCGGAAGGAGCGGACTCCGCCGTCTGGACTTCTGAAGAGCCTTGATCTGTGGGGTTCGCTGGCGTTTCTGAAACGCTGCCCGCATCGCCGCCACCACAGCCCAGAAGCATTCCCGCGAAAAACAATGATCCAGAAAGTTGTCGAAATCGAATCACAGACATCAACGTCGATCCTTCGCTGCGTCAGTCAAAACTCTGATACACACCCCTTTGTTTGCTATGCGGTTCTATCCAAAATTCGAATTTCTGGAAATACGAATTTGCTGGTTACCAAATGCGGCGGCATAGTGATTGCCACGCGTTCCTCAAACCGGCTCCTTCTGGATTCGGCCTCAGTCTTTCGTTAGCCTTCGTCAACAGAAACTAACTCCAACCTCGACGGAATAGTCTCGATGTTGTCGTCAAACGCCGCGATATCGATATTCTTCAAGGATCCTACTCGGTGACTTCTTCAAAATCTTCCACGGCGGTGGACCCTAAACAACTTCATGTGCTTGCCATTCACGCCCATCCAGACGACATTGAATTCCAATGTGCTGGCACACTAATGAGGCTGCGCAAGCTGGGTTGCCGTATCTCCGTCGCCACAATGACGCCGGGTGACTGTGGCAGTGCGGAGCATAGCTGCGAGGAAATCGCCCGAATTCGTCGCGAAGAGGCACGCAAGGCCGCCGTAATTATTCAGGCCGAGTGCCACTGTCTTGAGTTTCGCGACCTGTCGATTGTTTTTGACAACGATAGTCGCCGGCGAATGACCGAATTTCTTCGCCGGACCGCACCAGATATCATCCTGACTGCTCCACCCGTTGACTACATGCACGATCATGAGATCACCAGCGCATTGGTCCGCGATGCTTGCTTTAGCGCATCTGTGCCAAATTACCGAACGTGCCAATGGGATCCCGCCCCACCCACAAAGAAGATCCCGTGGCTGTATTACGTCGACCCGATCGAAGGCATCGACCATTTTGGCAATCGCATCCCGACCGACTTTGTGATCGACGTCTCTGACGAATTTCCTGCCAAGCTGGACTCATTAGCCTGCCATGCCAGCCAGCGTGAGTGGCTGCGTCGACAACATGGGATGGACGAATATCTCGAAGCTTGCCGACGCTGGAGTAGTCAACGCGGGCACGAAATCGGTGTGAAGTTTGGTGAAGGGTTCCGCCAATATAAGGGACACCCGCACCCTTCAAACAATCTCCTTGGGGAGCTTTTGGGGCTCTGAGCCTCAATCGATGGGGAATGGGTTTCGCGGCTTGGTGGAGCGTGGAAAATGCGTTCGCGGCTAGGGAAATCGCTCCCGAGGCCTGAATTTGTGTCTCCAGTCCTTACGCCCGGATCCGCTGGATTCCAATTCATGAAAACTCAAGTTGAGTAATCTGGCCCGGATTCGCAACATTTCTGCCGCGTGCTATGCTTTTCCGAGCCGATGTCTGTGCCAGTCACCCGTACTGTTTGCTTTTTGCTACCGAGAGTACTCGATCCATGTCAGACCATGCTTCCCACGACGCTGTTCCGGCCTCACAGGACGCTCCACTATTTTCTGCGGTGGAGGTCGAGCAATTTTCTGCGGATGATGTGACCGCTGGTGGCGCAATTGGGACGATGCTGTCCGCTCTGTTCCTTTATACAATTCTCGCAATGGGGATTGCTGGTTGGTGGACTCATTCCTCAATCATCGCAGACGATGCCTACGAATCAGGTGCAGGGCAGGGCGAAGCGGCAGAGCACTCAACGGACAAAGCCAATCATTGATTTCTGCTGAGTCCAATTGCAGTCGCTGTCGCGTATTCACGAGCATGTGAAATCGTGATCATGACGTCTGCAATTTGTCGCTCCGCGGCGATGCGCTCTGCTTCGCCGCTTAGTTTTACGGTTGGCTGTCCGGTGTGGAGTGAGATGATCTCCACATCATGAAAAGTGATTCCCTGAACAAAGCCTGTTCCAAGAACCTTCACGACAGCTTCTTTCGCGGCCCAGCGACCCGCAAAACGGACGGCCGAATCTCGATGCCGCATCGAGTATTCAATTTCGGCTGGCGTGTAGCACCTCTGCACAAAGTGATCCCCGTGCCGCTCGATCATGTCGCGGATGCGTTCGATCTCAACAATATCCGTCCCAATGCCAAGTATCATTGTTAGCCACGCAATCAAGCGGTTTTGAGCCGGGCGGAAGAGCAGGGGGCCGTATAGTTTCCACAGAAGCGGTGCCGAGTTGTTGCAGTCAACACCCAGCCACCGGCGGCTGAACAGATGTCGAAACGAATACAGACTTTTTCAGCCATGTGATGGTCAGGTACACAGGAGCCACTGTTGCCATCGTTACCCTAGACAAAATGCGTTCCTGGTTCTCGACACAGGAACGCACCATTCCGTTAAGCTTTCATTAAGCGCCGTACTTCTCAAGTCGCCCCGCATGAGACAGTGCCTGAAGCATCAGATACTTGGCCTCGAACATCCCTAGTTCGCCAACTCGACAAGCGGACTCACCAAACTGCTTTGATCCATCAAAACGGCAGATGTCAGACACAAGCATGGTCGGTACTGGATGGCCACTGTGAGATTTCATCTTCGCAGGAGTACTGTGATCTCCGGTGATGATCAGCACATCGGGCTTGAGAGCGTTGATTCGCGGAATCGCCGAATCATACTCTTCTGTGCGTTTTACCTTGGCTTCGAAATTACCATCCTCACCAGTGCTGTCTGTGTACTTGAAGTGAATGAAGAAGAAGTCGTATTTCGACCAGTTCTCTTCGAGGCACTTCATCTGGTCGTCCAGCGTGTGTCCGGCATCCAGAATTTCCATATCAACGAGACGAGCGAGGCCACGATACATCGGGTAGACCGCAATCGCAGCGGCCCGTGTTCCATACACGTCCTGAAATTTTGGGATCGGAGGCATCTTTGCAATGCCCCGCATTGTGAGCAAGTTCGCTGGTGCATCATCCTTGAGGATGATGGCAGCCTGCCGCATGAATTCGGCCAGAATCTCAGCCGTTTTCTGTGAGGGCGCATCAGTTCCCTGGGGCTTCAGCGGGGCCGCTCCGGTTCTTTGTGGGTCTGTGTCGTTAACACTACCGCCAAGACCATCGCCACGAATCACGATGACAAGCCGATACTCCTTCACATGACGCACAAAGACTTCGACACCCGGAATGGCGATCTTGTCCAGCTTCTCACAGAGCTTTGCCGCAATGTCACTGGAGATTCGTCCTGCTCGACGATCGGTGATAATTCCGTTGGCGTCGACCGTACAGAAATTCCCTCGAACAGCCACATCACGGTCTGTCAGCGCAAAATCAATCCCCAGCGCTTCGAGAACTCCGCGACCGATGTCGTACTTCAGAGGATCATAACCGAACAGCCCGAGATGGCCCGGTCCGCTTCCCGGCGCGATTCCCGGCAGGACCGGAATACTCATGCCCAGGACACCTCTTTGAGCCAGGGCATCCAGGTTAGGAGTATTCGCTGTTTCCAGTTCTGTTTTTCCACCCGGCTGCAACGGCAAACCGCCAAGTCCATCAGCGACGTAAAGTACAATTTTCGAATCGGAGGCACGCTGCAATCGGCGTGTCAAATCATGAATGTCGGTCATCGAAGGCCGTTCCTGATGCGATAAAAGTGGACCATGAAGTAACAACGTTTGCGAAGTCAACAGGCCGTCGCCTGTCTCGTTCGCGACCAATTTAAGGAAGCCACAGGTTACAAATCCTGCCGTGGAATCAAAGTGAGTCCGAAGATTCGTGTCGTAGATGAGATCTCAGCGTTCATCAATCCGGGGAGACCTCCGGCATTCAAAGCCTTCAGTGTTCGGTACTTTATCCTGACTGATTTGGAAGCAGCCTCGTTGAATCCTGAATCGCTGACGAGAATTTCCGACTCCACCGGATCGGCATCGCCGCCTTGGATTGAGACGAAAGATCTCGAAATCTGCGCGAAGTTGACAACTTGCTCGCAGTTGTTGCAGTTCAAACGCAGGGGCCTATAATCCGGCGGGCATTGGAAGAGGATCAGATCCGAAATCGTCTCCGACGCCCTCCATGACGTGTTTTCCTAACCTTGATTTCCGCGGGAGGAGCGTGACTCTTGGACGCTCTGCTTCGAACGTTGAGCCTGCCGGCTCAGATCCTTTCCAGGGTTCCCGGACTTGGTCCGCTAATCAAAGTCTGCTCAACGACAGTTGGGCAAAAGCTTCTGATGGCGATCTCCGGCCTATCTCTCTGTGGGTTCCTCGTCGCTCATTTGGCCGGAAACCTGAAGCTGTATGCGGGTGAGCAAGCGTTCAATGACTATGCTCACGCATTGCATAGTCTTGGACCTTTATTGGCAGCTGCTGAGATCGGCCTGTTCGCCACATTTGCGATCCACATTGGTCTGGCGATCTCAACGGGGGCAATGAACAAGGTTGCACGTGGCAAAGACTATTTCATTAAAGAGACTAAGCAGGGCGTTTCGATTCTGCCTGGTGGTGCGTCTTCCTGGATGATGGTGACGGGGCTGATTGTCTTGTTCTTCCTTGTGTGTCACATCATCGACATGAAGCTGAAGATGGGCCCCGGTGTTGACTACACACCTGCGTTGAACGCGGAAAAAGTCGCTGATAATGAATTTCAGGCCGTTAAAGCAGTGCTTTCGACGCCGTCCCGGGCGTTCATTTACATCGCGGGTCTGGTTGCGTTAGGAATTCACCTTTCACACGGTATCCGCAGTGCTTTGCAGACTCTTGGCATCAATCACAAGCGATGGAATACGATTCTGTATTACGTTTGTGTAGCCGTTGCGTGGACTTTGTCCGCCGGGTTTATCAGCCTTGTTATATGGGCGGTTGGCGGCAAGTCCTGAGTTGCGAACTCTGATCGTCAGAGTCGAGCGTTCGTGAACAGCCTGATTAGTTTTAAGAAATCTTCGAGGTCTTCCCATGGTTCGCGTGGCAAGTGATACACTGAACTCGCGAGTTCCTGACGGTCCGCTTCAACAAAAGTGGGACAAGCATCGTTTTGACCTGAAGTTGGTCAATCCGGCGAACAAACGCAAGTTCACGGTGATTGTTGTTGGTACGGGCCTGGCAGGTGGTTCGGCGGCCGCTTCCATGGCCGAACTCGGCTACAACGTCAAGGCTTTTTGCTTCCAGGACAGCCCACGCCGAGCCCACAGCATCGCTGCTCAGGGTGGAATCAACGCGGCCAAGAACTATCAGAACGACGGCGACAGCGTCTGGCGACTGTTCTACGACACTCTCAAGGGCGGAGACTACCGAGCACGCGAAGCGAATGTGCATCGACTCGCTCAGGTTTCCACAAGCATCATCGATCAGTGCGTTTCGCAAGGCGTTCCGTTTGCCCGCGAATACGGTGGAACCTTGGCAAATCGCTCGTTCGGCGGTGCCCAGGTTTCACGAACCTTTTACTGCCGCGGCCAAACCGGACAGCAACTTCTGCTCGGCGCTTATCAGGCGATGATGCGTCAGGTGGGGACCGGAAAAGTTAAGCTGTTTGCCCGACGTGAAATGCTTGAGCTGATTGTCGTTGATGGTCTCGCTCGCGGGATTGTGGTGCGCAATCTCACCACTGGACAGCTTGAAACGCATACTGCAGATGCAGTAGTGCTCTGTACCGGCGGTTACGGAAACGTCTACTACCTGTCCACAATGGCCAAGGGCTGCAACGTGACAGCGGCCTGGCGATGTGCTCGGAAGGGTGCGTTGTTTGCGAATCCGTGCTACACGCAGATCCATCCAACCTGCATCCCTGTCAGCGGTGACTACCAGTCCAAGCTGACATTGATGAGCGAAAGCCTTCGAAACGATGGGCGCGTCTGGGTTCCGGCCGCGAAAGGTGACAAGCGATCTCCGGATCAGATTCCAGACGCGGAACGAGATTACTATCTGGAGCGACGCTATCCGTCCTTCGGAAATCTCGCGCCCCGCGACATCTCATCGCGTGCAGCGAAAGAACGATGCGACGCAGGCCATGGTGTTGGTGATTCAGGCTTGGCGGTGTTTCTTGATTTCCGTGACGCGATCAAACGTGATGGCGAGGACGTGATCAGGAAGAAGTACGGCAACCTGTTTCACATGTACAACAAGATTACTGCAGAGGATCCATACAAGCAGCCGATGCGAATCTTCCCTGCGGTTCACTACACAATGGGCGGGCTCTGGGTTGACTACAACCTTATGAGCAACGTGCCGGGCTTGTATGTCCTTGGCGAAGCAAACTTCTCCGACCATGGCGCGAATCGTCTCGGAGCCAGCGCGTTAATGCAGGGCCTCTCTGACGGATATTTCGTCCTTCCGTACACGATTGGCGATCATCTTGCGACATCAAAACTGGACAAGATTCGCGACGATCATCCGGCCTGCGTTCAGGCGATGCAGGAGGCACAAAATCGCATCAACAAGTTGATGGCAGTGCAGGGCAAGCGATCGGTTGATTCATTCCACCGTGAACTGGGCCTGCTGCTGTGGGATAAGTGTGGAATGGCTCGTAATCGCAAAGGGCTGACTGAAGCGATTGACAGAATTCGCGGTCTGCGGAACGAGTACTGGCGTGATGTTCGAGTTCTGGGTTCTGGAACAACTCTGAATCAGAGTCTCGAAAAAGCAGGACGAGTCGCTGATTTCATGGAGTTCGCAGAACTGTTGGCTACCGACGCTCTGCATCGTGAAGAGTCCTGTGGAGGACACTTCCGTGAGGAGTACCAGACTGAAGAGGGTGAAGCCGCTCGTAACGATGCGGATTTCTCCTACGTCGGTGCGTGGGAGTACCGAGGCACCGAAGAAGAGCCTGTGCTGCATAAGGAACCGCTGGTCTTCGAAAATGTTAAGCCATCGACCAGGAGTTACAAATAATCATGAGCAGTCACCTACTGAATTTGAATCTCCGAGTCTGGCGTCAATCAGGGCCTAACGATGGGGGAAATTTCAAGACCTATCGACTGAGCGGCGTAAGCACTCACATGTCGTTTCTTGAAATGCTGGATGTTCTGAACGAGCAACTCATTGCTCAGGGGGAAGAGCCGGTTGCATTTGACCATGACTGCCGCGAGGGAATTTGTGGCATGTGCAGCCTCATGATCAACGGCCAGGCTCACGGGCCTGATAATGCCACTACAACCTGCCAGTTGCACATGCGGCGATTCAGCGACGGTGACACCATTACGATCGAACCGTGGCGTGCATCTGCATTCCCTGTCCTTCGTGACCTTGTGGTCGATCGATCTGCATTTGATCGAATCATCGCCGCAGGCGGGTTTGTGTCCGTCAACACTGGCAACGCTCCGGATGGAAATGCGATTCCTGTCCCCGGTGTGAGACAGGAAGTTGCGATGGATGCCGCAGCGTGTATTGGCTGTGGAGCCTGTGTTGCCGCATGCAAAAATGCCTCGGCCATGCTCTTTGTGTCAGCCAAGGTTTCGCAATTAGCTGTGCTTCCTCAGGGGCATCCGGAACGCAACTCGCGAGTGCTCAACATGGTCGCACAGATGGACAAAGAAGGCTTCGGCTCGTGCACAAACACCTCAGAGTGCGAAGCCGCGTGTCCCGCTGAAGTCTCCGTTTCCCACATCGCGAGGCTGAATCGCGAGTATCTGCGAGCATCAATTCTTGCTGAGAACTAGAGCCTGATCGGGCAGCCTCTGATCGGGACAGAAAAGACTAAGGGCAGCATTTGAATTCTCAACACACCGTGCGGCGGCGAGTTTCGTTTTCGCACTTTTGAGGAATCTGGTGAAGTATGTCACATCAATAACGACAGGACTGCTCGTGCGTAAGACACCTCTGAATTTATGGCATCATGCGCACAATGGCCGGATGGTGGACTTCGCTGGCTGGGAGATGCCAGTCCAGTACTCCTCGATTGTGGAAGAGCATTCTGCTGTCAGAAGTGCGGTAGGGCTCTTTGACATATCTCATATGGGACGCCTGCAGTTTCGAGGAGACTTTGCCGACGAGTTTCTGAATGGCGTTCTGACAAACGATACCGTGAAACTCAAAGTCGGCGATGTTCGTTATTCGCTCGTATGCGGAAAAGACGGCGGCATTCTGGATGACGTGCTGGTCTATCGTCTTCCTGACCGATGGGAACTGGTCGTAAACGCATCAAACCGCGAAAAGATTGTTGACTGGCTTTCTAATTCAGCCGGCTTCGCTTCCGTTGAGTTTACCGACGTCACGTTAAGCACAGGCATGATAGCAGTGCAGGGGCCTCGGGCACTGGAACTGCTAGGTCGTATCTCTGAGTTGCCGCTTGGAGGGATGAAGTACTATACGACTGCTGACGTGACCTTGCCGGGTACAGCGGCGATGGTTTCGAGAACAGGATACACTGGGGAAGACGGCTTCGAAATCGTGGTGTCTTCTGAAGAGACCGAGCGGATATGGCAGAAGCTAATCGAGGAAGGCTCGTCACTTGGAGCGGTCGCAGCAGGTTTGGGCTGCCGCGATACACTCAGACTTGAAGCCGCTATGCCTCTTTACGGCCACGAACTCAACGAGTCGATTGATCCTCTGACGGCGGGCCTTGGATTTGCGGTGAAGTTCAACAAGCCAGAGTACACGGGAAAAGCAGCTCTGGAACAGATTCGGTCTACCGGCCCCCAGCTTGCCCGAGTCGGCCTCGTGCTCGAAGGTCGCCGAATCGCGCGTGAAGATTCTCCTGTAATGGTTAACGGGGAACATATTGGCAAAGTGACATCAGGCACATTCTCACCGACTCTGCAGAAAGTTATTGGCATGGCTTACGTTCCCTGCCAATTTTCCGGCGAAGGTACAAAGTTGGAAATCAACCTAAGGGGAACGATGGTTTCTGCTGAAGTGACTGGCCTGCCGTTCTATAACAGAAAGAGCTGATCTCCTTGCCCCAATTCACTTTTTTTGCGGAGTTCACCGACAGTTTTCACCATTTGATCGTTGAGAGTTCAACCTCAAATCTCGATTGGTCAGGAAAACCGATGATCTGACGGAGTCCTTGCGAAGACAGACCCTGCGAGTTGCCGAATACCTCGGTAATTTGACCCTTTCGAATGTCCCATTTGGACTGAGACGATGGCCGATCGCGATTACAGCGCTTACCAGCAAAAAGTCATCAAACGTTACTACGACAACAAGGATCAGATTGACGAGCAGCGTCTGAGCGAACTGGTAACAAACCTCTACTTGGCTCCGCCCAAAAAGCAGGCGAAGATGTGGGAGTCCGCTGAAGAGTTGATGACGCGAATGAAGATTCCAGCAACTCGCATCGAACATGTCATGCAAGGCAAGGATCCCGCCGTGCTGGCCAAGGTTGTTGAAGAACTGGAAAAGGGGATACTCAAGCGAGGATAAGCGAATGCCTCACGGCCAGACTGCTGACACGACTCGCCGTCGGCTTACGGTCCTGCAGGTTCTTCCAGCACTCGAAAGTGGTGGAACGGAGCGGGGGGTACTTGAAGTCGCTGAAGCTCTTGTTGCGGCTGGCCATCGCTCTCTCGTGATCTCGGCTGGAGGACGAAAGGTTGCCGACCTGACAAAACTCGGCAGCGAACATGTTCAACGCAGTCTCGGCTCAAAATCGCCACTAACGTTGCGTCATATTCCCTGGCTAAGAAGATTTCTGCTTGAGCAGAACGTCGACGTGGTTGATATCCATTCTCGGATGCCTGGCTGGATCACGTATGCCGCATGGAAGAGTCTGCCCGCCAATCGTCGTCCTGCGCTGATTTCGACTGTTCACGGTTTTTATTCTGTGAATCATTACAGCAGCATTATGTGTCGTGGTCAGCATGTCGTAGCGGTCTCAGAATCAGTTGCTGATCACATCCGCCATCACTATCCGTTCGTACCGCGCGAACGACTCCATGTGATACATCGAGGAATCGATCGAGCTGAATTCCCACGAGGGTTTCGGCCAATTGGCGAGTGGGAAGCCGATTTCTTTCGTCGATTCCCCTCGGCTGTGGGAAAGAAGATTCTGGCCATCGTCGGGCGAATCACTCGCCTGAAGGGCCATCTGGAATTTCTAAGACTGCTGGCTGAACTCCGAGTTCAGGATGACACAATTCATGGGCTGATCGTGGGTGAAGTTGATCCTCGAAAAGCGGCTTATCTGGAAGAGGTCAGACAGTTGATTATCGCCTTGGGTCTTCAAGACCACGTAACCTTAACCGGACATCGGTCAGACGTCCGCGAGATTTATTCGATCTCCCGAATAGTGCTGTGCTTGTCTTCCAAACCTGAGTCCTTCGGACGCACGGTGGCGGAAGCCATTTCGATTGGCACGCCAGTTGTTGGTTACAACCACGGAGGTGTTGCAGAGATTCTTGCGGCGGGATTTCCAGAGGGGGCTGTGGAGTTTCAGAGCTTCGTGGAATTGACAGCAAGAGTCCGTCAGATCTTATCCGATCCCAGCCTCCCTATGCCCGTCTTCAATCAGTTTGAGAAATCCGCAATGCTGGAACGCACGATTGGACTTTACGAAGCGGCCTCTGAGCAAAGAAGGTATGCGCGACGAAATTAAGCCGTCATGGTGCATCCTCGGTGAAAAGGTAGGCACGAGTGGAAATCGCATTTCCACAGGACTGTTCGCCAAAGTACAATTCGGGCATGAATCGCAATCAATCACAAACACCGGAATCACTTCTACACCGGCGTCGACACCTGCTGCAGATGGGTTGCTCGGGGCTGCTGGGACTTGGCTTGAGTCCTTTCAGAAAGTCGGCCTCGGCCTGTTTGGGAGCGAACCCAAACGAAACTGCACCAAAGGCAAAGTCCCTAATCATTGTCTTTTGCACAGGTGCAATCAGTCATCACGACACCTTTGACATGAAGCCCGGAGCTCCGCTTGAGATTCGAGGTGAGTTCAACCCTGTTCAGACTTCAGTCCCAGGAACAGTGATCTGCGAGCACCTGCCGAAGCTTGCGTCGAGAGCGCACAAATACGCATTGGTCAGGAGCTTGTCACATAAAGACAACAACCATCTGATGTCCACGCATCATGTGCTGACCGGACATCTGCAACCGGGAGCATTTTTTGACAAAGTGGCTTCACGTGATGATTGGCCGTGTTACTCCGCCGGATGTGAATACCTGCGACCTCGAACCGATGGCATCCCGAGCGGTGTTAACCTGCCTACGTTTCTGATGTCATCCCCGTTGACATGGCCCGGTCAACATGCCGGTTTTCTTGGACCTATGTACGACCCGTGGCAAATTGTCGGTGATCCTTCCTCACCAGAGTTCAGAGTTGATGCACTGACGCTTGCGCAGGAGATAGATGCGGGCCGCCTCGAACAACGGCGGTCCCTTTTGAGTCGCCTCGACAATACTGCTGCTGTCTCTCGCGATGTGGCTGCTTATCGAATGAACGAGGACCAGAAGTTGGCATTCAACATGCTGACTTCTGGCAAGCTTTCACAAGCTTTTGAAATGCATCGCGAACCCTCAAATGTTCGCGACGCGTATGGGAGACATCCGTTTGGACAATCTCTCCTGTTGGCCCGACGATTGGTCGAGGCAGGCGTTCCAATCGTTCAAGCGAACATGGGGCCCGTCCAGAATTGGGACAGTCACCAGGCTATCTTCTCAACGCTCAAGGGGCGATTATTATCGCCACTGGATCAGGCAGTTGCCGCTCTCCTGGATGATTTGGAATCCAGCGGTCACCTGACGGACACGATGGTCATGCTGTTGGGTGAATTCGGCCGAACCCCAAAAATCAACAAGGAGGGTGGCCGAGATCACTGGGGTCCGTGCTTTACGGGACTGTTTGCGGGAGCAGGAGTGCAGGGGGGTAAGGTCATCGGACAATCTGATGAGATTGCCGCGTATCCAGATTCAACAGCGTATTCGCCAGATGATATCGGAGCGACAATCTATACGGCCCTGGGCCTCGAGCCTCACTCCGTTGTCCACGATCGGATCGGTCGTCCGGTGCATCTCAATGAGGGCAACGTTATTGAAGCGTTGTACGGCAGTTCCGAAAGTACGTGACAAGACTTCCCTGAATCAAGTTGTCACAGCGGTCCGAGGCAGTGACGCCCGAACGGGATTCTGTGCGCTGACGAATGGCATCGGAGCAGGGCAGGGGGCATCGCCCAGAACTGATCAGGGATTCTCCAATCGGTCGATCGAGCGGAGAAAATCCATTTCGACCTTCGATATATCTCCAAAAGCAGACTGGAATTCTTTCAAACGCTGCTCCGCTGAGTAATGCTGCAATGGATCCCGTTCCCCGAGGATTCGAAGATATCGGATAAATGAGCGAGCACGCGCGGGATTCTCTGTCATGAAATACGTGAACGCCCACGCTGAGCTGTACGCATCAAGGGCTTGATTACGAAATAGTTCGTCTTCCGCCACCATACGAGCCAAATCGCCCGGCTGCCGGCGCGACTCGTATTCGGTGCTGAACCAGTTGAGTCGATCCGTGTTAATCTTGTCGGCCGCGTCAGATGATCCTCGAACTCGAATCCCTGGCGCCTCAAGGACAGTGGCGAGTCCTTCAATGACCCACATTGGCGTTTCACCAATTCGTGAATGAATGCCGATGTTGTAGCCGACCTGATGAGTGGTTTCATGAACGATCGTGTCAGCAGTCTCGCCCGCGACACCATTCAACATTGCCGCGAGAGTTACCGGATCCACAGAAGAATTCTGCAGTATAGGCGCATCCGATGACATGGCATCACCATCATCAGATAGAGTCGTTCGTATTCCGTCCACCGAAGAAAATGTCTCAGCACTGGCATTCAACTTTGCAGGACTATCGTACAGGACAACACGATTGGATTTGAGTGAGTAGTAGCCTCTCAGGTCTTCAGACCAGAGCATCTGATCGCGT
>JBILXT010000671.1:0-2823 GCA_044378235.1 Planctomycetaceae bacterium
TGGCGAGTGCTCCGGCGCAGTCGCCACCGATCGCTTTGAGCAATTCAAAATCGTTGCCCAGTGACATCTTCAGTGACTGGCAGATCTGTTGTCGGACATTTGCTTCAGGCAGCAGATTGGCGAAGAATCGATGGCTTGTGATCAGGTCATATTCGCCACTGAGCGGTAATGAGATCGAGATCGGAAAGGCAGACTCGTTCTGCTGCCAGCCCGTTCGATAACGAAACTGCATGTGCCCTGATTCCGCCAGTTGTAGTTCGCCGATCGTCTGGTTCTCATAATGAACATACAGGATTTCAGACATTCGATCCTCGCTGTTCGATTCGCAGTTCCAGACCGAAAAGCTGCAGGATGTGAATCGCCAATCCCAGTTGCAAAGTCGATTTGCCGCGTTCCAGTTCAGATAAAAAACGGACGCCGACACCGGCCATGGCAGCTGCGTCTTTCAGTGTCAGCCCCGCTTCTTTGCGACGTTGCCGCACAAGTTGTCCGATTTGCAGAGGAGTGTTGACGACGACCATGGTTTTCCCGATCGGTAATTTTCTGAGGCAACATCAGACAATGCGTGTGAAATGTCCCGATCGGGAATATTATCTCGGATTTCGGCCGAGTCAAGATTTTATGTCCCGATCGGGAATATTCTGGTGCCGAGGGATTTTGGGCAACGGGGCGATACAGATTGTTCAGCGACGGGGGATCCAGAAAAACAACGGCATTGATCGATCAAGGTCCTACCACGTCATCTTTGACGTCCGAGTTCGGTGGCGACATACTCCAATTCGTCGGCTGCACCACCAGCTGAGCCTGAGGCGCTAGCCGAACTGACTGAATCAATCGGCCAGCGCCTCAGGCTCAGGTGAACTGCCGGTTGGCGTAACCCACCATCACTTCGCCAGTCAATCTTTTAAGAGGAAAGTCATCCCATGCCTCGTCCCACGCGTCGACGATTTCTGCAGACCGCAGCAGCGGCTTCTGTGAGCCTTATGCCTTTTTTTGTGCGTGCTTCGACGAAGTCGTTCTCTGACAATCCGATTGTCGGTTCCGGTGAATTCACTTACGAGTGCCAGCACAACTGGGACCGCGCGGGGCTACCAGCCGGGCATGAATACGGCAATGCATCCCATGGAGTTGCAATCGATTCACAAGGCCTGATCTACATCACTCATCAGGGAAACCCGGGCTCGATTTTTGTCTTCGACGGTGACGGCAAGTTCGTGAAGGCGATGGGAGAAGTTCACAACGTCGGACCGGCCGCCAAGGGGCATGGGATTTCTATTCGCAAGGATGGCTCGGAAGAGTTCCTGTATCTTGCTCCGTCTGACACGACCATGGCGTTTACGAAGATGACCATGAGCGGTGAAGTGGTGTGGAAGAGGGACCGAGCCACAATCAACACGGAAAGCGACGGAGTACTGGCAGATCCGAAGACCGGGTTTCGTCCGACGAATATCAGCTTCCGACCGGATGGTGGCTATTATCTGGGCGACGGTTACGGCAGTCACTACGTCTTCGAGTACGATCGAAACGACAAGTTCGTCAGAGCACTCGGCGGGAACGGCAATGAAACAGGCAAGTTCAGTACGCCGCACGGACAATGGCTGGACGCTCGCGACGGTGTTCCAAAGCTTGTCGTGGCTGACCGTGCGAATAAGCGACTGCAATGGTTCGGAATGGATGGACAGCACCTCAAGACCATGGACGGCTTCCTGTTTCCGGCCGACATCGACGTGCAGGGCGAATTTATGCTTGTTCCCGACTTGCATGCTCGCATCACGATCCTGAACGGCAAGAACGAGATCGTTGCTCAGTTGGGCGACGACGAAGCCTGGAGAACCAAAGTTCTGGCCGACAATTTTGCAATGCGGGCGAAGTCGGCCGAGTGGAAGCCGGGTCGCTTCGTGCATCCGCATGATGCCTGCTTCGACGCTGACGGAAACATCTACGTCGCTGAATGGGTGAAGACGGGACGCGTGACAAAACTGGTTCGCAAGTCATAAACAATGGAGATTTGGTAATGCCTGAACGAATGATTCAGTCAGCGGCGAGAAGCCGAGGCCCTGTTCTTATACTCGGTATTCTTGCGATGGCCTTTGGAGTTGTGGATGTCGCTGAGTCCGCCGAGCGCCAAAGAATACAGTGGACTGAGTCGAAGCTTGTGGGCTCACCCGACCCTCCGCTGCCTTATCGAGCCGTTCGAGCATATGAGAAACTGCCGTTGTTTGCCCCGGTGTATTTGAGGCCGGAGCCTGGCACGGATCGAATCTTCTTTGTCGACCATAAAGGCGACTGGAAGGAACCGGGTGGCCTGCGATATTTCACTGACAAGGCAGAAGCCGACAGCAGCAAGCCGTTGATTGCTCTGGATCGACTTGTTTACGGATTCTGTTTTCATCCGAAGTATCGCGAGAACAAGTTTCTGTTTCTGATCACCAATGGTCCGATGGCGGAATCGAATAAGCAGAATCGAATCTCGCGGTTCACCGTGTCGGAATCTGCGGATGTCCCCGGAGAGCTCAAGGCGGACAACGAACTGGTCATTCTTGAATGGGACTCCAATGGTCACAATGGTGGCGATCTGGCATTTGGTCCCGATGGTTTTCTGTATTGCCCAACAGGCGATGGAACCAGCGACAGCGATACTCTGGCGACTGGCCAGGGACTGAATGATTTATTGGCCGTGATGCTGCGACTCGATGTTGATAAGCCGACCGCAGACAAATCTTACTCGATCCCGCCCGACAATCCGTTTATCAATGTTCCTGATGCGAGGCCGGAGATCTGGGCCTACGGTTTTCGAAATCCCTGGCGAATGGATTACGACCA
>JBILXT010000687.1:0-2651 GCA_044378235.1 Planctomycetaceae bacterium
ACGACCACGAGTCGAATCAACTTTGGCTGGGGCAGAATGGTCAGGATCTTTGGGAGCAGGTTTATTTGATTCGGCGTGGCGAGAACTATGGATGGAGCGTTCAAGAAGGCGGGCATCCGTTTTATGTCGAACGGCCGAAAGGGGCCGAGCCGATTGTTGCGCCGATGGCCGATCATCATCATTCGGAATCTCGCAGCCTGACCGGCGGTGTTGTTTATCGAGGATCGAAGTTGCCGGATCTTGTCGGTTGCTTCATCTACGGGGATTACTCAACGGGCAAGATCTGGGCCATTCGGCATGATGGAACGAAGGTCACGTTTCATCGCGAGATTGCAGATACCACGCTTCAGATCGCTGGGTTTTCGATGAATGCAGCCGGTGAGTTGCTGGTTGTGGATCATGCGGGTGGTTTTTATCGCATTGAACCGATGCCTCCACAGGAACCAACCAGTTTTCCTCGCAAGTTGAGCGAAACTGGACTGTTCGCATCAGTTGCTGAGCATCGTCTTTTGCCGTCCGTGATTCCTTACTCCGTCAACGTGCAATTGTGGTCGGATGGGGCTCACAAAGAACGCTGGCTGGCTGTGCCGGGCGAAGAAAAGATTGATTACACGTCCACACGCGGATGGAATTTTCCGAACGGCTCGGTTCTGGTGAAAAGCTTCGCGCTGGAGAAAGTTGCGGGCCAGCCGGAGACACGTCGCTGGATTGAAACTCGATTGATGGTTCGACAGCAGAACGAGTGGGTTGGTTATTCGTATCGCTGGAACGATGAGCAAACCGATGCTGAGCTTTTGGATTCCGGAAGTGTCGATGTCGAGTTTGAGATTCAGGATCCGGCCGCTGAGGGCGGTGTAAGAAAACAGACCTGGCATTATCCAAGCCGCGCGGAGTGCATGGTGTGTCATTCGCGAGCCGTCAACTATGTGTTGGGGCTTTCTGAGAACCAGATGAACCGAGAGCACGATTATAGTTCAGAGAAGTTCAATCAGATTCAGATGCTGTCGGAGTTGGGGATGTTTACGAAACCGCTTCCCAAGCCTGTCGAAGAACTGACTCGACTGAGTGACCCGTTCGATAAGTCCGTGGACTTGAAACAACGAGCCGCTTCTTATCTTCATGCCAACTGCTCCAATTGCCATGTCGAAGCGGGCGGCGGGAATGCTCAGTTCTCTGTTGAGATTGACGCGAAGCCCGAACAGGCAAAATTGATTGATGTAAAGCCAGTGCATACCGCGTTTGATCTGCAGGATGCGAGGCTGGTTGCGCCGGGATCACCAGAGCGATCATTGTTGTTTCATCGTATGCAGAGACGAGGACACGGTCAGATGCCTCCGCTGGGAACGAGTCTTGTTGACAAGCCGGCGGTGGAACTGATCCGTGAGTGGATTCTGCAGTTGCCGACGGAATAAGCAGGATGGAAGATGTCCGGAGGGATCAGACGAACCTCCGCAATGCCCCTGAGCCTGAGGCGCTAGCCGATTTGAGTGCATAGATCGGCTAGCGCCTCAGGCTCAAGGTTCTGCTGCGTGTTTACCGTTGGTCACTCTGCAGAAAGGCCAGCAGGTCGGCCATCTCCTGAGCACTCAACAGTGTGGCCAGGCCGTTCGGCATTGGTGACACATTTGACGGTTGAATTGCAACGATTGATGTCCGCGCCAGGTGGAACGTTTTCTGGGCATCGGGCGACAGAACGATTTCATCGGCAGACTCACTGCTGATGATCCCGCTGATGACTCGCCCATCT
Source organism: Planctomycetaceae bacterium (assembly GCA_044378235.1). Lineage (GTDB taxonomy): Bacteria > Planctomycetota > Planctomycetia > Planctomycetales > Planctomycetaceae > SXXK01. The sequence continues at coordinate 1,748 of JBILXT010000687.1, forward strand.
TCCAGCTCGACGCTGACCGGTTCGTAACCTCGCACAATACTGGAGCTTGGGAAGACCAATGCTTCCAGCAGGTCGCGACGATTTCGAACTCGCCCGATGCTTGTCAGGTCGGGACCGAGTCGTCCGCCACCGTAGCCAAGTTTGTGGCAACCGTTGCACGCGGCCTTTTTGCTCATAAAGACTTCGTGGCCGCGGCGCACATCTCCTTCGGGTAAAGTTGTCAGAAGCTTCTCAAGCGTTGCTGTTTGCTCTTCCTCGCTGGCGTTGAGAAGCTTCAGTAGAGCTTTGCCAGCCTCCTGAACAGACGTTGGGTACTTCGTCAGAAGAGGCTTGATCAGATCCGGACGGAGTCCTCGAACGCCTTCCGCCTGCATCAACGCGGTGACAAGCTGGAGCCCCAGCGATTCCGAGCCGCCCTTCTCAAAGGCTGGCAGTAACTTGGGCAACTCCATGGGTCCAACGGTTTTGACCGTTGAGACAAGCGACGTCAATTGAGGTTCCGACAGCGCTGAAGACGCGAGTCGGTTGGCCGCGATCGAACGCAGGTTCATCGGCAGGTCGGGACTTAAGGTCGTCGTGAGGAGCGCGAATGTGCTGTCGCTCAGGTTTAGTCCGCTGCCTGCGGCGTCGATGGCATTCAGACGGGTTTCATTCTCCAGATCCGAGTCGGCTGCAATCTTTGCGAGAGCATCGCGAAGGCCAGCATGACCCTCTTTGGGCATGGGAAGATTCTGAGCGGCCGCGATCGCCAGCGGAAGAGTCTCTTTATCAGCTGACGTCAACGTCTGTGCCAGGGCATCGAGCCATGAAGCTGGTGTGGCCGTCAGACCACTTGTTGTCATCACAGCAAGAGACTGCTGGCGACCAGCTTTGTTGCTATTGTTGTTTAGTGTAGCCAGAAGCA
>JBILXT010000454.1:0-5475 GCA_044378235.1 Planctomycetaceae bacterium
CCGCCGAGAAGATGAAGTTCAATGAGTACTCCGCGGGAGCTCAGGGCGATATCAGCCAGGCAACTCAACTGGCTCGCCGCATGGTGGCCAGCTGGGGGATGTCCGAAGTGATCGGTCCCGTGGCGTTCCGACAGTCCGAAGAACATCCGTTCCTCGGCAAGGAAATGCACACTTATCGCGAATTCAGCGAAGAGACGACACGCCAGATCGACATGGAAGTTCAGCGGATTATCAAAGAAGCCGAACGTACTGCCACGCAGTTGCTGACACAATATCGTGACAAGCTGGAAGCATTGGTGGACGCACTTCTGGAATCAGAGGATCTGGAACGCGAAGCCGTCGAGAAGATCCTCGGTGAGCGTCCTGTGGCAGCGGCCAAAGAATAACTTCTCGGAACATGAACGTTGCTGGCGAAGATCCAATTCTCGTCAGCAACGGTCACGCGAAACGACGAAGCGCCACAACACGCTTAGCCTGCATCCTGCGAACGATCAGGGCAGTGCCAGATTGAATTGCTGTCCGCAATTTCAAACATCGTCTGTGCAATCATCGCAGTGCGACGCAGGGCATCATCAAGGGGTTTCGCCCATGCGCCCTGGTTGGCTCGTCGCCACGCCTCGCGCGCGATCGGGATCGCGGGATCATCACCGTCGCCCAGTGGATCGGCGGGCAACTGATCGTAGTAGCGTCGAAATATGGTTGTGGAGGCGAAGAACGACCGCATCTTGTAACGATCCGCAAAGGCGGCCTGCAGTCGCAGGCAGGCATGCTCACGAACCTTCTTGTCGGGATTAAAACTCTCGAGCCCCCAGTCGACCTTGCGAAGACTGTCTTCGCCTTCACACAAAGCATGACACGCTTCGTGCAAAATCATTTGCGCCAAACAATCGTCAGGATCAAGTGTTTCCGGAGTGCCGATTGTGAGCACATCCTTGCCATCCCACGACGCATTCACCTCCGCACTGCGTTCGATTCGCATTCCCATCTGAGTCGCCGCCTTCAGCCAAATGAGGTCAACAGGGTCGGCGTAGCGTCGTTCAATCTTGCGCACAGATCTTCGCTTAATACGGAGCCAAAAAAGTCATTGAGTGCAGGTAAACTTCGAACCAGTGCTCCGTCAAGATAAAGTATACGGGTTGGTGGTAGTGGATCTTGCTAAAGATCCCCTGGCTGCAGGACCTTTAGCAAGGTCCACGACCCGAAATTCAAATCTTGAAAAGGCACTGGATTGTTGCAGCAACACACTTTGGTCTCCACCATTCGAGCAGTGAAGAGAGCGACAATCCGGCAAACATCGCGGCTTTTAGCGTCAGGCAGAATATTTGGCCCACGATGACGGCACCCTGCCACCACGAATTCCTGTGCTGTGATCAAGTCGACTGCGCGACAGTCTCCATCTTTTCAACGACGTGCCAAACAGGAACCTCAGTCCCTTCATCAGTTTTTCCGCTCGAACGTATAGTGCCCCAGCATTGTATAGATCTGTATTAACGCATGATCCAGCATCTCCTCGCCAGCCCCAAGACTGACCCAGCTGACCGTGGAGTCCGCCCCGTAGCCTCCTTCCGCAGTGGCCTCGATCGTCGGGAAATACATGTGGTGGCCATTGCAATAGCCGAAAAAGAATGTCTCTGCGGCTCGAGACCGCTGCTTCAGCCGGAGACTGTGCTCACAAAAGAACTCTCCCGAACCACCGACGAGAGCCAGTTCCTGGTTGATCACAACAGAGATGATTCGAGGCCGAATTTTGTTATTGAGCAGTTCGTCGGACATAGAGGCGGAAGCTAACTCCGGGAAAAACGCAGCTCCGAACATGGCCTGTGTGACAGGATTCGAAAATGTCATCCGCGTGGGAAACTCAAACGTCTCTTCCAGACATTTTATTCGCGGCTTCTCCGGCACTGAGGTCGTCAAGGAAGACGAAACGTCCAGAACATGAGCCGCCATCGCTTTTCCGAAAGCCTCTACGCCTCGAGTTTCCTCGGTTGTCATCGTCGACAAATCTCCACACGCACCCTGCATAAAGACACATGGCGCGTGCAGATTTTCTTCCACGTTCTTTGCCATCGCGCCTGGCCATTCCGCTGAAAATCTCAGATCCGCAGCATCCAACATCGTCGGATGAGCCGCATAGTTCACGATCAGCGCAATTGGTTTGCCGTCGCGATCATCCAGCCGAATCACCCCTAACTCCTGATCAACCGGCTTTGGCTCGATTTTTGAATGACGATTCCTGTTCATGGCGACTTGCTTCGTTCCCCATCCGATCTTTGCTGGTCGAACATTTGCCCCTGCCTCGCAGATCGCCGTCACGATTTTTTGTTCCAGCTCTTTCGAGTAGGCAACGGCATCATCGAATGTCGTCTGGCCCTTTCCAGGTTCATCCAAAAGCTCGATCACGGGGCCATGATGAGTATGCGACCCCGAGATCATCACGAAGTCAACATTCGCGGCCTTTTTCACGGCCTCTCTGATGCGCCCCATCATGGCATCCGTGGGACTTCGGCCAAGATCCAGTCCGACGATCGCCACCTTCTCGGATTCCACATCCAGCACGACGGCTTTGACGAAAAGTGGATCACGAAGACCCGTCGACAGCGCAGCGTGCCTCGCTCCATAGCCCCACATGGGCATTGCTTTCGCCGGCGTAATATCCTGCTGAGCAAATCCGGCCCTGAACTCTCTTCCCTCAACTGTCGCACAGAGGACCAGCACCAGGCTGCTGACAAGTATGCGGATCGAATGTTTCACAGCAGGACCTCTGAGAATCGGGACGCACTTCCGGACACTGAAAAAATCAGACTCGCCCACTATAATCTTAACAAGCGGAAGCCAGGCTGTGTGCCATGAAAAAAGCGTGAGAAATCCGTTCCGGCCGTCCGTTGGAGTCTTACCCGCACTTAGATGAATTCGAGAATTTCAGATTGGGGTTCCGCGAAATATCCTCTGATTGAGGTTAAAGTGCTGGTGCCCTTGAGTCGCCCGTTTTACTTGTTCATCAGGTCACAACGTTGACGACTGATTTAGACACTTTGGAACTCGTCGTGCAAAGTGCGGTATTTTGACGAGCATGGACGAATCTCGCTTCTCATGTCCGTCAGTTTGCGAATTCCAAAGTGGCCACAACCTTTCTCTTGTGCTTTCGGAGTGTCCGTCTGTTTCGGGCAATGCCTGACTTTGCTTCAGGGAATTATCAACTATGAAACGAATTCTTCTGCTTCTGTCCTTTCTTGTCGTCTCACTGATGCCGTCCTTGCTGATGGCTGATGATGTTCAGATTGGCAAGTCACTTGACGACTTCGTGGCGGCGTTCAACGAGAAGAATGCTGAAAAACTGGCCGCCTGCTGGACAGAAACAGCCACGCATACGGATCGCGAAACCGGCGAACGAACCGAAGGACGCGCGGCAATTCAGGCCGACTTCACGAAGATCTTTGCGGCTCAGCCGAGCATCAAACTGAGTGCCGCTCTGACACGCACCAAACTGATCACCGCAGATGTGGCGCACGTCGAAGGTTTGTCGACCGTGATCGGCGGAGAAGGTGTTCCGGTCGAATCCGTGTTTACGGCGATCATGACGCGATCCGGCGAAAAGTGGCTTTTTGATTCTATCGAAGAAACGGCCGCTCCCGTTCCAGCAACGCCAGCAGACGCTCTGCAGCAACTGGAATGGTTGATTGGCGAATGGACGGATGAAACAGGCGACGTCAAGGTTCGCACAACATTTCGCTGGTCGGCGAATCGAGCGTTCCTGTTGCGATCATTTGTTGCAGAATCAGCGGATGGCAGTGGGCTCGAGGGAACTCAGGTGATCGGCTGGGACGCAAACCTCCAGCAGATTCGCTCCTGGACATTTAATTCCGACGGTTCGTTCGGCTCTTCGACCTGGTCAAAGAATGAAAACAGCTGGCTGGCAAAGTCATCCCAGACCAGTCCAAATGGTGATATTTCTTCCGGCACTTATGTGCTGGAGCAGGTCGACGAAAATTCGTTCACGCTGCAATTGATCGGGCATGAGATTAATGGAGATGCACAGCCGGTCGCCCCGGCAGCCACGGTCACACGTGTAACATCTTCGGTCGAAGTTTCCCCATCCGCCAATAAGTAATTCGCCGGAGTCCCAAAACATGTTTCTCAGCAAACTTCGCGTTACCGCGCTGATCATGCTTGTTGTGGTCCTGACTTCCGAGACGGGCCTGGCCTTTGGTCTTCGTGGCGGTGGCGGTGGCGGTGGCGGTGGCGGCGGCCGTTCAATGGGCGGCGGTGGCGGTCGATCCATGGGTGGCGGAGGAGGAGGAGGTCGATCCATGGGAGGTGGCGGCGGCGGCGGAATGTCGCGCCCGGCTCCGCACCCCAGTGTGCCCAACATGGGCAGCAGTCGGCCAGCACCGTCATCTCGTCCAGGTGCTGGTTCACCAAACATCAGTCGCCCGACAACAAAGCCCGCGATGCCTTCGCAGGATCGTCCCAGCGGAGGTCTCAAGCCTTCGACGCGGCCTGCGGACACGAGCCGCCCGGGAGCGAATACTCGTCCGTCGACTCGACCTGCGACGCCAGAACGTCCCGAGACTCGTCCTTCGATTCCTGGCAATGCCAATGCGGGAGGCGCAAACAAGCTTCCGGGGCAGATCGAACGCCCTGCGACCCGTCCAAGTATTCCCAATCTGGGTGGCGGCGCAGAAAACCGTCCGAATAATAAGCTGCCCAACTTTCCAGGGACCAATCGCCCAGCCCAAACGCTGCCCGGGAATGTGGGGAATCGTCCGAATGTCAATGTGCCCCCCACGATTTCCGCCCGACCTACGCCGGGAGATGTCGGTGACTTTCTGGGGATGGGTAAACCACTGAGACCGGAAACATTGCCCGGCAACGTTGGGCCAGGGCTGAACAATCGTCCGGGTATCGAAAGTCGTCCGGGCATGAATAACCGCCCTGGAATTTCAACGCGACCATCGTTCCCAAGTGTCGGTGTTGCCAACAATCGTCCGATCAATATTGGTCAGATCAACGTGGGCAACAATGTTGGCATCAGCAACCGTCCCACATGGGCCAATATTGATCGCAATCAAATTACGAATATCAACAATCGCTGGCAGAACCAGATCGGTGGTCTGAACAACTGGCAGAACGTGCATCCCAATCGAGCCGCCTATTGGGCTGGCTGGGGCGCCGGCGTTAACAGCGCGTATCACTGGCATTATCACAACCCGGGCTGCTTTCGCGGCGACTGGTGGTACGGTCATCCTCACAGCTGGTGTGGCTGGCATTATGGGTATGGCTTCACCAATCGCCCCTGGAATTATTGGTGGACTGTTCCGACTTACGCGGCCTGCGTGAACTGGTTTACCTGGTCCGCTCCGCAGCAGGTCTGGGCTCAGCCCGTGTATTACGACTACGGCCAGGGCGGGAACGTCGTCTACAACGACAACTCCGTGTACATCAACGGAGAGAAAGTCGCATCGACCACCGAGTTCG
>JBILXT010000103.1:0-19624 GCA_044378235.1 Planctomycetaceae bacterium
ACGAAAGCCTGACTCCGGCATGAAGACCACCGACAATGAAAACCTCGATTCTGCATGGCATTTGCAGATTTTGAGTGACTGCGACGACATATTGAGGGGGCTGACTCGAGTCATTGGAAATCTTCGGAAGCAGCGCAGACATGAATTTCGGACGGTCAGGAGATTGGAGATCTTTCAGGAGTCCTGGGCATCGAATCAGATGCCGACGGATCGGTATGACCTCTCCTGACGCATGTTGAGCGGAACCCCGTTTTTCATGGTCCCGGCGTCTCTAAGACGCAGGTCAAAAAGCTGCCAGCAGCCAAACTGGGGCTTTCAGGGACTGGTTGGCATCGAGATTTCAGCCTGAAAACAACGAAAACCTACCGCTTCCAGGAACTTCTTGACTCAACAGAGTGGTTCCTCTAGGTTCCGCCTCTTAATGAGATTCGGCAGAAGTTCTGGCCGAAGGAATCCCTGGTTCAAAGGAAGTTTTCGAAATGGCCGACCTGATCGCACCTCATGGTGGATTATCAGAACCTGTTTGTCGCACCGTAGGCGAGCAGGAACGTGAAGCATTCCTTGCAGAAGCCGCAACGCTTGTCAAAGTCCCGGTCTCCTCAGCAGACCTCTCCAGCGTCTACCGCTTTGGCGATGGTACATTGAGCCCTCTCACGGGGCCGATGAATTCCGCGGTTTATAATCAGGTTCTGGATGAGTGCTACGTGGTCAGCAACGGCCAGAAGTATGCGTGGACGATTCCGATTGCGTTTCCGATCACGGCAGATATGGCCAAAACGCTGAAGCCTGGGCAGAAGGTCGCTTTGACCAATCCGGCTGGGGATATCGTCGCAACGCTTGAACTGAACGACGTCTATGCGTGGCCAAAGCTGAAGTACCTGAAGTCAGTCTACCTGACAGATCGAATCGATCATCCAGGTGCTGACATGGTCATCAAGGGCGAAGCTGCTAATTCGCACCTGATCGGTGGAGAGATCCGAGTTCTGCCACAGCCAAAGAATCCTTCCTTCGGCAAGTACGTTTTGACTCCTCGCGAAGTGCGCAAAGCTCTTGCGGCCAAAGGCTGGGATGCCGTTGTTGCCTTCCAGACTCGCAATCCGCTGCATCGTGCTCACGAGTACGCTCTGGTACACGGTCTTGAAACCTTGCTTCGAGAAGGCAAGAACGCCGGCGCTTGCCTGAATCCTCTGATTGGCGAAGTCAAAGGCGATGACGTTAACGCCGAAATCCGAATGCAGACCTACGAAAAGCTGATCACCGACCGCTCACTGGGTGATGGCGACAGCGATACGACCCTGTGGGGACCACGTGGCGAGTCTGTGCCTGATCGAGTGATTCTGTTGGGCCTGGACATCAAGATGTTCTACGGCGGACCAAAAGAAGCTGTTATGCACGGGATCTATCGCCAGAATATGGGCTACACTCATCTCGTGATTGGCCGCAAGCATGCAGATGCTCCTTACGCCAACGGCGAATCCATCTGGGGCGACTTCGATGCTCAGGAAATCTTCAGCAAGCTTGGCGGCGATCTGAAGATTAAGACGATCAATGTCGGATTCGCAGCGTACTACGAATCTGTTGGTCGAGTCGACCTGATGGAACGTCACAAAGACGAAAAGCCATGGTCTATCAGCGGCAAAGATATCCGCGCGACTCTGCAGAAGGGCGAACTGGTCGACGGCCGCATTATGCGACCGAGCACTTCCAGAATTCTTGGAGATGCGATGAAGTCTGCTTAATGCGGACTCATGGCTGAATCAGCAGGATAATTTGGGCCCGGTGAGTCGAAAATAGCCGACTCTGCGGGCCTTTTTCATTCATAGGCCCGCTGCAAGGCTAAGCTCAGGAATCCGATCGTGTGCGCCTTCAAGACAGTGTTTCCAAAGCAAGGAGTTTTGAGGCAGAAATACCCCGGCCAGCTTTCTGCCCGTAATGCTTTCGTACGATGATCAGTTTTCGCTCGGCAGTGGCGCATTGTTTTCATTGAAGAGGGCCACGCATCGAACCGGGGGACGGTGCATGAACAGAGTTGCCGAAGACCAGCCTGCCACAACTTCCCTGACAGTGTATCTGATCAGACGGTTGCCCCGTTTGCGAGGACCAGTTGTTCGTGCTACCTTGGAGTGATTCGGCAATTCATTGAATATTGAGTGGTATGCGATGCGCGGCCACGATTGAGGTAACGAGCTGAACGACATATCCCACAAAGACGTCGCCTCAATTTATGCCGCCTGAAGTATAAGTCATTTCCAGGATTTTCGCAGTGGATCAGCCTGCATCACAACAAAAGTCTGCCAGCCGATCTCGTCACCGACGAGGTCGTTCGCCGAGCCCTCTACGGTGGTTGATGTTACTGATCGCGGCTGCGGGGCTGATTGCTGGTGTCCTGTGGGGAGCAGTTTGGTGGGAAGAACGCCCATTGGCAGAAGTAGAAAAGCAACTTCGGGACAAAGACTATGATCAGGCCCTGGCACTGGTCGACAGATTCCTCAGAAAGTTCCCGGAAAACGGGCGTGGTATTGCTCTCAAAGCACGGGCATTGGTGCATCAGGGAAATGCTGCAGAGGCCGTTCGCTTATTTGATCAGGTTGGAGCCGCATCCCCGGATGAGATTCGGGACTGCGCAAAGGCTTTCCTGATCCTTCAAAGATGGCTTCAGGCGCTGCCATTGCTCGAGTATCTGCACACGATGAATCCGAAAGACCCTGACCTGCTCCATGAACTCAGTGCCTGTCGAGCCAAATTGGGACGGTACGACGACGCTATCACGGCTGCTCTGGAATTTTCAAAACTACCCGAATGTGAGGCGAGAGGCTATACCTTGATCGGCCTGCTTGAAACGGAACGAGGGAATCATCGGACAGCATGCGAAGCATGGCAGCGAGTGCTCACAATTTCCCCCGGTGGAGAGGGGCTTCAAGTGCCGCCTGAAGAGTTTCTCGCCGAATATGGTGCAGCGTTGCTCAAAGTCGGCAATCCAACCGCTGCACTTGTTCAACTGCAACGCAGCGTCAGCACTAAACCAACTGTCAGGTCGCTCATGCTTTTGGGAAAGGCCTTTTATCAGGAAGGCCGGATTGAAGAAGCAAAACAAACGTGGCAGGAAGTGATTTCTCTGGATAAGACGAACGAAGAATCAAGACAGGGGCTTGCTGAACTGGCCATGAAAAGGTCCGACTTTTCGTCAGCATTGAATTGGCTGATGCCGCTTGCAGAGGCGCCAACAATTTCCAGCACAACCGCGTTTCTGCTGCAACGTGCTTTTTCGCTTTCCGGTGATCAAACGACTTCGCAACAATGGCAAAGCCGTGCAAACGAGATTCGTCGCCGTGAAGAACGGAACAGAACCGTGGACCAGATCCTGATCGATAGCCCGACTTCGCTGTGGGGTCAGGTATTGCAGGCGTATCGGCTGGCAGAACAGGAAAACTGGGATCAGGCCGCTTTGATGATGACGGGGATCCCGGATGAACAATCGCATCCTTTTATCACGAAACTGGCGAACGCAGTTCGCGATCACGGACCGTTGCCGGACCTCACGTCACTCCCGCTGGAAGTATTTCCATAGTCCGGAGCAGGGTATTATTCTCCGTTCGTCGTCAATTGAGCCCGGGTGCCCGCGAGATACCTTGTAGAGGATCGCCTCAATCCGGAAGATCGCCTCAATCGTGGCCGTGCACAGAAAATTGATCACCCGCCCTGGTGACCGAATTTCAAGTTTTTGGGAAACATGACGAAAACAGGTCGTTTGACCAGAACAGTGCCAGATATTTCCGAATACAGAATCTGAAAGGCGTTGTGTCTTTGAGGCAGCACGCGATAATCATTCTGATGAAAACCTCTCGACTCATCCTGATTGCAGCCGTGCTATTCCTGATAGCCTGGCTACTTGTTCTGCAGAGGGATGAGTTTACTGTAAAGCCCCTGCGTGATCTTGACTCGGTTCGGGAAATCGCGCCCAGCGAGTGGGTTGATCTTGTCACAGCCGGACAAAACACTGCACCCGGGACGGTTTTCATCCCCCAAAAAAACACCGGGGTGGAGTTCCGGTCAGGGGTGCGGCCGGAGTCCCGAGGATTTCTCTCTCCAGAAGTCTGCAGTGAGTGCCATGCAGAGAATTACCGCGGATTTCTCACCACTGCTCATGCCTTTACATCACGGGAACCCGACGACCATTCGATCCTCGGCAGTTTCGCGGAGGAGCGAAGTATGCTGTCGACGAGGAATCCGGACCTCTGGTTTAAGATGTTGGCCGATACAACAGGCTTTTACCAGCAGTTGACAGTGCAAAAGGATCGAATCCACTACACGGAGAAGCGTTCAATCGATCTCGTTATTGGGTCTGGAAATCATGGTCAGGCTTATCTGTCATGGGAAGGTGATCACCTCTACCAGATGCACGTGAGCTATTTGACGGAGTCAGACCAATGGGTCAATAGCCCCGGGATGTATGTGGACGGCACCGCAGACTTTGCAAGGCCGGTTCCAGGGCGTTGCCTTGATTGCCACACGACGTGGTTTTCCGAAGATGCGACCGCAGTTAATCGATTTGATCGCAGCAATTATCTGCTGGGTGTAACCTGTGTCCGTTGCCATGGCCCGGGACACGAACATGTTGCCTACCATCGCGAGCATCCGGACGAAGGAGTCGGCAGGCAGATTGTCAATCCCTCCGGACTATCACGTGATCGGATCAATGAACTGTGTGCTCAGTGTCATTCCGCCGGAGAACCACTCGCCCCCTCGTTCACCTATCGCCCCGGAGAGCCGTTGTCGGAGTATCTGGAATTGGATCTTGCGGCAGATGCCCCGACAAATGAAGATCCCCATAGCGCAAATCAGCTTGCAAGGCTGATGAAGAGCAAGTGTTATATCGCCAGCGAAACAATGACTTGCATCACGTGTCACGATCCGCATCAGGATCAGCGAGGTGACACCTCTGGTTTTTCCAGAACCTGCCAGCAATGCCATCAGCCGGAATCTTGTCGCGAACAGAAAACTTCCGGTTCAGCGATTAATGACCGCTGTGTCGAATGCCATATGCCTTCACGAAGAGACGAGCAGGTCAGTATCGAAATGAAATCGGGAACTCTTATGGCACTGATTCGCGATCATCTGATCGGCAAGTGGCCTGCCACTTCAGACCGTGTCCGTGCGAAGATCGCTGCCGATGCACAAAGTCAGGCCCGCTCTGCTCGAGATACGCAACAGTCACAGAGGGACTCACGATGAATCCAGGCCTGCGACAAATATGCTTCGCAGTCGCGATGCTGAACATCGTGTTGATCGGCTGTGGAAACAAGACAACGCCGCAGGAATCAAATAATCAGCAGGCTGTTGTCAATCGTACTTTGGCCGAACAGGCGGCCCCCATCAACAAGGGCAGCGAAGGAGCCCTCAAAAAACGGGCTGAAATCTATTTCCATTCGATGCTGAGTGAATCGGGAATTGACTTTCGGCATGTCAGTGGGAATTCCGGGGAAAAAGCATTTCCGGCAGCCAATGGAAGCGGGCTGGCTACGTTTGACGCGGACATGGATGGACATGTCGACTTGTATTTTGGAAACGGAACCCGGTTTCCTGTCGACTCGGAACGCGACTCATCCTTCGATGAATTCTATCGCAACCTTGGCGAGTGGCGATTTACCAAGGCAACGGCGTTGGCCGGGTTTCGGAATCCGAATTACACCACCGGAGTTGAATACGGCGATTTCAATGGCGACGGTTTTCCGGATGTTTACACGACCAGTGTCGGTCGGAATCAATTGTACCTGAATCTTGGTGATGGAACCTTCGTCGACGTGTCTACATCCAGCCGCACAGATGACCCGCGTTGGGCGACGAGTGCTGCATTCACCGACATTGATAACGACGGTCTGCTGGACTTATACGTCTGCAATTACGGAAAATGGACCCTTGAAACCAATCAGTATTGCGGCGATAAGGCTCGTGGTATTCGTATGTTTTGCAGTCCTACGATGGTGCCGTCCGAACACGACGTTCTCTACAGAAATCTTGGAGATGGAACGTTTGAAGACTATTCAGAGATCAGCGGTATTCGCACTCATAATGGTCGAGGTCAGGGAGTCATTGCCCTCGAACTGAATGACGACGCCAAAACAGATTTTTATGTGTCAAACGACATCAACCCAAACTTTTTGTTTTTGGGCGACGGGAACGGAAACTTCACCGAAGTCGGTGAACTCTCAGGGACGGCTTTTGATCATCAGGGTCAGGCCCAAGCTGGTATGGGGCTTGCCGCAGGTGATGTCGATCGAAATGGGCACTTCGATTTGTTGGTCACGAACTACCAGAATGAGCATAATGCACTCTACGAAAATCTCGGTAATGGCATCTTTCTGGAAACAGGGATCACGCGAATACCGGAGGGAAGTCTGCCTTACGTCGGCTGGGGAACCGCACTGGAAGATTTTGATCTGGACGGATGGCTGGATTTGATCGTTACAAACGGTCACACCGATGAAAATCTGGCGGCACTGGGCAAAGAAGGTGCCTATTTGCAGCCGCCAGGATTATGGAAGAACAGGAACGGGCGATTCAGACTCCTTGAGGATGATCGTGGACCCTATTTCGAGGAACTCCACAATGGCCGTGGCTTGGTCGTTGCGGACCTGGACCATGATGGTGATTCCGACGTTGTGATCGGGCACCAGGATGATCACCCGGGATTACTTCGAAACGATAGTGTGGACACTCCATCGGGGAAAATGATCTGGTTAAGACTGGTTGACAGGTCTTGTAATCGCAATGCGATCGGTGCCGTCATAGAGCAACTGCATGTGGATCTTCCCGTCCGGCGAACGATTTCCGGGGGGGGGAGTTATGCCTCAGCCTCTGACCGTCGCGTTGCGATTGCGATTGATAAAGCCGCGGCGGCCGCACTGAGGATAACCTGGCCGGATGGTACGTCGTCTTTGATCGACGGATTGCAGGCCGGGGCAGGTTTTGTTATCGTCAGACCGCCGGATTCCGGCAGCCCTGTGCGTGTTGTCAGGATCAAGGATCCTTGACGGCGGTTATTCCCACGACGGTCTGCCGTCAACGAATTCGTGGTCCGTTCGATCTCTTCCCGAAGACCCTGTCCTGATGTCCCCTGCAGCCTCTCATGGCGGCGCCGGGCAATTGGACCTACGCCAGACCTGGTGCAACTCAGCATGCAAAATCCACCATCGGAAAAACTCTCCACAAATCCTGATGTTGACTCCGCCCCGGTTGTTCGTGCAGCAACGGGGTTCAGCATCTTTCGAGTCATTCGGACAGTAGTGATCCTTGGTGTTGTCGCTGGAGGCAGTTATGGGATCTGGACCTCGTCGCAAACGCCCCCCACGCTCGTTCAATTCACAGGAAGAGTGGTCTATGAGGGAAAGCCTGTGACCACTGGAGGCATCGCGACCCTGCGGCTGGATGATCAGTTGGACAGCGCTACCAGCGCGCTGGACTCCGAGGGTAAGTTTACTCTGGAAACCAACGGAGAGCCCGGTGCCTATGTGGGGCGTCACAAGGTTGTTATCTCAAGCATGACACAAACAATGCCGCCACAACCCCTGATTCCCGGTGTCTATGCGAGCATGGCAACAACTCCCCTCGTGATTGATGTTTCCACCGATCCGAAAAAAAACACACTCGAAATCGTTTTGGAAGGATCACTTCCGGGCGCGGGATCGACACCGCCGAGGGGTAATGCGATTCCCCCGGCCGCAGCAGATGCTAATTCCGATGAGCCCGGAATCGCAGCCCCACAGGTGGACTAGTTATTTGGATTAGTCGGACTTAATCCGTCGGCTGCAGCCACCCAGCATTCTGTCGCTTCATTGCCAACCCCTGCTGTTTGAATGCAGGGAAACTGGCTTTTGCTTGCAGGAAATGCCGATTAGAGAAAAATCCGGTAAGAGTGGCTGAATATATACGCTCAACAGTGATGTTTCTTTTTTTCTCAACACCATTGATCTTTCTCTGGGCATATATTAACTTTCCTGAACTTAGGACGCGAGCTCCAGAGCGTGCGTTTTTAGGTCTGTAGCTCTGCTTACCCTTTTTTTGGAGTCATCTATGAAGCGGTCCTGGTTGTCCAGATCTGGTTTCACACTGATCGAGCTCTTGGTTGTGATTGCAATTATTGCAATCCTGATTGCTCTCTTGCTGCCGGCGGTGCAGCAGGCTCGTGAAGCCGCTCGAAGAACGCAGTGTAAAAACAATTTGAAGAACATTGGGTTGGCGATGCACAATTACCACGATGTTCACAATGTGTTCCCTCCAAGCATCGGTTGGGGTCAGCAGACGGGCGATCGTCATGCAGCCTGGTCAGACAAGGTGTTTATGTTGCCGATGTTGGAGCGAAGCGCTGAGTTTGCGTCATTGAGGTACAATGAGCTTCCCTACACTCACTGGGATCGTGGCAGTAATACTCGACTGAGTGGTCGACTTCCCGTGTTTAACTGTCCGTCCGATCAGCCAAATCAGAATGGTCCGGATGGAAATTTCTCCTACGCGATTAGTAACGGGACTATGCGTTGGACTAACCCTGGTGCCTCAGGTCCGTCGAGTGGTTGGGAAGGTCGTCATAACGGGGTTGCATCATATACAGGTTACCCGGGTCACAACGCTCCTGTAGGATTTTCGAACATCACCGATGGCACAAGTAACGTCGCGGCATATTCTGAGTTTGCGAAAGAGCCCTTCATTCCTGAGCCTTATGGCCCGAGGGGCAAGCAGTTGAAGACTTGGGTCGCAGATGCGGGATCCCATACGCAGCTTCGGCAGGCCTGCCTCGCACAAACAGCGTCTGCCGACAACGGTGGTGGCCGTCATTCAATGCGTGGTGCGGGGTGGTCATGGTCATTCATCGGCCAAGCCTCTACATATGCTCACAACATGAATCCGAATGAGAACAGCTGTTTCTCACACCAGGGAGACTGGTTCGGAAGCACGCTTAATGCAGCCTCAAGTTATCACGTTGGTGGCGTTCAGGTTGCCTTGGCGGACGGCTCAGTCCGGTTCGTCAGCGACAATGTTGACAACGAAACCTGGGCTCGACTCGGCAACCGTAACGACGGACAAGTCATCGGCGAGTTCTAGTGGTTGGTGAGGAAAGATGGATTCAAAAGGTCGAACTTGCTGGAAACAGCAGTTCGACCTTTTTTTGTTTTGACTGCCGCGAATTCACGGTCTCTGGACTTCAGAGCTTTGCGGCGCAGAAAAGAGGCTCCTAAAAACGGGATGACCCGATTGATGAAAACACAGTACACAGGACTTATTGCCATTTGCGTCCTGCTTGGTTGCAACTCAGGTCAGGACATAAAGCCAGATAGCACGTCAGCAAAGAAGCCTGTAGCCAATGGGGACAAGTCGAAATCGAAGCCATCACCGCAGGTGATTAAGGAGAAATCTGCTGCTTCTGTTCAACCGCAGTTCGTCAATGTGGCGGCAACAATGGGACTTGAATTTGAGTATTTTGAGGATCGGGTCCCGGGCCGTTTTTTTCTGCCGGAGGTCATGGGAGGTGGCGTTGGCTGGGGAGATTTTGATCGAGACGGCTGGACCGATCTTTATCTCATGAATGGTGCCGTGCTTGATCCGTCAGTGCGAGCGGTTGGAGAGAGCGAGCATCGAAATGTGTTGTTTCGAAACATCCGCGGTGGCCGAATGACAAACGTCGGATTAACGGCAAATGCAGCGGACAGCGGTTATGGACAGGGATGCGCGATTGGCGACTTCGACGCCGATGGTTTTTGTGACGTCTATCTGTGCAACTACGGTCGCAACGCACTACTGTCGAACAACGGAGACGGGACGTTCGAGCACTCCAGCGGCATTGAGGAGGAAAACGACGGGCAATGGAGTTCCAGTGCGGTCTGGGTTGATCTGAACGCAGACGGAAATCTGGATCTCTACTGTGTGAACTACATGGATTGCACTCTGCAAAACAGCAGAGTCTGTCAGTATGGAGAGAGTTCGGGTTATTGCGGACCGGGAAATTACGAGGGTGTTGCGGATGTTGTCCTGCTCAATACAGGCGATGGCCAGTTTCGCGACGCAACCATTGAACTGGGGTTTGGCGACCTTCAGGGAAAAGGGCTGGCGGTCGCGGTCAGTGATTTTGATAAAGACTTCTATCCGGATATCTATGTCGCCAACGATATGGAGGCCAACAACCTCTTTGTTCGTACCGTGAGCAAAGCCCCGGACAACGGTACTGGTTCGATACACTATCGTGACGTGGCGCCGGAGTCCGGGTGCGCTGTGAGCGGAGAAGGTCTCAACGAGGCCAGCATGGGGATCGCCTGTGCGGACTTTGATGGCGATGGGTTAGTCGATCTCTATTTGACACACTATTACCAGATGAAAAACACGCTCTACCGTAACCTTGGGGGGGGGCAGTTCGAAGATGACAGTTTTCGAACTGGCGTTGCAGTGACCAGTTTTCCGTTTCTTGGATTTGGTGTAGTCTCATTGGACGTTAATCAGGATCGATATCCTGATTTATTTGTTGCCAACGGCCATGTACTTGGCCCAACGATTGACCCAAATGCAATGACTCCACAGTTACTGCTGAACGACGGTCGGGGCAATTTTATGGATCATTCGAAGACAGCTGGCGCATATTTTGAAGATGTTTGGCTGGGACGTGGAGCCGCGGGGGCTGATTTTGATAATGATGGAGATCTTGATATCTGCGTCTCCCATATTGACCGACCCGTTGCTTTGCTGCGGAACGACACCACCACAGGAAAGAACTTTATTACGGTACAACTCGCCTGTCGGAATCGCACGCCGTGCCACTGTGCGAGGGTGACAATGACAGATGGAGACCATCACGTAATGCAGGTCTTTGGAGCGGGCGGAAGCTACCTGTCGTCGTCCGATGATCGTCTGCACTTCGCAGTCCAGGACAGCTCTTCAGTAGTCAGACTGCTTGTGGAATGGCCCTCGGGACAATCTGAACTCTATGACGCACTGCCGGTCAACCGCGGCTGGCAAATCACAGAACGCCGCTCGCCATCTGAGAGCGTAAAATGAGCGACGATCTGAGGATTACTTTGAAATCAACGGACCATCCACCACGTCCTCGACGGCTCCTCGCCGGCATTGCATTGCTTGTCTTAACGGGGCTCTTTGTTTGGTTGGGCGTTTCCTATTATAACGCAAGCCAATCGCTGCAACGTGGAAAACGTTTTCTTCGGCAAATGCGCAATGTCGAAGCGGAAGCCGAGTTTCAGCGGTTTATTCGATGGCATCATTCTCACGCGGAAGCTCGCCTTTTGCTGGCTGAGGCTATTGTGAAAGGGGATCGTCGGCAACCTCAGGACGCTGCGGAGATTGCCATGGACCTGCTTCAGGGAATCCCTGACTCTTCACCGCTCGCGGCCGAGGCGAGGATGCGACAGGGCCGACTTGCGTTGTTCATTCTGCAAAGGCCGGCCATTGCAGAAGAACTGTTACTGAAGTCTGTCCGCTTGAATGCTCAACTGCTCGACTCCCACTTTCTGCTGTGGAAACTGTTCGATTTAACGGAACGCTTTCAGCATGCTGAGGAACATTTTTGGAACGTCTACCGATTGACTGAGGAATCTGCGAAAGCTGAACGCCTCCGTGAATGGTACACGAGCCAATTCAGCCCAGGAGCCGCAACGGCTGAACTGGACAGAAGAATGGGGTTTCTTCAGGCGGGCGAAATGGCAAATGATTTCGCCTCCCGAAACCGACTTTCCGCATTCATGAAAAATGAAAGCGATTCGGCTGTCGTCGTAGCGGCAAATGCAAGGGCGTTGCTGGATAGCCGAGAACGCGACGCGGCTGTTGAACTTCTGCTGGGGGTTAAGAACATCGAATCGGCGATTCAGAATCATTTTTTTCTGTTTACATTGATCGAAGCAATGATTGAGCTGGGGAGACTGGAAGAGGCGAAATCGTTTTTTGCAAAATGGAGGACATCCAGGGATGAACACATTTTCTGGCGAACTGCCGGGCGGATTGCGGAGATCGCTGAAAGGAACGACAAAGCCGCTGTCGAAGCCTATGACCAAGCCCTCAAAATATGGCCCGGTCCGGCAGAGTGGACCTTGATGCACCGCCGTGCTCAATGTTTAGCTCGTCTGGGTGATCGGGAAGAAGCGGAAAAGGGCCGTCAGGAATCCAAACGCATCGAGCAGTTAATGGAAACTGAAATTCATAACAAGCTGCGGCTCGCTCTGGTTGATCTTAAGGATCCGGGCACCCTGAAGTTGATGGTTGAATTCTACCGTAGTCTGAATCGGGCACGAGAATCAACCTGTTGGCAAACCGAACTTGAACGATTGTTGTCTGCACGTTGAAAGTTATACTGCGGTACCGAGCTTTTCCATCCTGTCCCATTGCTCTGATTAAGAACAATAGCATTGTGTTTAGGAGCGAGGCCATAAGGGGCGGTTTGCTGAGACTCGCATTCAGTTGTTCGTGACGTGTTAACTGATTTTTTTGACAAAGTCTGAATAGGATGCTTGATATGAAATCATCTTTCGTTGGATTAGCAGTTCTGTGTCTTTGCTTTTCCGCTGGATGTGGCGGGGCAGTTGATGAAATCCCACCAGGAGGGGGAGGCCCGTCCCCACAATCACCGGAGGAAATCAAGAAGCAAATGGACGAGAGCATGAAGAAGAGTGGCGGGAAGTACAAAGGGTCCTTGCCTGGTGAAACAAAGTAAAGGGCTCAGTATCATTCGGAATAGAAGTCCCGATCGAGTCCCTGCTCAACATGGCGTTGATCCGCTGGCGTAAGTTCGAGGGCTGGAGTTTTCCACAAACTTCAGCCCTCCTGACGCGTTTATGGCGATCCTGATGTAGAGATCGCCTGGACACAGAATCGCCGTAAACGGTTATCAGTTCGCCTTGATCAACTGCAATCGCATCAAGGTTCTGAACACTCGGACGACGTCCGAGAGCGAGACCGTGCCCAACAACTGTTTCTCGTCCTGCACAACGACCACATCCCGTTCTGTTTCAATCAAACGGCTAAGCGTTTCAGAGAGTCGAGAGGTCGGCGAAACCGTAATCAGCCGGCTCTTCGCAATGCTTGTAATCGGCTCCGACAGAGTTGCCTCCTGACCACTGGCCAGCAGATCAACCATCGCCGGCAGTGCACACTTATGATCCAGCAGCGAGGGACGAGCCGGAGGCTGCAGAGCGAACAGGATATCATTCTGGCTGACGACTCCCACGATCTGGTTGTTGTCATCCTGTACCAACAGGAATCGGACACGATTATCACGCATCATTGTGATCGCTGTGGCCACGGGTTCGCGGCTGGCAATCGCGACCGGAGTACTCATGACATCCCGAGCTGTTTGAGCACCGCGGCAGAAGATCTCATCGAGCGATAACTCGCTGTCCAGATCCACCAGGCGTAGTCGCTGCAGTGGCTGCAATTGCTGGAAGACGCTGTAGTAGAGCAGCATCGCCCGAGCAAAGCTGCCCGGCGTGATCATCCCTTTGAGCTGATGCGGATCGTCATAGATTAAGATCTGCTCACAATCCTGTCGCACCAGAATCTCGAGGGCTTCCAGGAGTGTCGCCGAGGGACTCAGGCTGGGTGACTGACGCGAAACCAGATCGCAGACATTAGTTGTCAAAATGCTGCGGTCGCGATCGCTTTCTTTGAGTGTGTTCAAGTAGCGCGGCAGGCAGCGAAGAATTGTGGAGTGTTTCAGCAGTCCGATCAGGTCGCCTTTTGCGGAGTCGATCACGGCCAGCGAAGTCAGCGACGAGGGATCTTTGCGGCCGACGATGTCACCCAGGCTGACCTCGGAACTGACCACGGGAACCTGGGTCGTCATCAGTTCGGTGACAGATTTCAGCCGGGCAAAGAAGCCAAATTCATTGCGAGCCAGCTGATTAAACAGATCTACGACGCTTTGAACCATGCGCGCACCAATTCTCATGGAAAACAGGGAATTCGACTCAAGTTATCGCAGTCGCCGCCCGGGACTTGCGGATGTTTGCTGTCAATTCGGTCCGATCAGGGTAAAATCCCGCAGCTCGCTCCATCAAGAACCTTGGCGCGTACGTAATTTCGGGGTACCAGTTTTCCCCTGATACGGTGCTGGTTTTTCTATTCAATGTCTTTTTCGGAACCCAGTGAAATGCGATTTCCAACGACTCTCTCCGGACTTGCCCTGGCCGCGTTTTTCGCTGCGGGATGTGATGAGGGCAGTTACCAGGACTACAGCAAGGCTCCTTTGAGCGAAGGCCACGATCACGGACATGACCATGATCATGATCACGGACACGATCATGGCGGTCATGCCGGAAAATACGGCGGTCACGTCCTCGAACTTGATGATACTCACGGCCATCATGCGGAAATGGTGTTTGACAAGGCGACTCGCGACATCACGCTGTACTTCTATGGCAGCGAAATCGGTGTCGGCAAGCCGGCTACCGGATTGGCTTTTGAAATCGAGAAAGATGGAGCCGAAGTCGTCCTGGAAGCCAAGGCCTCTCCACTGGAAGGTGAAACCGAAGCCACAGCCTCACGATTCGTGATCGCAGGTAGCCAGCTGCCGGAAGCCATCAAGTCTGAAGAGCAACTGGACGGACATTTTCACGTCACCGTTGACGGCAAGGAACTCGTCGGGGAATTCCATGCTCATAGCCATGACGAGCATGCTCATGATGATCACGGACATGCAGAAGGTGACCACGCTCACGATGAGCATGCTCATGGCGAAGGCGAAGCCAAGGCTGAACATAAAGATGATGATCACAAGCCAGCAGCGGAGAAGTCAGAGGCTCCTTCCGCTGATGCTCCGAAAACGGAAGCAGCCCCAGCTGAGGCTCCAGCTGCTGATGCTCCAAAGGCTGATGCGGCTCCAGCCGCAGACACACCGAAAGCTGAATAGTTGAGACGTAACAAACGCTGAGCCAACATTCCTGTTCCATCTTAAACTCGAACAGGAATGTCTTTCCCACGATGCGAAAAGATTGCTTTTCCGAAACGGGCTTTGATCAATGAAACCGGATGCTCGCTTCGGGCTGACGACTCTGACCTGCGTCGTCATTGCCAGCATGATTGGATCCGGTGTGTTTACGACCTCCGGATTCTCCATCGCCGCGCTCGGGTCTGCCGAGCGAGTTTTAGTGGCCTGGTGCATCGGCGGTGTCGTCGCCATCTGTGGAGCAATCGCCTACGGAGAACTGGCCCGTCGGTTGCCAGTCTCGGGCGGCGAATATCTTTATCTCAGCCGTCAGTTGCATCCGTTCGCCGGATTTCTGGCCGGCTGGATCTCGCTGACCGCTGGATTCAGCGGGGCGATCGCCATGGCCGCCATCACATTTGAAGCCTATGCGGTACCCGAATCCATTCGCCCCGCATGGTTTGTTCCGAACAGCGTTGCCGTCGCTTCTATTCTGCTTTTCGGATTCGGGCATGCGTTTCTGGTCAGGCTTTTTGCTGCCATTCAAAACACCGTCGTCGGCATCAAACTCGTCGCTCTGACCGCGTTTCTGATCGCCGCTGCCTCGCAGATTTCGTCGCGGGAATGGTATTGGGCACCGCTCGAAGACAATCTGCCACCGGCATGGTCAATGGCGACGTTCACGGCCATGGCCGGATCGGTCATGTGGATTTCTCTGAGCTACGCCGGTTTCAATGCCGCGGTTTACATCGCGTCCGAAGTAAAGAATCCGGAAGTCACAGTCCCACGTTCTCTGTGGCTTGGGACAATTCTGGTTACGGTTCTATATCTTTCGCTCAATGCCGTTTTTGTTTCCGCCGTGCCTGCATCCGAACTGGCCGGAAAGCCGGAGATTGCCGCGATTGCTGCGAAGGCTGTTGGCGGTGAATCGATGGAACTGCTGATCCGCTGCGCAATCGGACTGGGGACGTTGTCGTCTGTGGCTGGAATGATCATGACGGGGCCGCGAGTGTTTTCGAGAATGGCCGATGATGGCGTGTTCCCGGCGATGTTTCGAACCGGCCCGAACTCAATCAGTCGAACCGTTCTGTTGCAGACCGTGATTGCAGCCAGTCTGGTCATGGTGAGTAATCTGTCGGAGCTTCTGGGATATCTCAGCACAACCCTGGCGATCTCATCGGCGGTTGCGGTGTTTACAGTGCTTTTGCCTGCACGGGGTTCCGAGTCGACTACTTCCGCTCCTTCGTTGCTTGTCAAAATCTGTGCGATCACTTACGTCGCCGCAACATTTCTAATCGCTGGACTGATGGCAAAGAACGAGCCCGCTGATTTGAAGGCGACAGGAATCACATTGCTGCTGGGGGGGATTTTATGGCTGTTCAGTCGCGGACGATTCCTGTCTGAAAACAAGGGATGAGTGATGCTTTTCGACTCTCCGGATCTCGGAGTGGTCGGCTCATTTGACTCGGCGATGATCATCCGTTGTGATGCCTGTTCACTAATGCTTTGTCAACGCTTGAAATTGGGGTCGCCAATATTAGCCGCTGGGCGATAGCCCACGGTTCAGAACCGGACGCTAGCGCGTTCCGGCTGATAACGCAAATCCAACTTCTTAGTTGAGACAAAGCACTTGGGCCGACAAAAAGCCCGATGTGGCCCCACCAATTGCTTCCACGCCCGTTCTTCCTTTGCGGAGCACAATCATGAGTACTCGTCGCCAGTTTCTTTCGACATCAGCCGCAGCAGCCGCTGCCGTCGCCCTCCACGAATCGATCATCGCTGCCGCGAGCAACGCGACGGAAGATATCCCGATCGTGGATACTCATCAGCATCTTTGGGACTTGTCTCAGGTTCAGCCGCCATGGCTGTCAGGTGCTCCAAAAATTCTTAGCCAGACCTACGGACTTGCCGAATTCGCAAAGGCGACGGAAGGCCTGAATGTCGTGCAGGCTGTGTACATGGAAGTAGACGTCGCTCCTGAAGATCAGGTCAAAGAAGCCGACACACTGATCGAGATCTGTCGCAGCAAAAAGGGCCCCACGGTCGCAGCCGTGATTTCCGGTCGCCCCGGCGAGGAATCGTTTGCACCGTACATTCGTCGCTACGCCAAAGAAAAGGAGATTAAGGGCGTACGTCAGGTGTTGCATGCGGAAACGGCTGAGAAAGCTATGTGCTTGAAGCCACAGTTCGTCGCATCAGTCAAACTGTTGGGAGAGCTGGGACTCAGCTTCGACCTTTGCATGCGTCCGGGAGAACTCTCCGACGGTCTGGCTCTCGCGAAGAAATGTCCCGGAACACGCTTCATTGTGGACCATTGCGGCAACGCTGATCCAGCCGTCTTTCTGAAGAATGCGGCCCCAACGGATCCGCAGGGACACGATCCTCAGAAATGGCGTGACGATATCAAAGCTCTGGCCGATCAGGAAAATGTTATCTGCAAGATCAGCGGCATTATCGCTCGAGCCCCCAAAGGCGTGCCTTACGTTGATGCGTTAGCTCCGATTGTCAATCACTGTCTCGACAGCTTCCGTCCCGATCGAGTCGTCTTTGGCGGCGACTGGCCGGTCTGTCTGCTTGGTGGATCATACAAAGATTGGGTCACTACACTGAAACAGATTATCTCCAGCCGTCCCGTTGCAGATCAGAAGAAACTGCTTCACGAGAATGCTCGGAAGTTTTATGGGCTTTCATAGTACTCGGCGGTGAAACACCAGAAAGAGTCCAGCACTGCAAAGTCCCTACGCGGCGAAGGCAATGATCCATTGCCTTCGCCGCTGACGTTTAAACACTTCCGTTGGTGCCGATTTCATCTCTGAATGAATGTCGTCCGAGGCTGCTTTACCTGGAGCATCGCAGACCCCGTCGCTTCCGGGCGTGGAGACTCGATAGTGACCGCTCGGCATGATTTCAACACCATAGGAATTGCCCCAGAGGATACGAACGGGGCGAGGATACGAACGAGTCTACAAACGGAGCCATCCAAACCAAAAAACACAGATCGCAGCAAGTCTAGACTTTCTCGTGATCCACTTCTTTCCACCGCTACCGAGCAGCAAGAGCCGAGTCGGCCGGTATTGCTGTGGCGTTGAATCTGGATGCTGGTGTCACGCGGTTGGCGGCGCGGCGCTTGCCGAAGTGCTCAACGGAATGCAGCCACAGTTCGGCCGACAGGTTCAGCCTGTCCAGAATTGGTGGAGCGTTCCTGGGAATCGCTCCGCGTTTGCCTGGCTTTAACTGGCGGCCGGTCCAGTCGAGCAGTTGCAGGTACTCGGGCAACGTCATGAACACACAGCCCTTGTTCGAAGCTCGGCGGCTGGAACACTTCTCGCGAACTTTCTTCCGCTTCGGTTCCAGCTCCACAGGAGCCAGCCAGCCCGCTTTCTGGCCATGCTCAATTCTCACGTCTTTTGAATCAGCCGTTGACACTTCTTCTGCAGACTTCAGGTCAGCAATACGCTCCTGAGCACTCGTAAAGTCGCTCTTCTCCAGCGTTGCTGCAAGGCGCGCTCGAATCGGGTTCAGATCCACATACGCCATGCACGCCGCGATCGCTGATTCATCGGTAAGCACGGTGGCCTTGAAGCGACCTTCCCAAAACCGGCCGGTGCATTCATCCTCAGCATTCGCCATCCGAGCAATCACTTCCGACGTACATCGCATGAACCACGAAATGCTGGACAAACGAGCCCGCAGTTCGGCGAGGATTTTTCCATCAGCCATCAGGTGATTGAGTTCCGCCTCAGCAGGCTCCGCGGGGGAACCATCCTTGTTTCGCCGTTGAGGAAACAGATTCCACCACCGGCGAGCCACCTCTTCGTCCGACCATTCCTTCACCACATCCGGCCGACTTCTCAAGATCGCGTGAAGATGATTCGACATGACCGAGAAGCTGAGAACGTCGACGGCGAAGATCCCTGCAAGAAACTCCAGCCGATTCCGCATCCACTGCCGCCGGTGCTCGTAATTTTTTCCCGTGAGCTCATCGACCCCGCAGAGAAAACCACGCCTCACGCATCGATTGACGCAATGCACAACCTGAATCTCCCCATCTGCCAACACCTCGCGACGATTCACCCGCGCCATGAGCCAAATCCTCAGCAACCAAGTTAAAAGCCATGATCTTGACAGCAGAAAGAATAGCAGCCAGACTTTCGGTGGTCAATCATGAATGGATGGCCCCGGAGCTCCCCTACGAATCAAAACTCTCCAACGGCACGAAATCCAGTTTCACGTACGATGCGGCCAACCAGAAGAAGGGTGTGGTCAACGTCAACAGCTCGAACACGACGCTGTCGTACTACAACTATCAATTCGATGGCGTCGGTGATCGCACAAGTGTTTGGGATAACGGCGTCGATGTCTCCAACTGGAACTATGACTTCACCGGACAGCTCACCAACGACGTGTATCGTCCCGCCACGACGGCTTTGAACTGGAACGGCTTAACGGTCGATCAGTGGTTTTTGCTGGATGAAGACGGCTGGGACAATCTGCTGGTCGATCATGTGCCGACTAATGTAGCCATCTCGCTCCGCTGTTTAGGCCGGGGACAAGGGTAACAGTCGTTCGGGAACATGGGTAACAGGTTCAGAGGGGACGAAATGAGACGTAAACAGGGTAAGGACCGGGCGAGGCCGCCGGAGAGAGCGTAAGGAGCGCAGCGACTGAAGCGAACGGAGGCGGCCTCGCCCGGTTCGGCGACCACAAGACGCGGGG
>JBILXT010000455.1:0-5470 GCA_044378235.1 Planctomycetaceae bacterium
GACTCCGAGAAAACACAATGGTGTCTTGTTGGCAACATCGTTGCCGAGAGAAAATCTGGCGTTGGTGGTAAGGAAATACACCGGGGAACGAAGCACTTCGCAGCTGGGGCGAAGGTGTTTTGCCTTCCTGCTCAGTGGGGGGATGGCTACGATCAAATCATCGTCATTGGTCGGCATCGTGGATCTCACCGTTTCGTGACAATGATCATCAGTTCTGACTGGGTGACCAATTGGCGGGCAAAAACTGTCTACGACCCCGCGGTGCTTGAGATACTGGCATCACTGGAGAAAGAAGAAGGTCGATCAAATTGGAAGTCGAAGGAAGACGTCGAAGATCGTGTCGTGTCCCTGAAAACTAAACAGAGCATCAGCTAGTTCGGACGTCAACCTGAGCGGCTGGCCGTGCGGGCGTTGGAATCAGTATGTTCTGGCAATCGTCGGCTTGAGGTTGCCGTTAGGCCAATCATGGAGTCAAAGTCAAATGCAATGTCCTAAATGCCACCAGGGTATGACTTCTGGAAGCATGTCAGTGCAAGGCACTTTCCTGGGCTTCTTGTTTTTTGGCGTGTCCCACCAGCACTTATGGTGGAGTGGCACAACTCGATCGGATAGAGAAAAAATCCTTGGTTCAGGTTGTTCTACGACGGCCCACAGATGTGAAGGATGCAAGACGGTTGTCATCACACAATAAAAGTAGAGCATCTCCTGCTTGTCGTCTGGACAGAATCGAACGACTGCCAGGGCCTGAGTTGCGGGTGACAGTCGCTATTGCCATTGGTAGACTGCTTGTGGCCGCCGAGTGTTCGTGATTGATTGCTCATGACAGAAAGAATCTTGTTTACGTGATGAGTGAGCACCGCCTGCGGTAAACTCTCCGATCGACAATTTACGAGCGGAGAATTGCAACTCGAAGTATGTCTCTCGCCTAATCAGCCGTCGCATGGATCGATATAAGTTCATCGCCGGACAAAGCTCACAAATAACTCGACGGTGCTTTCAATGACTCGACCCCATTTAAGCCGACTCATATTTTCCTTTAGTGTTTTTGCATTGTCCGCGGGATGTGGTGCACCGACAACTCCCGCATCCAACAGCGTTCCGCCCGCCTCTGCACCGTGGCTTGGGATTCCATCCGCTGTCAATCAGGTTATCGTCTTCCTGCATGATGGAACGGGCTGGCTACTGAATAAAAGCGAAGTGACCGTCAAGAAATCGGGCGAAGTTCGATCGGTAGAATCGACTTCGAAGGAATGGGTTGCCGACTATCTGATCTCCGTTCATTTCGATGGTGAGACTTTTGAAACGACGGCCAAAGATGTCCCATGCGACAACGATGGAATTCCAACCGAGGCGGCGGTTGATCGGCTGCGTGCATCCGTAGAAGACATCAAGGCCAAAATGAAGCGGCTGCAAGGCTAAGCTTTGTTCGGATGCGATTTGGGGATCATTGTCGTGGACAAGGCCGGAATCCGCATTGGAGAACCATAGCCACACGACTCGTTCCCTCGTCCACTACCCAGGATTTCTGTCTGAACGACGTGCTGGAGGCATGAAATCAGTCAAAAACAAAAGCGGCTGAAGGGAATCGAACCCTCACTTAAAGCTTGGGAAGCTGTCGTGCTACCACTACACCACAGCCGCGAAGAACAACATTGAGACCTCTTTGTGAGTGTATTCGGCATTTCCAACCATTGCAATCTACATCATTGGATTGCACGTTTTGAATGCCATTTTGGCCCGAAGTGGCGACAAGTGGCGACGGACCAACAAAAAACCCGCTGCCATCATCACAATGGCGCGGGTCAACGATCTCAATCAACTGCTCAGTCCTGCCTTAATCTGGCCACCCATAAAACGGAACGCTGCCGTGCTTCCGATGACACTCAACCGCGTAATCACGAACAGCCATCCAGCCACTGTGATCATCAATCGGCAGCTTCTGTGCCGCCTTCATCAATCGAAGTGCTTCAGCCCGTTCTGCAGCAGTCGCATCCTCAGGCAATGGCAGTGCGAGCAACTTCTGCCCCTGGCGTACCAATCGCGGATCTTCTTTTTTCAACGGGCGCAAGAATGGCCTGCATTCCAGGCTGAACAATCGGCGTCGTAAACTCATGACTTCGCTTCCAGTGCTTCGAGGCGTTGCCGAAGTTCGCCAAGTTCAGTCATTGGCCCCAATTGCGTCAGGATCGCTTTAGCCGCGTTCAGGCGAACAGATGGTTCATTCTCCGCATTCAGCAATTCGCGGATGGTAGCCACTGCTACAGATGCCGCTGCTGATAATTCGCCAACCGCCGCGTTCGTCATCTCGGAACGGATCTCAGAGACACGAGATTTGAATTCTGCAGTCGCCGCAATGCGATAGCCCTGGCGTTCACTGCATCCGCATGATTCCGCCGCCGCACGAATCGTCGAGCCACTGGCGACGTGCATAGCGAGCAACTCGGTAAACCTGCCAGAATCGGACGTTTCTTCGGTCATGCGATGCCGTCCTTTCGTCGCAACTGGATCGACACTGGCTGCCATTTCGTTGCGAGCATAAGTCCCGCCCGTCCAGAATCCATCTGTTCCAAAACGAAGTACTCCAGTCGCGGAACCAGATCCCCAGCTTCGAAGGCACGTTGAATACTCTTGGCGTCATCGTCAGAAGCCCAGCGTAAAACACCCGTCAACCGCAGATGTTCCAGACGAAGATTCCGTAAACTGCCGACAATGGATCTCACAGAGATTTTGCCAAAGTAGTCAGGTTCCAAAACTGGAATCCTGCCTGCCGTTCGAAAGACGATACTGCCCTGATACAGAAGCAGCTCCGGCGGAACCATTGGTGTCAGGTCGAGGGTCTGGCTGCGAATCAATGTTGCTTGTCGCCAGATCATCGCTTTGCTTTGCATGGCCTGCCCTTCGAGTGTTGCACCTGCTGTCGTGCATCGTGCTTCGGTCGGCAAGTGGTGGCCCGGGCCTGGTATCGCTGTTTTGATTTCGATGACATTGAGAACCCTTTCACGGCTTCAGTTTTTCCAGATGAATTGAATTCAGTTCGGCCTGCAGTCGTTGCTGCTCTTGCTGTCGCGGACGAATTGCCTGCTCCAACTGACTCAACTGGCTGCGAACATCGTCAACGCGTTCCTGTGCTGGAATAGTGTCTTTGTTTCGCCAGAACAGGGAATTGATCGTTCCAAGTGTTGGCCACGCGTCATCACTTCGGCCTGTAATCTGTCGCAGGCACAATTCAGCGTTCATCAAACTTGATCGCTTGTGCTCACGATCAGCCAGCAATGGTGAAAGCTCCTGATTGATCTCTCGCAATCTGTCATTCAGTGCTGCTTCCCTCTGCAGCAATTCCACGTCCAGAAGATTTCCAGCCAACCAGGCTTCTGCGTTCAGCGTTGTGGAATGCCTGTAGTTCGCGTCGTGTAGCCTGGCCTGTGCCAGTTCAACCGCTGGCTGTAGTTTGTCGAAAGCCGCCTGCAGTGCCGCCTGTGCCGCCTGTAGGTCGCGTTCCGCCTGATACCGATCCTGAACCGCTTGTTTGTTCTGCATCAACTGAGAGTGCCAGACGTTTCGCTGCTGCTGTAGGTTCACGTCGCGGGACAAGTCGTCTTCGCTTTTGCCTGCAGCAGCAAGGATAAGTTCAACTTCGTCAGCGTCGATCTCTTTCCCCAATGCCAGTGGTTTGACCGCTTCGAGGTGGTAGTGCCCTAATGCAGAGCGATGTACAGCCTGTTTTTTCGATTTCATTTTCTGGACAAGTTCAGCCAGTGCCATTGATCAACCTTTCATGAGAGTGCTGGAATTCGTTGACGCCATTGTCGTTGATGCCGCTTCGTTGTGGTCGATGTTGCTACTAAACAAAAGCGGATTCACGGAAACGCTTTTCGATGTCGCTCCGCAGATCCTGCAGCGTCGATAGCGGGTCGTGAACATCGAGCCCCGCACCGTGCAATATGTGATCGCAGGACCGCTACATCGCTCGCAAGTTTCTGGAATCCGCATCGCTGAACGCCTGCTCTGAGATTTTGGAAAACCGAACGGAAGTACTTTCTGTCGTGAATCCGGGGCTTATTCCATCGAGGGGGGAAAAACCGATTCGAAAAGGGACCCGCTCGATATATTTCAGCCCCCTGCCATCGCCTGCAGTTCCGCACGTCGCTCATGATGGCCGTCGTAAACACTGCTGCTCATTTCCTCAGTCACGCCATCGCATCGCGTGTACGTTGGCCTGAGATCCACTCTCAGCCGCGTCATGCGTTCGCGTTCACTCCAGCCACGTTGAATCTCAAGACAAGCAAGGCGGATCTGTTCGGGCGATGGGTCTTTTGTTGCTGCCATGTGTGTCTCACTCGGACAAAAAAAGGAACGGGACAATCGCAACAAGACACGCTCACAGCACTCGGATCAGGACTACATCTAGTAGTCCCTGTCCGAGTGTGTCCTCTGAGGACTTGGACGACTCGGACAGTCCGAGTGATTCTCAATTGTGTCCGATTCCTTCATCCCTCACGTTTATGATCTTGAAGGCTTGGTATTCCTTGCCATTGGTCTTCTTAATGTTGCCGCATGGTCCAATCGTTTGTTCTGCAATCAGGTCTAACCAGACAGGCTTGAACTGTGTGCCGCTGATGCCTGTTGCAAGACGGATTTCCGACTCTGTTTCGCCGTCGGGGAATCGCCTCATCGTCGAAAGGATTCGGCCCCGGCGTTCCTCGTAGGCTGCCTGCTGCTTTTCTCGGTCACGTTGGACCTTTGCTTCGCGTCTGGCATCATCCGCCGCTGTAAAGGCGTCTGCTGCCGATTGCACGACGTATTCCCATTTCCGCCCGTCTCGAATGTCGCCCTCTTCAATGTCGAGTGCCAGTGAACCAGCATGGCCCGCAGATCCACCGAAACTCACGAACAGTTTGTGCAAGCCCGGCTGAGTGCGGTCATAGACTTCGCGACGATTGATCAGAATCCACTGCCTCACCCACTGGCCGAAACCAGCATAGGCGATGTGCGACAATTCAAGCTCAATCCCAGTTTCAATGTTCTTGTTCGTATGAGCCGCCAGAATCGGCGTGCATCCTGTTTCGGCCTGCAGGGTCGTAAGGTTCTGAAGTACAGCACCAACCACGAATTGATTCTTCGCGTCGTCACCGATCCCCATGCTCAGATACGCGGGGTCGATAATCAAAATAGTGATCTGATTCTTCTGGATGAAGTCTTTCAGAGAAGCGATATGGTCTGGTTCATTGATCTGAGGCGGACGGAACGCCCAGAACAGGCTGTCGGATAGATCCGCAAACTCGATACCCTTCGAGTTGCATACTCTTACCGCCGTCTCCTGCAACGTCTCTTCACCTGATTCAGCAGAGACAAACGCAACCCGCTGCTTCCATGTGCGATATTTGCCGAGCAGATCCAATTCGGAAGCGATGGAAACAGCCAGTTCAATCAGGAATGTCGTCTTGAGAGTCTTACTCGGTCCGGCGACGAT
>JBILXT010000456.1:0-5467 GCA_044378235.1 Planctomycetaceae bacterium
ACGCTCTTGCAGATGTACTTCTACGAGCAAAGACTGGTGACATCGATACCGCAATCCAACGATTTGTCTCCAGTGCTCCGGACAACTGGATTGAATCCACCTCCCTCGAAGATATCCGAATGTCGGAGGCTTCTTTTGCGAACCTGGATCCTGCCGAGAAGTCCCGCTTTCAGCAACAATTCATTGATCGCGTCGGCGAGATCAAGGGATTCACAAGGACAGTGATGGATCGAGCGAATGACGCCAGGCAAAAAGGCGACACGGAAACCGCAAAACGGTATCTGGAAGCCGTTAATTGCCTCGGTCGCCAACTCCGCGACTCCGACACTGTGATCGTGTTTCAACAGACGGGAAAGGCCCTGGCTGAAGTGAAGCTCTCCGAATAAATCCTGGGCCGGAGAAAAGGGGGAAGGTCTCAATTCAATGAGTCCTGACCCCTTTTAGTCGCCGCTCGCGAGGGATTTCGAGACGTTTATTTGTGGTCTTCGGGCTGAGTGGCCATGATGAGCAGAGTCTCTGATAGCAGTCCGTTGCACACGGAGCCGCGGTGCGTTCCATTCCCGCTCAAGCACGAGAACACTGCCATATTGATAAACCAACCTGCCATAGCGCCTTCGTTGACGCAGTTATCCAGAAGACTTCCCTACTCCGTCGACAAATAGATCAGCAGCAGGATCTGGGAACATGCGACCGCACCAGCGACCACAAGTGCCAAACGCCGATTGCTCCAATGGATCAGAAGGATGACAGTTGCAGCAATGATTGTCCCAATCAGTTTTGCTATCAGAAAATACAAGCACCGGGGCCATCCAAACCAGATTGCATGATTCGATTTGGCGACGCGGATCTTGCCAACTTCGATCTTCACCCCTTTGAGGGCGCGGCGTACAACTATTGAAGAATGGGTGCTAAGTTGTGTACGTAACGCAAATCTTGCACGATACCATGAGAAAAGTCAGTCGTTTCCGATAGTTCTGGAATAAACAAGACGCGTCGCGACCTCGAGGAACTCAGCGAGCGGCAGCATAACAATCGGTCCAACCGGAGCCGCGGGCCGCACGGTTTCAAATGGAAAGTTGGTTCGCCGCGGCCCGGTTACCTGGTCGTTCGGCAAATGGAGCACTCATCATGTGGAAGTTATTTAAAGCCTCAGTCTGCATTACCGCTTTGCCTCTTATTGCTCTGATATCGCTTTTCGCCGAAGAGCCTGTAATCGTTTCAGGTCCGGCAGCAGACCCCAGGCCCGTCGAAACCGCACCGGCTCATGATCCTCCGCAGATCGTAGTTGCTTCGGCCATCGATGGTGAGAATCTTTTGCTGGTCAACTTCAGAACGATTTACATAGGATTTAATGGAGAATCTTACAACACTCGTAGCGTGACGAAAACGTCATTGAAGGATGTCAGCATATTCACAATTAAGGGAAAACGAGTATCCGTCGAAGAGGCCG
The DNA here is from genome assembly GCA_044378235.1 of Planctomycetaceae bacterium. GTDB lineage: Bacteria > Planctomycetota > Planctomycetia > Planctomycetales > Planctomycetaceae > SXXK01. The sequence goes on from JBILXT010000456.1 coordinate 1,451, forward strand.
CTCACAAGATATCTGGAAAGGACACGCCGATCCTTTGCTCGTCGTGGAATACGCCACTTCCTGAGTTCTATGCCTCAATGTTCGAACCAGAAACTCTGCACTTTATCTTCCCGGAAGAGTCTCCAGTTTGGAAGAAAATCCAGGAACCCGGCAGGCCGATTCGCTGAATCAAGTCGTGCAAGCACCGGATGCAAGCACCGGGGCCATCCAAACTAGATTGATTCGCCGCTCTGTCGGGGGGAATTCTGCATCGAGTCCGACAGCAACTGCAGAGGTTCGCGCATCGGAGGACTTACGTCCTGCCGCTTGCCGGGGTGGAATTGCTCGCGGCGAGCGGAGCAACGTAAGTCGCCCGATCCGCCCCCTGTCGTGTTCCTGGCACTGGCGAAGGAATTGCTGCGCAACACCGTTGAAAATTTGTTTCAACATAACCAGTTCCCTCAATAGCCGGTCTTAACTCGCACATGCGTGGCCGGTTTTGACCGCCCAATGACACCGAGCCGCCTTCGTGAATTCGTTCGTCCCTCACTGCATCTGGCTCCATCGTCACGATCGTATCACCGCCCACTTCCAGATACCGGATGACAACTCTGCCGCCCTTGGTAAACTCATCGCACCCGCCGGACGGTTGATAGCTGTAGGGGTGTGGCGTTGGCTACGTATCCAATACGCTCCGCTGTTCAGCGCGAAGTCTCGGCCACTTCTTCCAGTAACCGCTCTTCGGCCGCTCTTTCAGCATCGTCATCGGCAGACAATTCGAGAGATACCGTTAGACGAATTTGAAGGGTACAAGGCTCTTGCTCGTTGTTGTCGCATTTCCCAGCCTGCGAGGAGAAGGTGCCCATGGAAACAGAGCCAGATCATCCCCGGACGACGACATTTGGCTGTTGGATGGCTGCGGGACTTGGACTCTCTCTGATCGTCGGTCCATGCCTTTTCTTCCTTCTGCAATCGCAGCAAGAGAATGCGACTACCGTCATCACGGCCGCTGGACGAATGGCGGCCTCTGCAAACGGGCAGTTCGCTGTGGATCTCTATCGGCAAGTTGCCAAAGAGTCGGCTGGGACTAACGTCTTCCTGTCTCCCTACTCGATCGCAACATCGCTGACGGTCGCGACTGAGGGTGCGGTCGACGAAACTCGTGACGAGATGATCAATGCCTTGCGGATTCCCAGGGATTCGTTTCAGCAGATCCATGTTGGTCAAAAGGAACTTCGAGATTCTCTCGTTCCCGTATTGCCAGCCGAGTTGCTTTCCCAGATCACAGATCTCCGGACACGATTGAAAGCCGCCAACGAACGTACCGTCTCGCTGGGGAAGTCTGTCGAGGAAGGCAATCTGGACAGGGATCCCGTCTATAAGTCCATGCGTGAAGCTCATGAACTGGCCAAAGAGATCAACACTCTCAACAAGACTGTTTCCACTTACGAACTTAGAGTGGCCAATTCGATCTGGATGGACACGTCGTATCCATACGATCCGCAGTTTTTTTTCCGCGATTGAATCAAACTACGGCAGCGTTCTGCTGCATGCGGATTTGAGCAGGCAATCGGAAGATGCATGCCAATCGATCAACCAATGGATTGACGGAAACACCAATCACCAGATCCAAACGATCCTTGGTCCTGAAAGTCTTGATGAGTCCACGAGACTCCTGATCATTAATGCCGTCTATTTCAAGGGTGCCTGGGCAGAGCCTTTTCGAGAAGAAAGCACCGAAGTCAGACCATTCCGAATTGCAGACGAAGCCTCTGTCGACGTCGCGATGATGCATCAATGGAACGATTCGACCGCGAGCTATGCCGCATTTACCAAGGTCGGTGATTTGTTCCCGTGTCCTAAGGAAGTGAACGCGGAATAGAAGGATAATGATCCATCGTTGTATCCCGACAAAGATGGATTCAAGATGCTTGCGTTGGATTACCAGGGTCAGCGTTTGCAACTGATCATCCTGCTTCCTCAGGCAACGGCCGGTCTGGAACGTCTCGAAGAAATGCTGACCCATGAATCGCTGGAGAAATGGTTGACCAAACTGGAACGCAGAACGGTGAACTTGAGCATTCCAAAGTTCAAACTGGACTCAAACGACAACCTGGCAACCGCGCTGAGATCACTTGGGATCTCTCGAGCCTTCGAAAATGAGGCTCAGTTCGATCGAATGACCACTTCGAATCAATTCTCGGATCGACTTCGCATCAACGAGGTGATTCACCAAGCCAGTTTGGACATCAACGAAGTCGGCACCGAAGCGGCCGCGGCAACGATTATCGACTTCCCCAACATCAGTGAGTTCGAGCCTGAAATGCGGCCCTTCATCCCCGTTTTTACGGCAGACCACCCATTTCTCTTTCTGATTCGAGACCGACACACGTCAACGATTCTGTTCCTTGGCCGACTGTGCAAGCCGACGTATTCGGAGCGAGTGTCAGGAGGGAAATGAAAGGCGCGGTTCCATGCTTTGCCTATCACTGCGGGAGTCAACCAAGCGCCACCACGGATCATCCGGCTGTAGCCCTCCTTTGGATCAGTGGGATCGCTGACAGCGCCCTCGGGGTAATCACCAGCTCAGTCGCTGCACCACTCCATGACATTTCCGTGCCTATCATACAGACCCCATCAAGTAGAAGAAGTTTTGATTTCACGATTAGGTTTTATCCATAGAGGAAAACAAAAGCTCTCCCGGCACATGGGCCTTTCGTGTCGCGGCAAGTGGTTCTGATATTTCTACTTCTTGATGAGGTTGAGGTTCGCTTCGGCAAAGGCTTTGCCCATCTGAGCAAAGATTTTTGCACTGCCGAAGTAGTGGTAACCGCCGTTGGATGCGCCTTTGAGTGCTTCTCGGTCTTTGGGTGAAAGGACTTCCTCCAAAGCGAGGTCGAGCTTCTCCTGATCCGCCCTGGTGATTCCCTCAATCCATGCATCGAGCGCGGCATAACGTTCCGGGGAGTCGGGGGAGTATTGGTCATTGGCATAAACCGCCAGGACGTTCTTCCCTTTCTTTAAATGCTGAGTCTGTTCCTGATCGAGAACGATTGATCTGTATTGCGGCTCATCCTTCCACCAGATGTAGGTGTGAATTTTGTGGCCGTTCAAATAGACATGAAATCCTTGTCTCGCGAGAATCGCGATGCGGTAGGCATCGTAATCGAGGCTATCTACTTCAAAGGTGGAACGCATGAGCAGGAATTCTTCTTTGCCCCACATTGAAGAAAACTTGTCCAGGGCAATTCCACTGTGGTTCCACACGCCCTTGCCGATGGGACCCTTGCCTGCTGTCCATTGACTGTCATCGAAGTCAGGCAGATACCAGTTTTCCATTTCGGCAGGCAGGGTGATATCGCGGAATCTTCTGTCCGTGAACTCTTCCAGTTTGTCCTTCGTCTCGGTGGCATCGATCGTGACGAAGCGCCAATTTCGCTCCTGTGGCTGTGGCTTACCAATCGGCTTCCAGAACCTGTCCCATTTCCGTTCTGTATCGAGCGTGCCATCTGCTTTCAATGTGTGAGCCGTGCCGACGATTTCGTTGTACTCACCCTGCCTGGGTTCTGCGGCTTCGATATCACGATCCCAAAAAGGTGCTGTATCGACAGCAACGACATTGCCCTGAAACTCGGGCATGGCAGCCGGAGCGGCCATGGCTTTGCGGAAGTTGACGTTTTTCTCACCATCGACACCCAGCACGCCGATGACGAAGGGCATCTTCGGGGCGGACAGGTCCTTGCGTACGTCGCGGATGAAGTGTGCCAGGAGGCGCGAGTATTCATCGTAATTGCCATTCGGATAAGTCTGGCCATCGACAAGATCGTTGAAACCCTGAAGCCAGACAAACCCCGCAATTTCATAGCCCTCCTTAGGATCATAAGCCGGACAGACCCGAGCCGGATCTGCGAGCACCATTTTCACATGCTCAACCATCATGCGGTAGAACACACCTGAGGCAGCATCTTTGTCTTCCTGCCATTTCTTTCGATCTTCCAGTTTGGGAATGCCGTGGGCACCCTGCGGATGTTTGTCCCA
>JBILXT010000457.1:0-5461 GCA_044378235.1 Planctomycetaceae bacterium
GAGTTGAGCCAGTTTGCCCTGAAGCTCCGTCATCTTGCCGCGAGCTTTTCGCCGCTGCATGGGAACATCCAGATAGACCGAGGCTTCGCTTTCGTACGGCGATTTGTCTCTCTTGGAACTTGTTGGTTCACCAATATCCTGAGACCCCCAGACGACAGCATTGAGCTCCGGCTGAAGCTGGTTGGTCGCTTCGCTGTAATCGATTTGCGTCTGCTGACGAAGAAGATCCAGCATGCGAAGCTCCGGGCGATTCGCAAGAGCCCTCTGGATATCCTGATCCAGTTGTAAGTCATCGACTTGTGACGGTTCAGGAAATCCCGGCAACTGTTCTTCCGTCGCTACGACTGGTCTGCCTGAACCGTCTCGCAGATACACAGACAGCTTGGCGGCCGTTTGTTCCATCTTGCGGCGAGTATCAGCAGCCTTAGCTTTACGAATCGCAACCAGTCGCAGGTTGTCTGTCAGCTCCGGAGGATCCACGAGCCCGGCCGTCACCTGCGCTTCGATTCGGGTCGTGCGTTCTTCCGCAAGAACCAAAACTCGCTTTGCAATCTGATGGTATTCTCCAGCGGCCACCCAGTCCCAGTAACCGTAGGAAGCGTCCTGAACATAGCCGATCAGTTGTGCCTGGATATCCGGCTCAGCCATGCTGCGTTCATAACCGGACTTCCACAGCTCAGCACGGCGAGCATCGATATTGCGATTGCGGGCCAGCGGAACCTGGACCCCCGCTTTGAATTCACCGGCATCGTTGGTTTGTCGTTCCAGATACCACGGTTGAAAATCTCCGCGACCGATTCGATAGCCAGCGAAGACTTCGCCACCCCAATAGGTTGGCTGCACAATTCCAAGGCTCTGACGATAGTTCTCGTAGAACCCCTGCGGCCCATTCTCGCTGGCGCCTTTTAACTTGGTATCGAATGCTCCCGACGCACCAACCTGCTGACCGAGTGCAATGTTTCGGTTGTAAAGCGCGGCTTGCAGCAGCGGATAGCTGCTGTAGACCGACGCCAGAACTTCATCGAATGCAACATCTTCGTCATTGGTCGCGCCCGCCGCTGGCGCCTCTTCCTGTGAGTTCAGCGACGTCAGCATCAAGTTGGCTTCAGGGTCTGCTGTGCTCGAATCACTCTCCGCATTGAGATCATTCGAAGCGTCTGAATGCTCTGAATCCGAATCTGTGTTTTCAGAAACGACGCTGGAGTCTGAAACCTCATGAACGGGGGTTGAGTCGTTCTCGGCACGAGTCAAAGTCGCGGTAGGAGTAGAAGTATCCTCGTCCATGTCCGCGACCGGCTGGATCGTCGGTGCGTACTTCTCTGTGGAGGCCTTCGCTGTGAATGGAAAACGAACGCTTCTGCCGCCCGCGCAACCAGGCAGCAACAAAAGCACAATTGTGATTCGGCAAAAATTGCTCATGAACGATCGTCATCCGTGACAGGTCGATTCGAGCGAAAAGGCTCACCTGTTAATTCGGATGAAGTCGCTGCGTTACTGTTTTTCCGGTGAGACCCGGACGTTCGATTTCACAGCTGCGCCGACCACAATCAATACACGGAGCAGAACCGGCAGAGTCTCCACGGCTGCGGGGACAAGAATGAACGATTTCTAATCAGAAAAGATTACCTGATCAAAAGAATGCGGTCAGACCTTTCGGCAGGACATTTCGTAAACCGGCCACTCTGTTCCACAATCGTTACAATGAAACCCGACGATCGTGGCCGTGCCAGGAACAGGGAGCCGATTGCGAGGGCTTATCATGGAATCTGCCAGTTCCAGCGGTTCAATGTCCTGATGACCACACTCCGGGCAGGTACCATTCTGGTGAATCAACCTTGCCCGATCGACAGCCGGCATAAAACGGCCACTGAAGATCACGGAACGTCGAGCCCGTTCGAATGGAATAATGTCTTCCGGGGCTTCATTCACCGGGACTGCAGGGCCATCCTCTGTTTCGGTGACCGTCTCATCGGTGGGCGTGAATAGACGCAGGTGGATACGGTTCATGCGTGTTTCCTCCTTGAAGCACGATTCCAGTTGGACCATTCAAGAGATCATTTTGGTTTGGCGTCCGAACCCCGATCCTTCGAGAAGAGCCGGATCGCCAAAACAATGAGTTTGAATGGATGTGAGTTGGAACGGCGGTTTGAGAGAGACGTCGCGCCGTTCATACTCGAACTCTACCCTTCACAAGCCATGAACTCAAGGGGCTGAATTCGGATTTAACTACGGGTAAAATGCGGAGAATGCGTTGCGATTCGTGTGGCCTTCTTCACGAATTCTGTAATTGGCCTTCTCCGTGCGTCATGAAATCGATCGCTTTGTGGGCCACGATAGAAACAGTTTCCCCGGCTTGCATCAAGAGGTCCATTTCGATTTGCGATGCATTCATTGCGAGACCTGCGGAACGTTGACGCGTTTCAGGTCGTACCAGGAATGCTCATGTCTTGACGATATCAGGATGGCCGGTCAGTATCCGTTTTGCTCTGGCCTTGACCCGAAACATCGCGTCAGGCTGCCGGAATAACGAACGGATGTAGGCTCCCTCTTCAGGCTTGACGTATGACACTCGACGAACTTCAGCAGCTGATTGATCGCATGTATTCTCGCAAGGATCAGGCTCGGGGCGTCGAGGGGACCTTCATGTGGCTGATGGAGGAAATTGGTGAACTGGCAGCGGCACTGCGAGAATCTCCCAAGGAAGAGATTGCGAAAGAATTTGCCGATGTGCTGGCCTGGCTCGCCACGATCGCTAACGTCGCCGGCATCAACCTCACTGAAGCGGTTCAATTGAAATACGGTCACGGCTGTCCCGGCTGCAAAAAAATGGTTTGCGTCTGCGCCGACTCAGAAAAGCCGTAGAGCGTTACGAACGGAGCGTCGTCTTTGGTATCGGGCCGTGAGGTCATCCCGAGTCAAGTGGGTTGTTGATTTAGTTTGTAGTGCCGACTTCAGTCGGCATTGTTTTGCGAAATCGCAACCGAATGCTGAATGAAGCCAGCACTGCGAGCTTCACGGCCACTTTCCTTTCCGCATAGCAGCTTTTCTTTCTCATCCACTCTCATCTGCCGAGCAAATCAAAAATCAGCACTTCCGGAACGCGTCCCGCCAGCACGAAAGACGCCAGCATCGATTGAATAGGACGTGAGTGCCACGGAGCCATCACACATCGCCATGAAGCAGCCGCCTGAGTGTGGCCTTCCAAACCGGCGCGGAATCGCGGCATTTCGATCCCGAAGTGGTGGTTCGATTGTCCAGCGAGCGTTATCGAGATCGACGCCACTGAACATCGTCTGGTCATGTCCATCATCAACGGCAGAGTCGTAGCCACGAGTATCAACGTACTTTTCACCCGCGAAGTAGGTGGTGGAGAGCCCGTCCGAGATTTCCCCAACGCGGACCCCCGTTCGAAGAAATGATACGCCGGTGGCCTTCGTCAGCATGTCCTTGCACTTCCCGACAGCGACATTGGTCGGATTGTCCAAACTCGACTTCAGCAATGGAAGCTCCGCCAAGCCGTGAAGGACGGAGCTCATGATTCGGAAGTGGCGAACTGATGCCCGAAAGACCCTTGTTGCTTTTGAAAAGCCCTGTGAAGCTGAACAAGCCGAGTGGTAAAGGATTTCCACCACCAAAGATCCATGCGCCGGATCGAAGTTCACAAAGTCGGCGATTGGCCCCTCAGTTCACCGTTCTCAAGCAAGCGTTTCAAAGCAAGTCAGCAGTCCTTGCCGACAATCCGGGGAATGAGGCTCCCGAGTTGATTCTCGTGATTGAAACCGTAGGCTCCGTGAACGACTTCTTTCGGGCCGTCGCCCAAATCCCTGAACTGAAATGGCAATTTGAGTGGGACGACGAACTGGCCCCTGATGGCGAGTTCTTCTATGAAGAAAAACCGAACAAGAAGTTGAATGGCTATGCGTACCTGATGTTCTGCAATCAACAGGCGATGACACAGCTTGAGTCTCTCTGGAAAACGTGGGACAAGACAGATTCGGTGCCAGATGGATTTGCCCCTTGGAAGGAAGCCTTTCGGCTTCTCAAGACGATTCGCCGTTGGAGCGAGGAAGACCGGATTCGCGGGACGGGACTCGAAGAGTACGCCAAAGAACTGGTGGCTCGCGGGGAAATTGCCCCTTGCGAACTCGAACTCTGGTTTCGCGAAAAACCAGCAGATCGCGATGCCGCGGAACGACGGATGCGCCAGCATGTGACTCAGGCTGGTGGACACGTCGTATCGTCGTTTGCACACGCAGGCATTCGCTACCACGGTCTCTTGATCCAGATTCCAGCGAGCGCAGTTCAGTCATTTACTGAACTGAGCGATGACATCGCCCTGCTCAAGTCGGACGATGTCTTCGTCATTCGACCGGCGGGGCAACGTCTCTCGCCACTCAGACGACCGACGCAAGATAAAGAGGCGCCCGCCGCGCCGATGTCGGCATCGCCATTACCGACTCGTCCGCCGGTCGCCGCGTTACTCGATGGGCTGCCACTCCAGAATCATCAACTCATTCGCGATCGACTGATCGTCGTCAATTCCGCAGCCGAATATGCGGCCGCTCGACGCGAGCATGGAACTCAGATGGCGTCGGTCATCATTCGCGGCGACATTTCGCTGAATGAACCGCCATTGCTTCGACCTCTTGTCGTCCGCCCGATTCTTGTGGCTGAGTCTGATCCTGGTTTGCCAGAGAGTATGCCGTCGAACCGTTTGGCGATCGATGTTGTTCAAGAAGCGGTTCGCGACCTGGTGGCGGGAGATGCCCCAGCGGCACCGACTGTGCGCGTCATCAATTTCTCAATCGCGGATCGTTATGCACAGTTTGATCGAACTGTTTCGTCATGGGCACGGATGCTCGACTGGTTGTCTTGCGAGCACAACTTGCTTTTTGTCGTGAGTGCGGGAAATCATCCGCAGCAAGGGCTTGCAACCAAAGTACCGAAAGCTACATGGCCTAGACTGACTGAAGGCCAGCAACAAGACGCGATGCTAAATGCCTATGTTGATGACGGAAGAAATCGGAGATTGCGTCCTCCCGCTGAAGCAATGAATGCGTTGACTATTGGAGCAATTGCTGATGATGGCGCATCACCAGTTATTCTGCCTCGTAGCGTTCACCCCTTCACATCTCGCGAACTTCCCGCACACTATTCTGCAATGGGTTTGGGACCGCGCCGTACGATCAAGCCGGAAATCTTTGTTTCGGGAGGTCGATTGCCAGTCAGAGAACGACTAGTTCACCCTGAGTCGGGTATTGCCTTTGATGATGCTCCAATCCAACGAGCGGCTGGAATTCAGGTCGCGGTGCCAACCGAAGATGGTCGTCTTGACCAAACCGCCTTTGATCGAGGAACGAGCCATGCCGCTGCTTTGACGACGCGAAATGCCGTCTTGCTTTGGGATGTTTTGGAGGAGCTTCAATCAGAGCGACCGCTTGAGCTTCAACAGGAGTTCTTT
>JBILXT010000458.1:0-5459 GCA_044378235.1 Planctomycetaceae bacterium
TGTGAGACATGTGAAGACGACACGGGTCGAAGTCACCATTTCAAGCTGTCGTTCATGGTGTTAGTGAGTGTCTGGTGTCATTCGACAACATAAACCTAGGTTGAATTTCTGCATCTTGCGGAAAAAAATGTTTTGTGAACAAAAAATCTTGACGGGCAATAATCCACCAGGGTGACATGGAATCACCTCCGTTGGTGGTTTGACAGGCATGCTAATCCGAACAATCGTAAAGGGTTGTTCAACGGCTGCTTCCGGTTAACCTTTGAAAACGGAAAACCCCGCACATCCCGTCCACTTCACGTGAACGAAACCGCGGGGCCTGGTTTTTATTTCTCAACTGAGAACTCAATCATCGAAACGTTTCGATTGCATTGCACTCCGTGACGTCAAAAGGCCTTGCTCCACGCGGGACTGAGTGAGTTCGGCGGCCGGTGTAGCCCGCAAAAAATAATCACTGTGATCCGAAGTGTCAGCAAGTGAAACGGCGATGAGACCCGTTCTTACTGAGCCTTGGTGAATCCGGCTTCAACAAGTCGATCGTAGCCCGCCTTCAAAGGTCGGATGTCATAACCCTTGCCCTGCGCGAGTTCGGCAAACATGAGTACTCGTCCACCGGATCGACAATGGACATAGATAGGCAGATCTTTAGGAAGCGGGGCAAGCACATCGGCCACATTGGCTGCTTCTTTAAGCTTGCTGAGCGGAATGAATTGAGCATCTGCCAGGTGACCAGCGTCCCACTCGGCCTGTTCGCGTACATCAAGGATTACGGCCGATTTGCTTTCAACGCTTTTCTTGACGATGTCGAGTGAGTCAACGGTATGACCCGCTTCGGTAAACATAACTTTCTCCGATTTCGTTGAGGTTGCTGCGGTCTTTTTGGTTCCCGCAAAGACTGGGGCATCCGGATCGCCACCGGACTGCAAGTAGGCAATGAGATCCAGAATCTCATCTTTATTGAGCGTGTTAATCAGGCCGTTTGGCATCATCGAAGTCTTAGAGACGAGAGTTTCTTCGATCTCTTCACGATTGATAACGGTCAGATTACCAGGTTCCAGCATATTTTCTGAAACCATGATCGTATCATTGTTCAAATTGACAACTCGCCCAACCACCTGCTTACCGCTGTCGAGTACAAAGACATTGCCCTGATATTGATCAGAAATGACCTTGCTCGGTTCAATAATGGCTTCAAGCATTGTGCGAGCATTGTAGCGGCGAGCGACAGCAGTCAGCTCGGGGCCTACGATGCCTCCGTCTCCCGCGAAGCGATGACATTTGAAGCAGGCCGTGACCTGAAACATTTTTCTGCCATTGTCAAAGTTTCGGCCCGTCAGGCCTGCTTCAACATCAGCCAAAAGATCATCGACAGCCCATTCTTTGACAACTGGTCGAGCTGCGGCTTCCACCAGCGGAATTCCGCCAGTTGGCTGAGCTTCCAGGACTTCTTTCAAAGCAAGTTTTTGTTCTTCCGTCAGTTTGTCGATGGCTTCCTGGCGGATGTTCTTGATGAACCCGGAGAATGAGTTACCACCTCGCAGGGTTGTTGAAGTTACGAACCACTGGAAGAATTCCTTTCTCTGATCCATCGTCCACTGGTCCTTTAGTGCTCGCAGGCAGTAGACATAGTGAATCTGTTCTTCCTGGCTTGGAGCCTTCGCGAGAAGATCCAGTGTTTTCGCCGCCACTTCACTATCGTTGAGATAAACCAGCAGCCGGCAGAGTTCTCGATTGAGCCGCGGGCTTTTTGATGGATACGACTGATTCAGTACGGCTGCGACGTCACGAGCCGTCTGCGGCTCAGGCTCGCCCATGCGAATAAAGCAAAGTCCCAGAACTCGCAGTGCATCCAGCATCTGACTTTCGGATAGCTTATCTGCGTTCAACTCTGCCAAAGATTGCAGTAACGGAACCTGCAGGTCTTTGCTGCCACAGCGAGCGAGGCCAAGCAATGCCGTGATCTTCGCATCGGCATTCGTGTTAACTTTCAACGCCTGGTCCTGCCACTTGGTGACGGGCTGGTGTTCGAGAACCGTGCGAGCAGCAAAGCGGATGCTACGATCGGAGTGTCCAAGGAAGGGAATTGCTTTAGCAACGGCATCGACGGCATCGGCCGAGTGCAAAGCTTCCAGCTCATGACGAATCTTCCGAAGCTCCTCGCCTCCATCTTTCTCAGGGGTCACGGCTGCCGTTGACTCCGTGCCTTTGTATGTGACTCGATAGAGCCCTGACTGAGTTTTTCGGCCACCGATCGTAAAGTACATCGCCTGATCTGCAGGATTGATGACCATGTCAGTGACTGGTAGTGGAGCTGCTGCGATGAATCGTTCGGCTTCACCGGTATAGGTTGAACCTGTAGGCGACATATGCACGGCATAGATAACTCCGTAGCTCCAGTCACTGATGAACAGAGCCTTCTGGTACTTCGCGGGGAATTTCGCCCCGGTTCCAAACGCGATTCCTGTTGGTGAGCCAGGTCCGATGTCGACCACTGAACCAAGGCTGTCAGGATAGTAGGCTGGCCATTTGCCCGTACCTGATCGCCACCCAAACTCCGCGCCACTGGTGACATGGTTGACGCGAGTTGGTCGATACCACGGTGAACCTACGTCCCACTCCATGTCGGCGTCGTAAGTGAACAACTCGCCGTCCGGGTTCAGCGCGATGTCGTATTGGTTTCGAAAGCCGCTGGCCAGCAGTTGCCAGTCCTGCCCGTCCGGACTGACCTGAGCAATCCAGCCGCCGGGAGCCATGACTCCGACGGCATGTCCACCTGCGTCCCACATACGTGGCAGCAGCTGATCTTCGTCCCAGATGCGAGGTACACGAGACTGGGAAAAGTCTGTCACTGGCGTATGGTTTCCGCAGCAGACGTAGAGAGATTTCTTGTCCGGTGAGAGAATAATGGCGTGTGGACCATGTTCATTACCGCCGCTGAGTTTTCGAATATGTTCAGCAGTGTCATACTGATCGTCGCCATCAGTATCACGAACACGATGCAGGCCAACACGAGCTTCCTCCCCGCTATTCGTCATCACGTAAAGGCTGTCGAACGCACAGAGCAATCCCTGAGCCATGCCCACGTCGACGTTAATCGTTTCGATGCGAATATCGTCCTTTGAACCTTTAGCGGGCGGAGTGACCCGATACAGCTTTCCGTATTGGTCAGAAACAATCAGTCGTCCTTTTGGATCCGGAGTCATACAGACCCACGATCCCATTTTGTCGCCCGCGACCGAGTACAGAAGTTCGACATCGAAACCTTCGGCAATCTTCATGTCTTTGACTGGTGTCGCCATCGGTTGTGGCTCGGAATCATCAGTCAGAACGATCGACTCGATGATCATCTCACCTTCCGTGCTCATGGGGTCAATTCTGAGCGATGTGACAGGAGACGTTGTTGAGAAATACAGCTTCGCGGCTCGGGCGTCTTTCTCTGATCCTCGCAGTTGTGTCTTAACGGACTTATCTTCAGACGTTTGGGGCTCTGCTTCTGTTGTCCAGAAGACCTGAATATCAGCATTGCCTCGGAATTTGGCGATGATCATCACCAGGTGTTCGCCAGCATGGCCTTCAACCTTGCTGCTGAAATAGGGATCGGCTCCTTTGGACTTCAGGTGCAGGGAACCTTCCTTCACGGAAAGTTCGAGCTGATCATTGGAAACCCAGCCGGAGGAATCTTTTTCAAAGTCCCATTTGGCGATTTCGCCTGCAAAAAGATCTGCAGACATCATTCCAGAGATTAACCAAGTCAGGGAGCGGAGCGTGGGAAATCGGCAGTGCATAGGACTGAATCCGGAAGGCGATCATTCTGTGACAATGGCGTGAGAGCCGCATTAGTCTTCGAACGATCAGAGGAAAATTTGGAGAGTTTGAGAATGCAGCTGGAACGGGTCGAAAGAATTGTCTCACCCGTTCGCATTGCAATCCAGGGAGAGCCTGATGGTTGAGCACCATTCAGTATTCTCCGCGATCTTGCCATGACAGTCTGACGCGATTAAGCCCCGGATTCAAGGCATCGCTTCTTGCACGGAATCCTGTCCCGTGGAATGAATGTTTTCGGAATTCGAACCTGCGGCTTCAGAGTCGCATCCGGGATTGTTTTCGCTATCCTGTCCCGTCCACTTTCTTCGTTGATAAGAAACGAGAGCGGCTTATTCACGGAATCTGTTTCGAAAGATACACATTGTCGCCGTGGCCGGTTCTCCTTCTCTGGTCCTCAACCTGTTGTGAAGAGTACGCGTAACGATGTCAAAAAAGTCTGAAGTTCGAGTTGGCCTGGTGCAGATGGTCTGCGGTGAATCGCCTGCCGAAAACCTTGAACGCTCAATCGAAAAGATCCGTTCCGCTGCCTCCAACGGTGCGCAGGTCATATGCCTTCAGGAAGTCTTCAACACTCAGTATCCATGTCAGGCCGAGGAGCATTCTCGATTCGAACTGGCGGAACCGATTCCTGGGCCAACAACCGCTGCACTTCAAAAGATCGCGAAAGAGTTGAGCGTCGTCATCGTCGTTCCCCTGTTCGAAAAGCGAACTCATGGGCTCTACCACAATTCCGCTGTGATCCTTGATGCTGATGGATCAATCGCGGGGCTCTATCGAAAGATGCATATTCCGGATGATCCGCTCTATCTGGAGAAGTTTTATTTTACTCCCGGAGATTTGGGGTTCCTTGCTTTCCAAACGAAGTATGCAAAGGTTGGCGTTTGCATTTGCTGGGATCAATGGTATCCCGAGGCTGCTCGATTGACCGCGATGCAGGGTGCGGAGTTGCTGTTCTATCCAACGGCCATCGGCTGGATTCCTGGCGAACGAGAAACCTACGGCGCCAGCCAGTATTCTGCCTGGCAAACGATGATGCGAAGTCATGCCATTGCCAACGGACTTTTTGTCGGTGCGCCGAATCGTGTTGGAGTCGAAGGCGAGATTCAGTTCTGGGGCGGAAGTTTTCTTGCCGATCCCTACGGCAACGTTCTGCATCAGGCTGCACATGAGGCCGAGGAGAATGTTCTGGTGAGCTGCGATCTTTCCTTGATCAATACGGCTCGAACTCACTGGCCGTTCTTCCGCGACCGTCGAGTCGACGCGTTTGCCGATCTCCAGAAACGCTGGCTGGACCCGGCATAATGTGGCCTTGGCTTTGGACTGCTGCAGCCCGCTGCAGCTTTCCGATCCACAGCCTGCTGTGGATCATCTTTCTTTCATTCATCGAGATTCAAAGCCGACGGTTTGGCAGCAGGCTGCCGAAACCAAAGCTGCAGCAGGCTGCAGCAGTCCAGGAAAAAGCTCATTCAACGCCCAGTTGATCGTGTTGCCTGCCGAGCCTGAATCCATCAGACCCGAACCAAACCTCTGAATGCTCGAACGCTGTAGTAAGACTGAGCACCGTTGTGATAGATGAAGACTCGGCCATAACGGAAGTCCCCAAACAACGCGCCACCGAGTTCCCTTACATCTGG
>JBILXT010000459.1:0-5445 GCA_044378235.1 Planctomycetaceae bacterium
GTAGTGGGAGTCTCTGTCTTTTATCCGCTTCATCCGCGAAATCCGCGGTTAAAAAAAGGCCTGCACAATGCTCCATGAAGAAATCACCAAAGACATTATCGGCGCCGCAATGGTTGTGTTAAACGAACTCAAGCCCGGGCTCGATGAGAAGTTGTATGAGAATGCTCTTGTCATCGAATTGCTGGCCAGAGGACATGTCGTTGAACAACAACGCGAATACCCCGTCCACTATCGTGGCCAGCTTATTGGCAAGCTGATTCCGGACCTGATCGTCGATGACAAAGTGATCGCGGATCCCAAAGTTGTCACCGCATTCAACGATTCGCACTTTGCTCAGATGCTGGGATACCTGAACATCACAGGTCTAAACGTCGCACTTTTGCTAAACTTCAAGGAAGCTCAACTGACGTGGAAGCGAGTTGTCAAAGAACGGTAGCGACAATACGCGCCGTTCTGGTCGCCGCGTTCACAATTGGCTTGGTGCTCCACTCATCCCCTCTGCGATTACCGCTCACCTAGAAGCTGCTCTGGAACAATTTGCGACGATTGCGGAAGACCTTGCGAAGGCAGGGCTGGTGAATCGGTGAGGGGGCGAAGGAAGAAGGGGATGAAGATTAAGAATAAGATTAAGAAAAAGATTAGAATTAAGATGGGGAGTGGGGGAGGTTGAGAAACGAAAAAAGCTCGGCTTCGCGAGGAGGCCGAGCTTTTAAAATTGTGTCTCAAGTACCGGAGGCGGGGGTCGAACCCGCACTAGATGTTACTCTAACCGGATTTTGAATCCGGCGCGTCTGCCATTCCGCCACTCCGGCGGGTACCTGAATCTTTCGCAAAGACAACTTGCCAAAACAACGAAATCGTTGGGTTGGCTGCTCTGCGGGAGGCGGAAACTAATCGAATGGAGGGGCGTTCGCAAGGCGATGCGTCGCGGGAGTTCCAGTTTTTGACGGGCGGGATGGTTTCCCTCGGAAAAACCGATATCCTCGAAAAGTCTTCGCTCGGGAACGACGGACACGGCACTCAGGACGACGGTTCGCCAAACCGCGATTTGGCAAAGTCCCAGTCCCATTGTCATTTCAGGGGCATTTTGAATGGCGGCCTTCCGGAAGCGTGGCATGGAGCCTTGTGTCCGGTAACATTCCGCAACTCACACTGGCTTGCCGCGGACTTTGGGAAGACCGCTCGGATGTTTGGCGGCGTCAGGCGAGTCCCTGTCCGATTTTCATGACCCCGGAAAACGAAGTTTCTGCAATGGCTCATACTCCGCAAGCTGACGGCTCGATCACTCGCTTCATTAATCATCATTATCGCCACTTCAACGCGGCTGCGCTGGTCGATGCGGCCAAGGGATATCATCAGCACCTCGCTTCCGGTGGCAAGATGATGATTACGTTGGCCGGTGCGATGAGCACTGCGGAGCTGGGGTTGTCTCTGGCTGAAATGATTCGTCAGGACAAGGTGCATCTCATTTCGTGCACTGGAGCGAATCTCGAAGAGGACGTCTTCAACCTGGTCGCTCACGATTACTACGAACGAGTTCCGCACTATCGCCAGTTGTCGCCACAGGATGAACAGGATCTGCTCGATCGTCATATGAATCGAGTGACCGACACCTGCATTCCGGAAGGCGAAGCGATGCGTCGCATGGAAACCGCGATGCTGGAAGTTTGGACAGCTGCCGATCAGGCTGGCAAGCGATTCTTCCCTCACGAGTTTTTCTATCAGGTGCTGCTGAGCGGCAAGTACCAGGAGTTCTACCAGATCGATCCCAAGGACTCCTGGATGCTGGCAGCGGCCGAAAAGAATCTGCCGATCATCGTGCCGGGCTGGGAAGACGCAACGCTCGGCAACATGTACGCCGCCGCTGTGATTCGTGGTGACATTAAGAATGTTCACACGGTTCGTACGGGGATTGAATACATGACGTGGCTGGCTGAGTTCTATACTCAGGCCAGCATGAAGAATTCGATCGGCATGTTTCAGATTGGTGGCGGCATCGCTGGTGACTTCCCGATCTGCGTTGTGCCGATGCTGCATCAGGACCTGCAGCGCGACAGCGTTCCTCTGTGGGGTTACTTCTGTCAGATCAGTGATTCGACAACCAGCTACGGCAGCTACTCCGGGGCCGTCCCGAACGAAAAGATTACCTGGGGCAAACTGGGAGTTGATACGCCGAAGTTCATTATCGAATCAGACGCAACGATCGTTGCGCCACTGATCTTTGCTCATGTGCTGGGCTGGTAGAAAAGTCATGCGGCTTTAAGAAATGTAGGACGCCCTTTTCAGGGCGTCGGAATTGGCCGATTTTTGTGGCATTGACGGCCTGAAAAGGCCGTCCTACGAATATACTCACATCCTTGATGAGGTGTCATCGCGGACGATTGTCAAAGTAGGTCCTTTCTGCCGGAAAGGATTTTCGTATTGCCGCAAAGCGTACCTTATCTGCACTTCTGTGAAGATTGCAGGCTGCATCGCATTATCACATGCACCGAAGTCGCGGCAAGCCGCGAAGTCCTGCCCGGCAGGCAGGGCCTACCAAATGCCGCGACTGACTCCCGCTAAGCGGTAAAGAAACTCTTGCGGCAATCGAAACACATCACAGGAGAATTGCAAAGCGTGCGAGTGCTTGGACTGGATATTGGTGGAGCGAACATTAAAGCTTCCACGGCCGATGGAGAATCCGTCAGCATCAGCTTTGCAATCTGGCAGAATCGCGATGGTCTGCGAGGGATTCTGAAGCAGCTGCCGCTTTATCGCGACGCGGCTCCGGAGATCGTGGCGTTAACAATGACGGCCGAGCTTGCGGACTGTTTTCAGACTAAGGCCGAAGGTGTTCAGTTCATTATTGAAGCTGTGCAGGACGTCTTTGCCAAATCCATGATTCGGGTCTGGTTGACGTCCGGCGAATTCGCAGAAGCGGCTGATGCGATTGAGCTGCCTCAACTGGCCGGAGCTTCCAACTGGCATGCGTTGGCGACCTGGGCTGGTCGAGCTGTTCCGTCTGGCCCGGCTGTGCTGATCGACATCGGTTCCACAACGACCGACATTATTCCGCTCATTGATGGCCTGCCGATTCCGGAGGGTCGAACCGATCTGGAACGTCTGGCCGCATCGGAGTTGCTTTATACTGGTGTTGGGCGAACTCCTGTTTGTGCGATCGTGCAGACGGTACCGCTTTCGCAGGAGGAAGAAGGTGGGGGTTCGGCCGATGTCTGTCAGATTCCAGTGGCCGCTGAGCTGTTTGCAACCTCATTGGATGTCCACTTGCTTGCCGGTGACGTTATGGCGGATGCGGGAAACTGCGAAACGGCCGACGGGCGTCCTTTGACTCGTGAAGCCACGATGAATCGTCTGGCTCATATGCTTTGCTGTGATGCGACGGAGTTATCCGAAACGCAGTTGGTGAAGATCGCCGAGTACATTGCTGAGCAACAGCTTCAGCAGATTACGGTGGCGGTGAAGAATCGCTGCCAGTATGTTCGAAAGTTGGTCGCAGATTCGAGCGTAACCAGGATTCATGCGGTGATCAGCGGCAGCGGTGCGTGGCTGGCGGAGCGAGTGATTCAGGAGGTTGGTGAATCCTCCTTTGCAGCAGTCCACAATCTGTCGGAAATGTTTGTTCGCAATGTGAGTCGCTCCGCACCAGCCTTCGCGGTGGCTCGATTGGCGGCGGAACGATGCCAGGACGATTTGCTGCCGATTGAGTCGCTGTATTAAAAGCCCCCGAGGCTGAGCAACTTGACGATTGAGCACGGACTGCACATATTGCATGTGTAGACCAAGTCCTTCCTGATTAGCCTGCCCAACTGAGGAAATCGTCATGTTACTGAAACGCGTCAGTCTTGCCGCCGCATTGTTTTTCTCCGGGGTCAATGTTGCCACTGCGGCCGATGTTTGGGGACTCAAACCGGGAACTCCAGAACTGAAATCCGCCACAACTCTGGCGTTCGGACCTGAGGACATTCTGTTTGTCGGCGATGCGAAGAATGCCACCGTGTTCGCCATTGCAACCGGCAACACTGCAGGCGATGCCGCTAGTGCCTCAATCAACATCGATGATCTGCCCACAGCGATTGCCAACGAATTACATGTCAAAAAGGTCGAAGTCAACGACGTTGCTGTGAATCCTCGCACCGGAGCTGCTTTTGTCGCGGTCACTGCCGACGACCATGCAGCTCTCGTGCAGATCGATGGAGCCGGCAAGATTTCAGAGCTGTCGCTGAAGGACATCAAGTTTTCAAAAGCAACGCTGGCTAATGCTCCGGAAGATAAAGTCGTTGGTGAAGGTCGACGAGCACAAAATCGTCGGACTGACTCCATTACCGATATTGCGTTCTTCGAGAACAAGCTGCTGGTGTCCGGACTGAGTAATGCTCAGTCACCGTCGACCGTTCGAGAACTCAATTTTCCATTCGCAGATTCTGACAAGGGCATCGGCGTCGAAATCTATCATGCAGCGCATGGCAAGAGCGAAGACTATTCCGCGATGCGAACTTTCGTCCCGATGATGATCGATGGCGAACCAAGCATTCTTGGTGCGTATGTTTGTACTCCACTGGTGAAGATCCCGGTCAAGGAATTGTCTGCTGCGGGTGAGAAGGTCAAGGCGACGACTGTTGCCGAACTGGGCAATCGCAATCGCCCGCTCGACATGATCAGCTACTCAAAGGACGGTGCCGACTATCTGCTGCTCAGCAATAGTGCTCGTGGCGTGATGAAGATTTCGACCGCTGGCCTGAAGGAAAACAAAGGGCTGACAGAGCCAGTCAGTGGTGGCGGTACTGCCGGTCAGAAGTATGAGACAGTGGAGTCGATGACTGGTGTGGTTCAAATGGACAAGCTGAATGAAACCTCCGCACTGTTGCTGGTTCAGGCGGAAGGTGGTCCACAGAATCTGAAGACCATTGCGTTGCCGTAAGTTGAGCTCTGCCTAAAGAGAAGCGACTTTCAGCGTTCTAACTGATGCCCCTGAAGTGTGATTGCTTCCGGGGCATTTTTCATGTGATAACTCTTCCGCGGCAGCAGAGATTCTCCCTGTTTTCGGGCTCTGCCTGAAATGAAGTGCGCGACCTCGCATAGCAAAATGGCATTGCATTTTTCGAACTCCGGTAAAGCTTGTTGCGATTCACCGCAAAGCGGTTCAAGAAGGTAGCCGGTGGTCAGCGCAGCGCAACCACCGGTTCGTGTCGAAACCTGTGATTGCACCCTGACACGGGTGCCAGAACCTCAGTTTTTGTCATCCCTTCAGGATGAGTGTTCTTCCTGTTCAGTCACCGGCGGTGCGCCTGTCGGCGACCGTCGGCTACTCTCTGACATCCTTTCAGGATTAATCGCATTGAGTTCTGGCTGATACACTCCGCACATGATTTCGCGTTGAGCCTATCTTCGCTGACCAGTTGTTCTCGTTTCGGGTGAGCTCATGTGTCCGAGTTATCTCAGAATACG
>JBILXT010000104.1:0-19492 GCA_044378235.1 Planctomycetaceae bacterium
AGTTTCCATTGACCCACGCGGATGGCTCGATTGCCCTCATGTTCCCAGCACAAGGGAGTTTGACGATCGATAGCAGCTCCTTCAAAAGTCGGACGCAGGCTGATTCCTTCGAGTGCCTGAATCGGAGTCTTTTTGAACTCCTGAGGATACGTCGCATTCGCAATATCAACACAAGTGGCCATGACGTCGATCAGGTGTCCCGCCCCTGACTCCAGTCGTCCATTGCACTTTGCAGAAATTCCTGCCGGCCAATGAGCAATCAAAGGGGTACTAATCCCGCCTTCGTGTTGCCAATGTTTGTATTCACGAAACGGTGTATTGCTGACGTTGGCCCATGAACGACCGTAGCCAATATATGTGTCGGCCGACCCAGGCATGACACCCTTGCCCTGACGAACGGGATAGCCATCTCGCGTTTGTTTGGGGATCATATCTGGCTGCAGAAAAGTCGCAGGCAATCCCGAAAGAGTCGCCATATCGGCACGCACCTGAAAAGGTCTATTGCGACCCATCGCCTCAGCACAGCCGCCGTTATCCTGCAGATAAAGGATCAGAGTGTTTTCAAACTGCCCATTCTTCTTCAGCGTATCGATGAGTCGTCCGATTCCCTGGTCCATGCAGTCGACCATGGCGGCATAGACTTCCATGCAGCGTGCTTCCCATGCTTTGTCTTCGACGAGATTCCAGTCACCCGCTTGGGCGGAGATCGTCCATCGTGAATCCAGAAGCCCCAGTGCCTTCATTTTCTTAAGCCGAGCGGCGCGAATTGCACCATAACCCGCGTCGTAGCGTCCTGAATACTTCTTGATATCACTGTCTTTTGCGTGCATTGGCCAGTGAGCAGCCGTGTGAGCGACATACAGAAAAAACGGCTGCTCTTTCGTCGTTTGACAATGTTCACTGACGAATCGTGCCGCGTGATCGTTGATGGCATCTGTGTAGTAGAAGAGTTCCGGTTGGTACTCCGGATCTGCAAATGGAGAAACAAACGCGTTATCTCGAACCAGTGTGTTCGGATCGAAGAAACTGCCTGCCCCGTGGATTGTGCCGTAGAACCTGTCGAAACCTCTTTGCAACGGCCAGTTTTTCTTGTCTGACTCGTTTTCTGGGCTGGTCTTTTTTGTGACATGCCATTTGCCGGCCATGTAAGTGTTGTACCCAGCCGTTTTCAGAACTTCCGCGATCGTCACGGCGCGATGGCTGAGTTCACCGGCATACGCTTCGCCGACAGACTCGGCGCGGCTGTCAACCATATGCCCAATCCCAGCCTGATGCGCGTACAGTCCGGTCAGCAAAGACGCTCGCGTCGGACAGCAGCGAGCCGTGTTGTAGAACTGAGTAAACCGCAGCCCGCCAGAAGCAAGAGCATCCAGATTCGGCGTTTCGATTTCTCCGCCATAACATCCGATGTCAGAATACCCCATGTCGTCCGACATGATCACGATGATGTTGGGGCGATCTGCGCCAAACACGCCGCAGTTCACGAAGACGCTGAGGAGCAGAAAAAGCCCATGGAAGCTTTTGACTGGCAACATTGGCGAGGTCCCATTTTGGGCTCGAGAGCGACATCTAATTCACAAACTTCAATTCACTCACAACCATGAAGTGATCAGAGCCTTGTTTCTCGATGACGGCTGATTCGATCGTTTGAAAATGCTTTGAGTGGAAGATGTAGTCGATGCGGAATCTCAAAGGAATCGGACGACTGGGCCAGTTCCACGTGACATGTTGGTCGGGGTTGTTGTGCAAGGACGCAAAACTATCGATGAATCCGTGTTCGACAAGGGATGTCGGAGCTTTGAATGTAGAAAGGCTGTTAAAGTCTCCACAGATGACGGTCGGAGTCTCTGGATCAATTGAATCAAGAATGGCGTCGATCTCAGCTGAGTGCTTCGCTTCTGTTTTGGAGATCGCGGCCAATGCATCGGTAAATCCGGCACCACGCGGGATTCCAAACGGGGAAAGGTGCACGTTGACGATCCTGACTTTGCGATTGTGCACCGTGTATGTGGCTTCATAAAAACCGAACAGGCCAGCCTTTGGCGGATGGTAGACCAATTCGACTGGCTCAAGTTTTGATGCAAACGCAAATCGCTCTGCGTAGTACTTTCCTTCGTGACCTGCGGACGGGAACTCGGGATGACTGTCGGCAAGCTGTTTCCGCAACCAGCCTTCGGATTGCAGCGTTGTTTCCTGCAAACACAGTATGTCCGGACTTGTTTCAGAAATAGCCTCGAGGACCTGATCGCCTCGAGTGTTCGCGTAGTTGACGTTGAATGTCGCGATTCGAAAGCTCTGGCCGTAGGCCAGAATCGGTCCACATGCGGTGATCCATGCGAGTGAGATCACTGAAAAGATGGACTTCCACATGAGATTCTCCGAGTCGTAGCCAACATCTGCGTCGGTGAAATCTGGCGCCCTGGGACAAAGTCTACGCGATACCCATTAATCGTGCACTGAGATTCTGGCCGCTTTTTGTTTGAGAGTTGTTCAAAGAATCTCCCCCGACTTCGCCCACCGTCATTGCGTATGCTTAATGACGCATCCGGATGGACCTCGCTCAACTCGCGGGCTTAAGATAGAACATCAGAATCGCAATGTCGGCCGGCGTAATGCCGCTGACACGACTGGCCTGGCCGACGGTTGTGGGTTTCAGACGATTAAGGCGTTCTCGAGCTTCCGTTCGCAGTTGAGGCACCGCGAGATAGTCAAAGGTGTCAGGAATCTTCACGGAGTCGACTTTTTGCAGCCGATGAATCTCCGCCTCCTGACGACGCACGTAGCCTGCATACTGAGCTTCAATCATCATCTGCCGCTTCGTATTTTCTGAAAGCTGGAGCTCCGCAACCTGCGGAAACAAGCCATGGACTTCATCCCACGTGATCGTGTTGCGTCGCAGATGTTCTTCCAGTGTCTGTCCCTGTGCTCGCAGTTTGGTCATCGCCGCAAACGCGCGGTTCAATTCTTCCTCATAGCGCTGAAACCGATCGGCTCGTTCTGCAGTTACACTGCCCAGTTCAATGCCCAGCGGAGTCAGTCGACGATCGGCATTGTCCTGACGCAACAAAAGCCGATACTCGGCGCGGGACGTAAACATGCGATACGGCTCATCGACACCTTTGGTCACCAGATCGTCGATCAAAACTCCCAGATAGGCCTGGCTGCGATCAATAACAAACGGTCCCCTGCCCTGCTGTTTCAATGCTGCGTTGATGCCAGCCAGAAGTCCCTGCCCGGCGGCTTCTTCATAGCCGGTCGTGCCGTTGATTTGTCCGGCAAAGTAGAGCCCTTCAACAAGTCGCGTTTCCAGCGAGGGATACAACTGCGTCGGCGGCGCGAAGTCGTATTCGACGGCGTAACCATATCGCATGATTTGAGCATTCTCGCAGCCCGGGATGCGACGGATAATCTCATCCTGCACATCGCGTGGCAGGCTGGTTGAGATGCCGTTCACGTAAACTTCCTGAGTGTTGCGGCCTTCAGGTTCCAGAAAAATCTGGTGCGAAGTCTTGTCCGCAAATCGCACGACTTTATCTTCGATCGAAGGACAATAGCGAGGCCCTGTCGACTGAATCTGCCCCGAATACATCGGTGCTCGATGAAGGTTTGCACGGATGATCTCGTGAATCTCGTGAGTCGTGTTTGTGAGATAACAATGGATCTGCGGCTGATCGATACGATCCGTCATGTAGGAAAACGGTTCGGGATTTTCGTCGCCGGGCTGAGGTTCGCAGCGAGTAAAATCGATCGTGCGTCCGTTCAGTCGCGCGGGTGTTCCAGTTTTGAAGCGACGCAGCTCAAAGCCCAGAGACTTCAGAGCCCCGGAGACTCCGTGCGAGGCCTTGTCGCCTGCTCGACCGCCTTCAGCCTTCGATTCGCCGGTATGCATAATGGCTTTGAGAAACGTACCGGTCGTTAGAATCACGGCTCGAGTTCTGTAGAACGCATCACCGGCAACGCGGATTCCAGTGATTTTGCCGTCTACCGTTTCGATTGATTCAACAGTCTCCTGGCAGAGAGTCAGGTTTTCCTGCAGCTCCACTCGGTTCTTCATTTCGAACTGGTAAGCCTTCTTGTCCGCCTGGGCTCGCGGACTGTGCATCGCGGGCCCTTTGCCACTGTTGAGCATGCGAAAATGAATGCCCGTCTTGTCGATGACGCGTCCCATCTCGCCACCGAGCGCGTCGATCTCGCGCACGATCTGACCTTTCGCGACGCCACCGATCGCCGGGTTGCAGCTCATCTGGCCGACAGTGTCACAGTTCATCGTCAGCAACGCGGTCTTCGCTCCCATCCGCGCGGACGCCAATGCGGCCTCTGTACCAGCGTGGCCAGCACCGACAACGACTACGTCAAAATCATAAACGCATTTGTGGGACATGATGTCTCTAACCTTGTTCCTGTGTTCCGGCAGTCTGGTGTTTTCGTCATCAATACCGTTATTCCGTTTACCGTCCAGCCAGAGGCGCCGACTTGACTTTCGGGCCGGCGCCTCCGGCTGGGCGGTAAACAGGACAAAGGATTTCGGGATGAAATGAGCATGCCGAAAGTGAGTGCTCCTTGCGGATCGAGCGACAGTGTAACGGCATTTAAAGGCAATTTCGGCCGAACTGCATTGGAACCCGCGGGTGTCGGGAAATTCCATGTGACTGGAACGCAAATCGGCCATTGTTTCGGCCATACGGGCGGTGCTACACCTCATTTTGGCTTTGTCGCCCTTAATGCTGCCTCTCGGCGGTCAATCAGGAACAGGATGAACTTTATGCTTCGACTGCGACTTCTTAGCCTGCTTTTGGTGCTCACCGGGAGTGGATGTTCCATGCTCACTCCGTCAACACCGTTGTCTGGTGAGAACGTGCAGTACCCGGTAGAAGATCTTGAGTTTCGCCAGCTCCAGGAGAGTAAATTCGATCGGGAGGCGAAGCAGCTGTCACAGGAGGGGATGAAACCTGGTGTGCAGGTTCAGTTGTTGTTGGTGGACCGCAAAGTCAAAGGAGACGGGGAGTTTCCTAAAGTCCGCTTTTACATAACGGAGTATTTGGGCACAGTGAAATCTGTCGATGGTCAGACCGTTGTACTCAAGGATGCAATTCAGATTATCGAAGGGCGATCGATGAACTCGGTGCCCGTCCTCAGCAAGATCCCCTATGTGAGCCGAATGTTTGGAAACTCGGGCGTTGGACGTGAGTCTCGGAAAATGTCGGATGACGTGGTCGTCCCACGAGAAAAAATTGCCGGCGCGTTTGAATTGTCGGCATCCGGTGCGGAGTCGCTCATGCTGCTTCAGCAAGTCGAACGGATAGGCGTTGATTACGAAGAAGACTGAACGCAGGTTATCCTTGCCGACGTCGTTGTTGCTACGTAAAACGTGGACCATGTAAGGGCGGCAGAATCTGTTGGCAGACTCACTGTAACTCCTTGTTTACCGCCCAGCCGAATACGCCGGCGCTCATGTAGGCCGTTGCCTCAGGCTCTGCGGTAAGCGACGGGATCAATAGCTCTGTCAGGAGTCTGCTCGTGCAACGAGTCTTGCAGAAAAGAACTCGATCGTCATCCAGCCTGAAAGGTCTCACTGTTTTGGTGATGCACCTTCTTCTCATGTCGCCCGTGGCGACGACTTCTGCTGATGAGTTAGTGCCAGATCGCTGGCCTGTTCCGATCGTGGAGGCTTCATCATCAGCACGAAGCGGCAGTCAGTTGGCAAAGGATCTGGATTCACTTTCAGGAGAGGATCGTGAACGACAGATCGAAGCTGAGATTCGTTCAGGCAATGTCCCTGACCACTGGAAGAGATTTGTTCCGATTAGGCTGACGAGCAATATCGCGTCCCAAGAGCAGACTCTTGTCATCTTTGTCTCGCCCGATTATTTATCGCTGGGGAGCGACCAGGACTTCCTCAGGATTCCGCTTTCACCTCATGTCGCTCAGAACGTGGCAGATCATTTGGAGTGTCTCCTGCCGACACGCCGCATGGTGGATCAGATCTATGCGGCCGCTGAGGTTGTGCTAAAGCCTCAGCCGATGGCTCCGACGGATGAGATGATTCGCGTGAGCTATTTCGCTCGGCACAATCAAGAGATTCAAAACCATTTGAACGAACGTTATCCGAACCGTAGTCGAGGTCAGCTGCTGGCTGGGCACAAGAAGGATGTTGTCTTGACGCCTCGACTTGTGGAGTCGAGGCGCCGTGTGGCCATTTACGGCTGGCACGAAGCAAAAGATCGCCCTATTCAGCCGCTCTATCTGGGACACGCTGAAACGTGGGTTGATTACAGTCACGGCATTCGGCTCGTTGCCAGAAGAGGGTTTTTGAATGGGATACCGTGTGATTTGCGAGATGTGCTGGCAGACGAGAAGCTCTGCGAGTTGTTGAGTGATGAAGGACCCTTGGAAGTTGCCAGTTATAACCGGCCCTCTCAGCCAGAGCAGACTTCATCTGCTGACGGCGAAACGACAACCTTTCTTCATTGGACTCCTGATGTTCGAGTTTGCATCAATGAGTCAACCTCGTCAGCGGAAATTCCTCCGGAGACGACTGAGCTGTTGTTCTACGCTCTGCCCAACGGCAATACGATTGAGCAAACTCTTGGCAAACAAATGCAGCCAGGCGATGACTGGCACTACGATATTCAGCACATTGCTGCTCAAACGCGGTTTCTGAGACGCGAGCAGCCGCACAAGAACGTGGTGCTTATTCTGCTGGAAGCCAAAGGGCTGAGCTGGCCGGCATGGCGGAAGAAACACGGAGATGAACAGATACCAAAGCTGATCTCTGAACTACGAGCGCGGTATTCATCTAAGGAGATTTCCGTTGTGTTGAGCGGTCACAGCGGCGGAGGTAGTTTGATCTTTGGATTTCTCAACGCATCCGCTGAGATCCCTGCGGAAGTGACACGGATCGCATTTCTTGACGCAACCTACGCCTACGACACCGAGCGACACAGTTCAAAGATTGCGAACTGGTTAAAGCGGCCTGGTTCGTCGCTCTGCGTGTTGGCCTACAAGGACGACGAGGTGACGCTGAATGGCAAACGGATCGTGAGTGCGACCGGTGGAACATGGTATCGCAGCCACTTGATGCGAGATGATCTGGCAGCTTCCTTTCAGTTCTCGGAGACGACGGAGAACGACATCGTGCGAGTTACCAGTACCGATCGCTGCATTCAATTCCTGCTGCACACGAATCCGGCCAAAAAAATTCTGCATACAGTACAGGTTGATAAGAACGGTTTGATCCACAGTTTGCTGGCTGGGACACCGCTGGAAGAACAAGCTTATCAATACTTCGGCGAACGAGCGTATTCAGAATTCATTCGATGATCGAATGAAGAATGACGCTGTTGGCCACTCTGCCACAGACGAGCTCAGAACAATTCAAGCTGATCTTCCGGCGGGGCGGGTCTGGTCTTTGTTGTTTTGCTCTTCGCCTTTTGTGAAACGCCCAGATGTGCGAGAGCTTTCGCTGTCACCATGCGGCCGCGAGGTGTTCGCTGGATGAAGCCTTCACGCAGCAGGAAGGGTTCGACTTCGTCTTCCAGCGTATCGGCGGGAATATTAAGAGTGTGTCCCACGGCCTGAACGCCGGCCGGACCGCCGCTGAAAACTGAGATGATCGTTTCCAGATATCGCCGATCCTGTTCTTCAAGACCCGCGTCATCAACACCCTTCATCTTCAACGCGGCACGAGCGACTTCGAGCGTGATTTTCCCATTGGCGCGGGCGTCTGCAAAGTCGCGAGTCCAGCGAAGCCAGTTATTTGCTTTTCTCGGCGTGCCTCGAGAGCGAATTGCGATTTCATGGGCCGCTTCCGGGGCGATCTCTGTTCGCAGTTTGTTCGAATTGCGAGTGATGATCGTGGACAGTTCCGAGGTGGTATAAAAGTCCAGATGCTCACGATTTACGAAGCGATCGCGAAGAGGAGCCGTGAGCATTCCGCTGCGAGTTGTCGCGCCGATCAATGTGAACGGCTGCAGCTTCATATTGATCGTGCGGGCATTAAGTCCATCACCGAGGGTAATGTCGATGCGGAAATCTTCCATGGCGGGATAAATAAATTCCTCAACCGTCGGTGGCAGACGATGGATTTCATCAATGAACAGCACACTGCCGTAACTGGCGTTCGTCAAATAGGGTAACAGGTCCTTTGGCGCGCTGAGTGATGGTCCTGCGGTGATTTGCAGTTCCGTACCCAGTTCACGAGGAATCACGGTAGCCAGTGTGGTCTTGCCGAGTCCCGGCGGTCCATCAAGAAGCAAATGGCCAAGTGGTTCTTTGCGTTTCTTTGTGGCCTCCAGCAGAATCTTCAGTCGTTCGACAACGGCCATCTGACCGACGACGTCTTCCAGCTTCGATGGTCGCAGTTCATCATCGAATCTCTGCTGATTGGGATCCTCAAAGTTCCCGGCACCCGCATTATCGCCGCCAAAAGTCGGGCGCTTTGGTTCGTCCGGTTCTTCATCGTCGTTGCGGATCGTGGTCTTCCGTGCCATGGAGATAGTTCTAACTGATGAGTCGTCGGTAGAGGAAAACCACGATCAATAAATCGCCATCAGACTAACTGCAGATGAGTTGTCCTGGTGGTGTCCAGGAGCAGGTCAGTGAAACACACACAGTCAACGGCGAAGGAGCGTTCCGTTACTTCTTTTCGTCATCTGCTTTTTCTTCAGTCAGTTCGCCGAGTTTTTCTTTCAGGCGTTTCAGCACGGCTTCATCCGGCTTTTTCGCCTTGGTCTCGACTTCGACGGCTCGGTTCCACAAAGCTTTGGCTTCGTCTGTTTGCTTCAATGCCTCATGAACATCGCCCTGATGTTCCAGCAGAGTGGCGTCCTGATAT
The DNA here is from genome assembly GCA_044378235.1 of Planctomycetaceae bacterium. Classification (GTDB taxonomy): domain Bacteria; phylum Planctomycetota; class Planctomycetia; order Planctomycetales; family Planctomycetaceae; genus SXXK01. The sequence goes on from JBILXT010000104.1 coordinate 8,834, forward strand.
TCAGGATTTCCATTCGCTTTCTTGAGTGGTTCCAGGGCCTCTTCATTTTTGCCTTGTTTGAACAAAACCCATCCGAGGCTGTCCAGGTAGGCGGGATTATCCGGCTGAGCCTCTACAGCAATTCGGATCATCTTCTCAGCTTGTTCGAGATTCTTGCCCTGATCGGCGTAGAGGTAACCCAAATCGTTATTAACGCCGGGGTCAGCTGGATCTTCGTTGTAGACCTCTTCGAGAACCTGTTGTCCTTTCTCCATATCGCCGCCCTGAACGTAGGCGTTGGAGAGTCCCATTTTTGTCAGGCGGACGGTGTTTTTTTCAACGGAGTCGAGCTCCAGAACCTGCTGATACTGTTCGATCGCATCGTTCCACTGGTCGAGCTGAGCGTAGATCCCTGCGAGTCGCAAATGGGATTCAGTAAGCAATTCCGTGTTGCCCTGTAGTCCTGTGATCGCTTTCTGCAGGAGACCAACGGCTTCTTCAAGTTTTCCGTCCGCGGCTTCAACGAGTGCGAGTCGGCTGAGGAGCTGAGGTTCATCAGGAACGATTTTCAGCGCCTGTTTCAGGGCCTTGCGAGCTCCTTCGATATTCTCGATGGAAGCATAGGCCGCTGAGATACGAAACAGCGTGTTGACTCGAGCACCAGGTGGAAGTCCGGGCGTCTGCAGGAGTTGTTCGAACAGCCTTGCAGACTTTTCATACTCACCCAACTTCAGTTGATTCATCCCGTATTTGTCGAGCGTCTGCATCGTTAATTCACGATCCGGGCTCAACTCCAGGGTTGATTTCAACAGGTCGCCTTCTTCTTTGGTCATTTCCAGTTGTTCAGCGACCAGTGAGCAGAAATAGGGAACAGCCGGATGAATATCTCCGGGCTTTTCGGTCACCATTTTCTGGCAGGTTGTTAAGGTCTCTTTCGCAAAGCCATCGACTGTCGCAATGCTGCCAACCAAAGGAGCCATTTCGACGACGGTAATTCGTGAACGAGCGGCCCGGTTAATGGTCTCGATCAAAGCCACCGGGTTTCGGTTTGCGATTTCGACTCTGACTAGTCCCAGATAAGCTTCTGCTTCTCCTGATGTATCAAGAATCGACTGATAGACTTCAGCCGCTTCCGTCGTCTTACCCTGATCCAGCAGGATCTGGCCGAGAAACATTTTTACTGCTGCGACATCGGCCGCGTCTTCTGTCAGTTCCTGCAATCGCGTTGTCAGGGAATCAGATCGGCTTGAAGCTTCGAACAAATCGCGAAGCAGAAGCAGAGATTCTCCTGACCGTCGACCGGTCTCGAAGTAACGGTTCAGGTTCTGCTCGCAGGCATCCAGTTTGTCCTGTTGGAAATAGGCTCGGGCGAGCAACAGGTTGTGGTCGCCGGGGGCGTCTTTCTCGGTACGCGACAATGCTTCAAAAGCCTGGATCGCTTTCGGGATTCGCCCCGATTCAAGCAGGATGCGACCAGTAACCTCGTATGATGTGAGTCGGTTCTTCAAAAGCGTCTTGTGTTCACGCTCGTTGAGTTTGAAGTCTTCAGGTCGTTCGAGTGCCTGCAGAATGATTTCATAGCTGTTAGCCGCTTCACCTATTTTTCGCATCTCCAGCAGGACTGCGGCTCGCACCTGATGAATGTGGACGAAGTCGAGTGACTGCTTATCGAGAGTCTTTGATGTTAAGGCTTCTTCGAGAAGCTTTGCTGCGTTATCGAACTGGCGAGCACTCCCTCGAAGCACTGCCATCTCCAGGCGAGTCTGAAAGTCATCCGGATCAAGCCGCATGGCCTTCTCAGCGGTTGAGTTTCCTTCTTCAGCCTTTCCCATTCGGAACAAGACCATGGCGAGGGCTCGCACTGGAACGGCCGATTTTGGATCAGCGGCAGCGGCTTTCTCGAAGGCTTCGGACGCGGCTTCAAGATCTCCCCGTTTCAGTGACTTCTGGCCGGACATATACCATGCCAGAGCGTCCTTGTTGGTTGGATCGATGGAGTCGCTCTCGTCCTTGACTTCCAGCGACTTCTCGTCAGGTTCCTCGAGTCCTTCTACGGCTGGCTTTTCTTCAAGGGACCCTTCAGGAGTTTCTGCGGCTGGCTTTGGTTCGTCCGGCGAAGCTTTCGGTTCATCCGCAGCCTGCGATGTCGCAGAGACTCCGCAACAGAACACGACCCACAGGGTGACGAGCGCAAACGAGGACAACCTTGTCCAGGAAATGCGAGAAATCACTGACGACGGAAACAGGAAAAGCTTCATGATCAGACTCAGCGAAGTAAGGTTTGGCAACTACGACAAAGACCACTGCAATCAGTGCATTATTGGTATGCAGGCAAAGTCTGTCGAGTTCGGTTCTTGCTGAGCCTCGGAAACGCTACTTCCGGGGTTTCTTAGGAGTTGGCTTGCCTGAAACGGCAGCTGGCTTCCTGGCATTAGTCGATTTTCCCGCAGCTGGTTTGGCGGAGGTTCCTTTTGCAGAGGTTCCAGAGACTGTTTTTCCAGTCTGTTTGGCCACAGTTTTGGAGGTCGCAGGCTTTGAAGGAGTCGGCTTCGCTGCCGGCAGCTTTTTAGCTGGTGCCTTCGCTGGAGGCACTGGAGCTTTAACAGCCGTCTTGACGGGGTGACCTTTTGCGGCCGAGGGAGCAGCAGCGGAAGGCTTTGAAGTCACTGCTGGAGGCACAGACTTCGGCGGAGCTGATTTTTCCGGCACTGCTGCAGTTACAGGCTTTTTGGCAGGAGGAGCGGACTTGTCAAGCTTCGGTGGTTCTGGTGGAGGAACTGGTTTTGCTGGTTTCTTCTTTGGTGGAGACTGTAGTTCCACAAATCGATCCATGACATCGTCCATGGACAATTCTGTGTCGGATGGATCGAGGAATCTTGGGGCGTACTTGGGGTCTGTCGCAAGACAACGCAACAAATGGCAAAACTCAGAAACTTCGGACTTCTTGATACCGCCCTTCAGGAACTCTGATGCGTCATGCAAGTCTGCCTTGGCGGGAACGAGTCCCAGCCATCTTGCAGCTGTCAGCATGGAGTTGTCGAGGCAAATGATATGGCTTCCCAGGATCTCGTGGAGAATGAAATCCCGAATGAACGGCGTGATGTCGTTCACTTTCTTCAGGGTCTTGACGGCCTGTTCCAATGTCTGCCGTCGAAGCTTTTCATAGTCGTACGAATAAGTCGTTTCGAAGACAAATCGGAGAATGGACCGTATTCGCAGACCCTTCCAGTCGGCATCCTTCAATGGAGCCAGTGTCTGCTCCAACTCCGAAACAGAGCTAACTCGAACCTCGTTCATGTCAAAGTACGAGGTAAGAAGTTTCTTGAGACCGGCTTCCGCTGTGGCCCAGGGGTTGTCTTCAAGACAGGCGGCGAACAACATGGTCTCAACGACAGAAAGCTCGATCTTCGGCACAGACTTTCCGTACAGCTTCTGCAAAGCTGTCACGAGCTTTCGACAGATCTGAGATTTGTCGGCTGCCTTGGTGGCTTTGGCCGTTCCCATTGTTATTCCCTGCTGATCCTGATTCAACTGATTGCCAATTTATGCAACTGTGCATTTAGGGGGACATGTTTGATTGTCATCATCCCCGGTCACTTTGTTTTCAACGTAAGTTAACTAATTGTGATCGGCATCGGCGGAGTCCATCGCACTTTCATCCTCTTCCCCATTGAGGTCGAAACCTGGATGATCCAGATCCGCTTCTTCATCAGACTCTGAAGCTTCCGATTCCGGAGGAATGACTTCGCGCAGCAGTGCTGCAGTTTCAACCGACCGTTTGATTCCATCATCAATGACGAATCGAAGCTCGGGAGTATAGCGACTTTTGATGTACTCCGCGACTTTCGACTGGAGATACCCCTTGGCAGAGGTCAATCCATGCATCGTCAATGCTGCTGTTTTTTCATCTCCCATGACCGAAATTCGCACACTTGCGTGACGCAGATCCGGACTCACATCGGCGCCAAGGACGGTTACATTTTTGATCCGTGGATCCCGGAGTTCAAAAAGAATTGCACTGCTGACCACCTCGCGAATCATCGAGGCGACTCGGGCTGTACGACGGGTTGACGACATAAACGGAAGCTTTCCAGAAGAGGGAGCTGGCAGAGACACACCAAGGTCTTCAGCGGTTCGTTGAGACGGAGCCCAACGTTTGTGCTGTACCGGCAGAAGCTCCAAAACCTCGGCCGGCACCGACACTACAGCGTCCGTTTGATCTCGTCGACTCGGTATGCTTCGAGCAGGTCACCTTCCTTAACGTCGTTAAACCCTTCGAGCCTGATACCGCATTCCATGCCCTCGCGGACTTCCTTGGCATCATCCTTTTCACGCTTCAGTGAGCCGATGCGATAATCATTCATGACCTTCTGGTCGCGAATCAAATGCACCCTGCTGTCGCGGGAAATCGTCCCATTAAGAACTCGACAGCCCGCAATCGTACCAAATCGACTGATGGCGAAGGTTCGCAGCACGATAGCTCGACCGGTGGAAACCTCCACTCGCTCAGGCCGCAGGAGACCCTGCAGTGCCAACTTAATGTGCTCTGTCACTTCATAGATGATGTTATAGCGGCGAATCTCAACACCCTGGCGATCCGCCTGAGCCTGAGCACGGTCTTCCGCGATAACATGGAACGCAACGATAATTGCTCCAGCCGCACTGGCGAGAGAAACGTCGCTCTCGTTCACACCACCGACACCGGAGTGAATAATCTGAACCTTCACTTCCGGATGTTCGAACTTTCCGATTTCGCTGCGGAGAGCTTCGATCGATCCAGGAGTATCGGCCTTCAGAATCAAAGGAAGTTCCTGAACGCCCTGACCGTCGCGTGGCGACCCCAGGATATCCTCCAGCGTTCGCGGAGACACTCGAGATGACAAGGATTCCGTGCGGCCTTCGTGAAGACGGCTGCTCGCTGTCTCGCGTGCTTCTTCGATATCTTTCATCACGAAGAAGTGATCGCCAGCGCCTGGGACTTCTGAAAGTCCCGATACCTTCACAGGCATTGACGGACCGGCTTCTGTGATCGCTTCATCACGATCGTTGTACATAGCACGGATTCGACCGTAAGTTGAACCGCAGAGAACCACATCGCCAACGCGGAGAGTTCCCTTTTCAACGATCAACCATGCAATAGCTCCACGACCCTCGTCGCGGAACGCTTCCAGGCATACACCCAGGCCTTCACGCTCCGGATTCGCCTGCAGTTCGTGCAGTTCGGCAGTCAGCAGCAGCGTTTCGAGCAGCTTGTCGATGCCCTTACCGGTTGCTCCAGATGTTCTGACAACTTCGTACTCGCCACCCCATTCAGCAGGCAGCAGTTCATGTTGAGCCAATTGCTGCAGGATTCGCTGTTCATCAATCCCTGGAAGGTCGATTTTGTTCAACGCGATCACGATCGGTACACCAGCGTTCTTTGCGTGGCTGATACATTCGACCGTTTGAGGCATGACACCGTCATCAGCAGCAACGACGAGAACTACGATGTCCGTCACATTGGCACCGCGTGATCGCATTTCTCCGAACGCGGCATGGCCAGGTGTATCGACGAACGTCAACAGGTGATCCTGATAGTTCACCTGATACGCCGCGATATGCTGAGTGATACCGCCCGCTTCTCCTGCGGCGACATTCGCCGACCGAATCCTGTCGACCATTGTCGTCTTGCCATGGTCAACGTGTCCAAGAATCGTCACGATTGGCGGACGCTGGCGCATCAGTTCCGGAGGATCTTCGTGGTCAAGAGACGCCAGAAGTTCAGCTTCGATGTCTCGACTTCGTTTGAACGAAAGATCAACGCCCAGCTCCATGGCGACTTCCATGGACTCTTCTTCACCCAGTTCGTCGTTGATGGTGACCATCCGACCCTGCTTGAAGAGGATTCCAAGAATCGACTTTGCCGGTCGACCAATTGCTTCCGAAAGAGCACGAACGGTGATCGGGAATGAAATCTGGGCCGTCGTACGAAGCTCAACGCCACTGGTCTTCTTTTTGCGCTTAAGCTTCTTGGCCTGTCGTTCGGCTTCTCGAGTCTCTCGAAGTTCTTTCAGCAAGGAGCCACGGTTGGCCTGTCCGCGAGGTTTCGCGGCTGGAGCCGGGCCGCCGCCTTCATGCTCTTCTCGGGCCTTTCGCAAGGCTTTGAGCTGTTCAGAAAGTGGGCTGCTGCTGTCGACAATGCCCTTGAACGACATGTCGGGCTTTTGAGCCTTCTCTTCCTTGGGCTTTACCTTCTTAACCGGCGGAGGTGCAATAATCGGGGCTGATGCCACGAGTTGACGGGCTGGCTGTCGGTCCTTACCAACCTTAATCGGCCCCGATGGCTTTGCTGGCGCGTTGGCAGCGGGATTCTGCTCTCGCTCTTTAACCGACCCGATAGGCCGCATTTCTCGAACCTGCTGCATGCGAGGACGTCGCATCGCATCCGAAGCAGAATTATCGGGTGTTATTGTTGGAACCGTCGGAGCGGCAGGTGCGATTGTGGCGGCGATTGGTGTAACCGTGGTAACTGGAGTTGGAGCGGATGGAGAAACGGGTTCAGTCTCTGTGGCTTCTGGAGCAGTTGCCTCTGAAACAACATCGACCAAAGTGGCAGGCTCAACCGGCTCTACCTCTACTGGAGTCTCGGCAACAACTTCCGGCGGTGCAGAGTGCACCTCGACTTGCGGTGGATTCGCCTCTTCAATCTGCGGTGACTCTTCCTGCTGTTCTTCTGTCTGGTTTCTGCCAGACTGAGACCGAACACTCCCCGTCCCGATAACCCGAACTCGACCGCCATGCGCGGACTGTTCTCGAACCGGAGTCACATCCGGGACCGGAGCCTGAGGAGTAACTGCTGTCCCTTTTTTGCGGACGTAGGCGACAACCTGATCTCGTTCCTCTTCGCTGATGGTCGCGAGAGCGTTGCGCAACTTAACGCCGGCTTCCTCACACAGGTCGATCAATACCTTGCTGTCGAGGCCCAGGTCTCTGGCAAGGGCAAAGATTCTAATCTTCAAAACATAACCCCTTAGGCCGACTTGGTGTGTTTCCAGAAACACTCTGGCACACCAGCAGCACAGAACCTCAAACAACGACTGGTCGAAACAAATTGAAAAGACTCATTTGCAGTCTGTCGGCAGTCACCAGGTGACCACACGGTTTCGACCAGTTTCCGGCGAATGCCGATCACAGCCAAAAAAACGAAGATCCACGATATGGACGAAAAACAAGTTCAGTTACTGAAGACCGTGACTCCTCTGTTTTTTGACATCCGCCCCGGCGTTGCGAAGATCAAGGAAAAAATGGTCGCTCCATTGTTGCGACCGCAGTTATCAGTTCATCTATTCTTCCACCACAGGTGAAGAATCACCAGCCACTTCCGGTGGCACAGTTTCGGCTTCCTGTGTTGCTGCTTCCTGAGCAGGTGGAGCCGGCTTTGGTTTAGGAGCCTCTCCCTGTGCAACAGACTGTTTCTTTAGTTCTGCTGCAATTTTCTCCTCCGCCTCAAGTCGCTGACTCTCCCTGTCGGCGTATTCAACGATCTTGTCGCAGTCTTCGTCGGAAAGTCCGCCAATTTCTGCCAATTGATCCGGTTCGATCACTGAAAGATCATCAAATGTGAAGAATCCTTGAGACACCAGGTTCTCCGCAAGTTCCGCCGTAACTTCCGGAATCACACAAAATGCTTCGATAGACTTATCAAGTTGTTGATCGAGCAGATCCTGGGTCATCACATTGATGTCCCAACCGACCAGTTTAGACGCAAGTCGCACGTTCTGACCGAATTTACCAATGGCCAAAGACAACTGATCTTCCCGTACCAGCACAATGACTTTGCCCAGCATTGGACAAAGGATCACGTCTTCCACTTCTGCTGGCTGGAGTGCATTTGGTACCAGAATGGACAGCGAATCATTCCATCGAACGATGTCAATTCGCTCGCCAGCCAGTTCTTCCACGATGCCGCGAATTCGAGCTCCGCGCACACCAACGCACGCCCCGACACAGTCAATCGATGCGTCGCCGCAGCTGACAGCGACCTTTGAACGATTACCAGCTTCACGAGCGATTGAGCGAACCTCGATCACACGGTCGTTAACTTCGGGAATTTCCACTTCAAACAAGCGGCGAACAAAATCTGCGTGAGTGCGAGACAAGATGACTCGAACTCGCGACCCAGCTTTTCGCACGTCGAGCACAATTGCTCGAACTCGATCGCCGGTTCGATAATTCTCTTTGCGGATCTGCTCACTGCGAGGAAGAATTGCTTCGACCTTGCCCAAACTAACGATCACCGTACCACGATCGACACGAGTCACCTGGCCAGAAATCAATTGGCTGCGAAGTTCAAGGTACTCCTCGTAAAGAGTATCTCGTTCTGCTTCGCGGATCTTCTGAATCATCACCTGCTTGGCTGTTTGAGCCGAAATTCGGCCAAGAAGATCTCCGAGCAACTCAGGATCAAGCATTCTTCCGTCGCAGATCAGAGCTGGCTCGCCAGATTCTCGATCGATGCGAACTTCGAGTTGCTCTTCCTCTGAGAAGTGCTTCCGAGCTGCTGACAAGATTGCCTGCTCGATCCCTTCAAACACGATTTCGGCGTCAATCGCCTTGTCGCGGTGGATCGCGTCGACAATTCTAAGGATTTCCGTGCCGTTCATGACTGGGTGTCTGGTTGTGCTGTGCGGGGTAAAAAAAAAGCGGGAGCAATGTCCCACTTTTCAAAGTCGACAGAAAATCTGCCGAACACCTTTCCGTTGCCCAACGACCAACGCAAAGTGAGCAAGTCACATCGCGAAGCTCTCTGGAAAACGGGGAAATGGAGTAAGACCTACATCTTGTCCATTTCAGGTTCCTCGAAGGCGGTTCAGGATCTTACAAACAGCAAACTTCCCCGAAAAAGCCACGTGACCGCCGGAAAAGTGTCCACTGTCACGCTATTTTCCCAAGGTTCTGCCGGGAAATTACTGGCATTCGTGTAGACTGTCAAGCATTGAGGCCCTTCTGAATGCCCGGTTCTCCGACAACGGTGAATTCCTGGCTCCTTTGAACAGTGGTGGATCGAACCCCGGAGCATTCAGTGTCGACGATAAATGATGGTTACGACCCCAACCGGCTGGTTCCTCGGCAAGTCCTGGGAAGAACAGGACTTCTGGTCTCCTGCCTGTCGTTCGGGGGTGGCCCCGTTTCTGGACTGATGACGGGCGATGATTTCGAGTTGCAGGTGCAGACGATTGGAGCCCTGATCGGGCAGGGAATCAACTGGATTGACACGGCTGCTGGCTACGGGAATGGTCTTTCGGAAGCAAACATTGGGAGGATCCTTGCAGAGCTACCGGAAGAAGTTCGCGACCAGATTCATGTCGCGACAAAGGTTCGGATTGATTTCAGCTTGCCGCTTTCCGTTTCTGATCAGGTTCGCGTCGGTCTGGCGTCCAGTTTGAGCCGACTTAGGCTGCCAAAAGTAAGTCTCCTGCAGCTACACAATTCGATAACGACAACTCGGGGTGACCAGCCGAACTCTGTGAGTGTCAGTGATATCCTTGATTCCGGAGGCATTCTTGACGCATTGAAGTCAATGCAGAGGGAGAATAGAGTAGGCTTCATTGGCCTAACCGGGACAGGAATTGCGGAAGCGATGCGATCTGTCGTGAGAACTGGAGAGTTCGACACGATTCAGGTTCCCTACAACTTGCTCAACCCAAGCGCTGGCTGCGAGGTGGCTCAGGATTTTTCCGAACAGAACTACGGAAATATTCTAAACGATTGTATGAAGGCAAACATGGGTTGTTTCGCCATTCGAGTCTTCGCAGGTGGGGCGTTGCTGGGGCAGCCACCAAGCAATCACACTCTGAGAACGCCCTATTTCCCGCTCGACTTGTACCAAAGGGATCTGGATCGCGCGGTGAGTCTCAATAGCGGTGGAACAAGCCCTGCTCGGAAGGCGATTGAGTTTACGTTATCTCATCCAGCAATTCATTCCGCGATCATCGGTTTTGGCTCAGCGAATCACGTGACAGAGGCCGTTCATGCTTTGAGTGACCGATCCGACTGCTGATTCGATAGTACAGTCGCCTGCCCCGGGGCGAGTTATGTATGACCCGTGGCTGGGAAAAAGAGCGTCGGTAGGTTGTTCAGGATTTCTGCTGACTCTACACGTCTTTAACCGAGACACGATCCGTGATCGTGATATTCACTGCATCTATATCGGACGGGTAAATCGCAGTCTATCTCCGTCGGCCGTCTTGACGACATCGAGAGTTTTACAAGCGATCTTGTCTGCCGTTTCAGTTCCCACGAGCAATACGGATTGTCCTCGATGGGCGAAGACAACATCGCCTGTCTGTTCTTTATCCGGACGAAACTCCACGTGGCCGTTTTCCATTGTGATTCGGACAGCGATTCCCTCTGGCTGGCGTCGAAGTTTTCTTTTCAGTCTTGAAAAAGCCATTGCGGTGACTTTGACCATGAATACGCTCCTCGAGAGGGGTTAACGTGTTGTGAAATCGCCGGCTTCGTCCGGGCCATGATAAAGTGCATCAGCATTAGAGTGAGTCAAGCAATGCTGATCGCCGGCCTCCTGCTGGTCTCGCTGGTCCGGAATCCGTCTTGGCGTGGGCCTCGTTTACAGTTATCGAGCGTCCACAAAGTGATTGCCCGTTAAGGCGAGCAATGGCTTCTTCTGCGTCGTCCATTCCA
>JBILXT010000460.1:0-5423 GCA_044378235.1 Planctomycetaceae bacterium
TCTTTAGATCGTACTGGCAGTGTTAATCACAGTCCTCTGCCTGATGTCAACGGGATTCGCTGAGGAGCAGGTTTCGAGGGGCGCGAAGCAGGTCGTGTCCCTCGAAACCCATTGCGTGCTTACTCCAACTAATTCCGGTCGGGATCGCGAATTCGGGATTTACCTGCTGACTGCTTTGATAAACCATTCCAGAGCGAAGCTGAGGACTTGAATCTGGTCCGGCACAATAGTCGGGATTACCTGCTGACTGGATCGAGTTGCTCAGAACCAGGTCTGCGGTGAAGCTGCGGGAATTGGTGATTACCGTCTAAGGGTAAGAAATGGAGTTTGAGCTGGGCTATCACGAAACATTCGCCCTGACATCCTCATTCTCTTTTGTTCAACTTCATCAGAGCATGTGGAACGGGTGAGTGGTTTGTCGGAGGTTAATTAAGCTGCATTTTGCCTCGATATTGACGAGGCCATCATAACAGCGAGCCTGTCTGTATCCATCGCACCAACGCCTGCTGATATCGAGTGGCAGTTCGGATCCGGAGTTTGTTTTTGGGCAGGCTGTGGAAGGGGGCATCCGCGTCATGAACACCGGAATGGAAATCGACGGTTTTGCAGGGCTTCTCCGAAGTCGGTTACTCAGAACTGTCGAAGCGAACGCTCCGGACACTACCATCGCCCGTTCGCATTTGTGAATAATATCCAACTGACCTCAGTCGCCCTGAAACCGAAGAAAGTATAGCCGTGAAAACCCATTCGTTCGTTCTCATCGGGGTGTTCTTCGCGTTTGCCAACTCCGTCCTCGGGCAGGATCGCACGATTCTTCCCCCTCCGGAACCGGAGTTCAAAGGCATCATCGGTGAGACCTACAAAGATTCAACGCCGGATTTTTCGCCCGCGCTTCCGCTGACAGCACCTCTGGGCGCACCCAACATACTGATTGTGATGCTTGATGACGTGGGGTTCGGCCAAATTGGTTGCTATGGCGGACCGATTGATACACCGAACATTGATAAACTCGCGTCAAAAGGACTTCGTTACAACAACTTCCACACGACAGCGCTTTGTTCGCCGTCGCGTGCAGCACTGTTGACTGGACGCAATCACCACGCAATCAGCATGGCCGCGATCACGGAAGCGGCGACCGGGTTTCCGGGAAACTATGGATCGATCCCGAAGAGTGCCGCAACGATCGCAGAGACTCTGAAGCAGAATGGTTACAACACCCTGGCCTTTGGAAAATGGCACCTCACGCCCTATACCGCCTACACGGCCGCCGGCCCCTTCGATCGCTGGCCGCTGGGAATGGGGTTTGAGCGTTACTACGGTTTCCTTGGTGGTGAAACCGATCAATGGGCTCCGCTTCTGGTTCAGGACAATACGATGATCGAAACGCCGAAGAGGCCCGGTTATCACCTCACCACCGATCTGGTCGATCAAACGATTGCTTCGATTCGCAATCTTCAGCAGACGAGCACCGGGCGACCGTTCTTTGCCTATCTCGCCCTCGGAGCTTGCCATGCCCCTCTGCACGCACCGAAGGAGTACATAGACAAGTATCGCGGAAGGTTTGATCAGGGCTGGGACAAGGTGCGTGAACAGACGTTCGAACGACAAAAGAAACTCGGCATTATGCCTCGCAATGCCGTACTGCCTCCGGCGAATTCTGGCGTGCAGCCGTGGGACGAGTTAAACGCAGATCAGCGTAAGGTGTATACAAAGCTGCAGGAAGTTTTCGCCGGCTTTCTGGATCACGCCGACCACGAAATTGGTCGACTCAATTCGGCCCTCGACGAGTTGGGCATCACGGACAATACACTCATTATTCTGACCTCCGACAACGGTGCTTCCCAGGAAGGCCTTCGTGACGGAACGTTAAACACCGACCGGTATCGAAACTATTTCCCTGACACAGTTGAGGAAATGATTGGCAATATTGAGGCTGCTGGAACTCCATCGACCGACCCGCATTATCCGATGGGTTGGTCCATGGCTGGCAATACACCTTTTAAACGCTGGAAACAGGACACTCATGCCGGCGGCAACACTGATCCTTTCATCGTATCGTGGCCAGCTGCCATCAAAGAGCACGGTGTCATTCGTAATCAGTATCACCATCTCGTGGATGTCGTTCCGACTCTTCTGGAAGTGACTGGCCTTCCCGCACCGACTTCTGTAAACGGAGTCAAGCAGCAGCCGATGCCAGGCATCAGCATGGCTTACACATTCACGGACGGGACGGCTGCGACACGGAAAAAATCACAGTACTACGAGATGCTTGGAAGTCGAGCCATCTGGGCGAATGGATGGAAGGCTGTTGTCTGGCACAAAAAAGATACGCCCTATACTGAGGATCGATGGGAGCTATATCATACGGACTCCGATCCGACGGAGTTCCACGATGTAGCGGCCGACAATCCCGCCAAGCTCATGGAATTGAGGGACTTGTGGCGTAAGGAAGCGGAAGCGAACGGCGTTCTGCCACTCGACGATCGCCGCTACGAACGTGGAGCGGATCCGACTCGTCCCGTTGCTGCTTTGACTCGCGATGTTTATACCTACTACCCTGGCACCTCCATCGTACATCCGCTCGCTGCGCCGCAACTGCTGGGAGTGGAGCATACGATTACTGCTCATGTCAAGATTCCGGAAAGCGGCGCTGAGGGTGTACTGGCCTGTACCGGCGGCGAATTTGGCGGATGGAGTCTGTTCCTGAAGGACGGCAGACTGCACTATGTCCATAACTATCTCAAGCTCGGCGAAGTGGATGTCGTCTCACCGAACGCGATAGCTTCCGGATTGCATACACTAAGCGCGCATTTCAAGCCTGCGGAAAAGCATCTGAAGCCGGACTACGTGGTCGGTGACATTGTGTTATCCGTGGACGGTAAGGCAGTCGCGGAGCAAAAGAATATCAAAGTGGCAGGTCAGTACAGTGCCGTCACTGGCTACGGACTCCTTTTCGGTCGAAACACAGGCACGCCTGTCAGCCATCAATATGAACCGCCGTTTACGTTTACAGGACAGCTTTCGAAAGTCACAATCAGTGTGAAATCTTCTCACTGACTTACAATTATTGCCTCCAGTCACGATCAAATGTTCTCCGCTGCCAAGGGCTTCAATGACAGAGATTTTAGGGATTCTACTCCGATCCGTACTGCGCTAGCACTCTGCCAATGATCGAGTGAATCTTGCCAACAGTCTCAACGGGAATGGCGATGAATTGGTTCCAATGTTGACATATTGGAAAATTGTCTTCTCGCGACGGCGGTGGGAGCCAGCCCTGTGGGGTAGCATGTTCCATTCAAACTTGTGATCTGCTACCCGGTAGCCGCTGGTTTGCTTAAACTCGGCGCTCTGCCGGACGTGTTTCGTAACAACTTTTACCTAATGAAAGTGTTGCCAATGAAGAAGTGTATTTTTCGGACCGCCAGCCTTGTAGCCACGTTTGCAGTAATCGCCGTGAGCTCCTTAACTGCTGAAGCACAGCAAAAGAAACCCAATATCCTGGTGATCTGGGGTGACGATATCGGCACCTGGAACATCAGCCACAACAATCGTGGCATGATGGGTTACAAGACGCCGAACATCGATCGAATCGCTCGCGAAGGCGTTGCCTTCACGGACTATTATGCGCAGCAAAGCTGCACAGCCGGTCGAGCGGCCTTCATCAGCGGCAGCGTTCCTGTTCGCAGCGGCATGACGAAGGTTGGCATGCCGCAGGCCAAAGAGGGCTGGCAGAAAACGGACGTCACGATGGCGACCGTGCTGAAAAGTCTCGGATACGCCACGGGGCAGTTCGGTAAGAATCATCAGGGCGACCGCGATGAACATTTACCAACCGTGCACGGGTTCGATGAGTTCTTCGGTAACCTCTATCACCTCAATGCTGAAGAAGAACCAGAGCAGGAAGATTATCCGGGCGACATGGTCCTCGCGAACGGCAAGACGTTCCGCGAAGTCTTCGGACCACGCGGCGTGATTCACTCCAAAGCCGACGGCAAGGGCGGACAGACAATTGAAAACACTGGTCCGCTGACAAAGAAGCGAATGGAGACAATTGACGAAGAGTCTCTGGCCGTGGCAAAAGACTTTATCAAGAAACAGCACGAAGCCGGACAACCGTTCTTCTGCTGGTGGAATGCAACTCGCATGCATTTCCGCACCCACGTGAAGGCTGAAAACCGTCACAAAGGGAATGATGAATACACCGACGGCATGATTGAACATGACGCGATGGTCGGTGAACTGCTGAAGCTGGTTGATGAATTGAGCCTTGGTGACGACACGATCGTGATGTACTCAACCGACAACGGTCCGCACTACAACACATGGCCCGATGCTGGAACGACTCCGTTTCATGGCGAGAAGAACTCGAACTGGGAAGGTGCTTTCCGAGTTCCTGCGTTCGTCCGCTGGCCTGGTCACTTCCCTGCCGGCGTGACTCTGAATGGCATAGTGTCCCACGAAGACTGGCTGCCAACTTTCGCCGCCGCCGCTGGCTCGACAGACATTAAGGAAAAGCTGCTGAAGGGTGTTGAACTGAACGGACGCAAGTACAAAAACTACATCGATGGCTACAACCAGTTGGATTACCTGAGCGGCAAAACGGAAACGTCGCCACGTAATGAGTTCATCTATGTTGGTGACGATGGCAACATCATGTCGATCCGAGTCGGTGACTGGAAAGCCACCTATCTTGAAAACCGTGCGCATCAGCTTCAAGTCTGGCGTGAGCCGTTCATTAAGCTGCGTCTGCCGCTGCTGTTCAACCTTCGCCGCGATCCGTTTGAGAAAGCTTATGAGAACTCCAACACTTACCACGACTGGATGATCGACCGCGCCTATGTGCTCGGTCCAATGCAGACCGTGGCGGCTCGATTCCTGATGACAATGAAGGAGTATCCGCCGAGTCAGAAACCGGGCGACTGGAGTCTGGAGTCACTCGAAAAGCAGATCAAAGACATGACGGCTGGCGGCCAGTAACTGTCACCGTTTAGATTTTGAAGCGGGTTGTCGTCCTGATGGGCGGCATCCCGCTTTGTTTTTGCGCTAACAACGAGTCTGCATCGTGCATGGCGACTGGAACAATGGGAGAAATCACTTGTCACGTATCTCGAAGAATCCTGTGTTCGTTCACCGCAGCAGCACGCTTCTCGTCTGTGGATGTCTTCTTGCGGTTGCATGCAACGTCAGCCCTGTCCGTGCCGAAGATCCGCTTCCGTCGTGGAACGATGGCGCAGCAAAGCAATCGATCATTTCCTTTGTGGATCGAGTAACCGCGGCAGGTTCTCCGGACTTCGTGCCGGTTGCAGAACGCATCGCCACGTTTGACAACGATGGGACGCTGTGGGCTGAACAGCCGATGTACTTTCAGGCATTCTTCATCTTCGACCGCATCAAAGCACTTGCGCCGCAACATCCCGAGTGGA
>JBILXT010000461.1:0-5421 GCA_044378235.1 Planctomycetaceae bacterium
TCAGCGGATTCAGCGAAAAACTCGCGATGCGAATACTGATGAAATAGCCATCTTCCAAAGTGCGTTGACGGATTTCTGTCAGTCTGTATTCGGGCTAAACGAGTTCTTGTATGTGGATTAAGATTGGCATAATTGCTGAAGAGGCGATGGACAACTGATCGCACGTCGTCATTCGAGTGTCAGTGATCTTTGCCGGTAGTTTACACACAGCACATGCTGATCCAATAAGCCTGTGCCAAGCAATGGAAACCTTCCGTCGTTTGCAATCACCTGCAGCGGAAGAAGCTTACCGAACCACTCGATGAAACAAAGAAACGTTTCCAGAATTACGTGGGATCCATCCGCCAGTATAGCGTCTGTTTCGGCCAACAGCTCCAACTCCAATTCCTTGATCAACTCGCGCGGGAATACAAGATGCCCATCGAATGCGGTATCGATTCACGCCGTCACTGGAGCTGGCATAGCTCCTTTTGTGGAACGGATAGGGATCTCCAATAGCGCCCGACCATGTGCATCCACAGTGCCGATCATTCGGTCGCTCCAATATGAAACGCGGCGTCGTGGCCGATACGCATTAAAAAGGAAGTTCTCTCGGGAAAGGCATCCCTGGCCGCCATGGCCGCTGCAACAAATGTGTCGGCAAGAAAGTAAGCTTTGGAACTGGGCTCGATCGCGACAAATTGTCCACAGTGACTGGACTCAAGATTGGCTTTTAATTCCATTTCGTAGAGTCGTTTTGCGTTCTCTGATAGTCGCATCGCCAAGGCTCCTCAAGCGTCTCGTCTGGAAACTCCACCGTGTTATTCTATACCTGATCCCGACTCATAAAAAGATCGCCTTGGTGGAGGCCGTCGTTTGTCGGAATTTTGGTGACGGAACACCGTATTCATCAGGGATGCGTGCAATCAACTTGTCCAAAGATCGAGCAACTTTCACCAAAACTCTGTCACGTTTTTCTGCCAGCAACCACTCTGTTCTGAGTTGATCGTGCAAAAGCCATCCTCCGGAACAGGAAGCCCCTTATGTCCCCAGCGAATCTCGAAGACCTGAATGATGAACAGCTCTGGAGGCTTGTGAGCGAGCGTTCTCTAATGGCGTTCGAAGAATTTGTGCGACGTCATCAGGCGGCGGTTGCAAGTGTGGCTTACTGCATCTGCGGCGATGTGACGCTGAGCGAGGATATTGCTCAGGAAGCCTTTCTTGCGGCATGGCAGACGAGTGAAAATCTGCGAGAGCCACAGAAGTCGCGAGCGTGGGTTTGTGGCATCGCGAGAAACCTGGCCAATGGCGAGATCAGGCGGACTAGAAGACATATCGTGTCACTTCAGACGCTTCACTCTGACGATGAACCGACGAGTGACTTGCCGGATATGGCAGATTCGATTGTTCGTGCAGAAGAAGAATCTATTGTCTGGAAGTCTCTGGAAGAAATCCCGGCGAACTATCGTGAGTCACTGATTCTGTACTACCGCGAAAATCAGTCCATCACATCGATTGCTCAGACACTGGAAATCACCGAAGACACCGCGCGGCAGCGTTTGTCTCGGGGGCGTGAATTGTTGCGACATCAAGTGGCCGCGATGATCGAAGGCGCACTGGTCAAGACAAAACCGTCAGCAGCATTCACAGCTTCCGTCATGGCTGCGGTGGCGGTCATGTCGGGAACGGCCAAGGCCGCCATGACTTCTACCGGCGCTGGTATTGCCGGGTCTATGATAGCAAAGTCCGCAACTGCTGGTGCGGTTGGCGGCGTTGTCGGCGGACTTGCCGGAGCCGCAGGAGGTCTTGGCGGAGGCTGGCTGGGCACGTGGATTCCTGCTCAATTGGCTCCCACGAATCGAGAACGTGTGTACCTGCTGAAACATGGCAAGCGAATGCTTGCGATTGCTGCGGTTTCGATGCTTCTCTTCTTTGCGATCACTTTCGGGCTGGTGAACTGGCAAGCTCCAGCGGGTTGGCAGCTCGGTTCGACATTGATTTTTATGGTCGGCTTTCAGATCTGGGCCACGGTTGAAAGTCTGAAGCTTCGACGCGTGATCCGACAGATTCGAGCAGAAGCCAACGCAGAGACCGATCCGAATCCGTCGCCTGTGGGGCGACAGTTTCGGTCGAAAATGTCCAGATTCGAAGGTCGTGTCTGGCAGAGCAGGACGATGCTTTTGGGGCGACCATTGGTTGATATCAACGTGAGCGACCTCCCCACCGAATGGAACATCGACGCCCAATCTCAACTCACCCCGAAGATTGCTCGTGGCTGGATTGCGATTGGCGACAAAGCCCATGGCATTCTGCTGGCCATTGGTGGCAGCGCGCGAGGGATTGTCGCGATTGGCGGAATGGCGATCGGAGTGGTTAGCTTCGGCGGATTGTCGATCGGAATTATATCACTGGGCGGTTTGGCCATCGGGCTTGCAGCATTCGGCGGGGGAAGTCTTGGCGGAATCGCATTCGGCGGGCTGGCAGTCGGCTACCAGGCTTTGGGCGGATTTGCTTTGGCCTGGGATTTTGCCTGCGGTGGCGGCGCAGTGGCGCACAATTGGGCGTATGGCGGAGGAGCGTGGGCGAATAAAGCGGCCGTCGGCGGCGGCGCATATGCGCCGCTCGCGAATACTCCGGAACTGCGTCAGTTGATGGAAGCTCATTGGCTTGTGCGAGCAATAAACTGGCAGGTCGCTAACAACGGCCTGTTCCTTGCTGTTGTCCTGATCGGTTCGATAGGCCCATCACTTCTGATGATGCCGCTGTTCTATCGACGGAAGCGCAAGGACTCTGAGCCGTGAAAAGTGAGTCTTCTCCCCGGCTCGTCTGGTTGGAGGTGAATCCAGTAACCGGATAGACTCTGCGGCGAAGAGTTCTCACCAACGTCTGGGGAAACATCATGGCCCACGTTCTATCATCCCATTGCCATCGCTTCGAACCCATCATCAACCGACGGCAATTGCTGCAGCGGGCTGGTGGAGGATTCGGTGGACTGGCTCTGGCTCAGTTGATGGCAAACCAGGGCGTGAAAGCATCAGACGAAACCAATCCTCTGGCTCCAAAAGCGTCCCACTTTCCGGCCAAAGCGAAGTCGATCATCTGGCTGTTCATGGAAGGCGCTCCCAGTTCGGTCGACATGTTTGATCCGAAACCGGAACTCACGAAACGCGATGGTCAGAAGATTGCAATTGATGTGTTCAACGGCAGCCCCGGGCCGTTGATGAAGTCGCCTTTTTCATTCAAGCAGTACGGCGAAAGCGGTGCGTGGGTTTGTGATCGCTACACGAACGTCGCAAAGCACGTCGACGATTTTGCGTTCATTAAATCATTACACAGCGATTCCAACGATCACGTTCCTGCGCTGTATCAGATCAATACTGGCATTGCGCGGCCCGGTTTTCCGGCGGCTGGCGCGTGGTTCACGTATGGACTTGGCAGTGAGAACCAGAACCTGCCCGGGTTTGTCGTGCTGGGCAACAATCAGGGCATCAAAGGTGGCCCGCTGAACTGGCATTCGGGATTTCTTCCGGCCGCACATCAGGGCACGCTGTTTCGATCAGAAGGCAATCCGATTCTGAACCTGAATCGCCCGGCCGATGTGACTCGCGAAGATCAGCGACGGCAGCTCGATCTCATGGCGAAGCTAAACGCCAGGCATCTGGAATCACGTCCCGGTGAAGCGGAGTTGCTCGCACGCATTCAGTCGTTTGAACTCGCGTATCGTATGCAGTCCGATGCCGCTCAGATGATTGACTTCTCCACAGAGACTCAGGCCACGCGAGACATGTACGGCGTCGATCAAAAGGAAACAAAGTCGTACGGATCAAAATGCCTGCTGGCTCGACGGCTTGTCGAAAGCGGCGTGCGATTCGTGCAGGTTTACAGCGACGGTGAATGGGACGCTCACAGTAATCTGACGGAGAATCACACGGGGCATTGCCGAGCGACAGATATCCCCATCGCGGGGCTGCTGGCCGATCTCAAAGAACGCGGACTGATGGATTCAACGCTTGTGATCTGGGGCGGCGAATTCGGTCGCATGCCGGTTTCGCAGGGCAAAGACGGACGAGACCATAATCCTCAGGGCTTTATGGCCTGGATGGCCGGGGCGGGCATCAAAGGTGGAACGAGCTTCGGTGAGACCGATGAGATCGGCTATAAGGCGGTTGTCGATCCGGTCACTGTCCATGATCTGCACGCCACCATGATGCATCTGCTGGGCATGGATCACAAACGCCTCACATTCCTGCATAACGGTCGTGAGTATCGGCTGACGGACGTTGCTGGAGAAGTGCTGCATAAGATTCTGGCATGAAGGAATCGGCCTTCCGCCCTGGCTTGACCAGGCGGAGGCGAATCTGGAAACCAGATCAGCGAAACAGTGCTCGTTCGACAATTCCAGCGGGATGAGAAAAGATGCACGTCCCGTTTTGATGCCGATTGATACGGTTTTCGGACATCTGAAACCTGAAAACACTCACGGAACCCAAGAGTCCCATGTTATCTCGCACACGACTTACCGCGCAGCAACTTCGAAGTCATCGTTATCTGGGCCCTGACGATCTGCGTTCGTTTGGCCATCGGTCTCGCCAGAAACAAGCTGGCTTTTCCACAGAAGATTTTTCCGGGAAGCCGGTCATCGGCATTCTGAACACCTGGAACGACCTCATTTCCTGTCACGCCCATTTTCGACAACGCGTGGAAGAGATCAAACGCGGAGTCTGGCAGGCGGGCGGCTTCCCCGTTGAGATCCCTGTGATGGGGCTCAGCGAGACGTTCATGAAGCCGACCTCGATGTACTATCGCAACTTCCTCGCGATGGAAGCTGAAGAAGTGCTGCGGACGTATCCCTTTGATGCGGCTGTGTTAATGAGCGGCTGCGATAAAACGACTCCCGCTCTTCTGATGGGAGCACTCAGCGCGGATGTGCCGTCGATTGTGATGCCAGGCGGCCCGATGAATCGAACATCGTGGCATGGAGAACAACTGGCCAGCGGCACGGACGTCTGGCGATTCTGGGCCGAACGTGGCGCGGGTCGAATGTCGTGCGAAGCCTGGTGTGAACTGGAAGACCATATCGCGGCGTCTCCCGGCCATTGCATGACGATGGGCACGGCATCGACGATGACCGCAATTGCTGAAGTGATGGGGATGACTCTGGCCGGAGCCAGTTCTGTTCCCGCCACTCATTCCGGACATGCCCGGATGGCCGCACAGACAGGTCGTCAGGCTGTTGAGCTGGCCTGGTACAACGTGAAACCAACCGAGCTGATGAATCGCGCGTCGTTTGAGAACGCAATCACGACACTGATGGCGATTGGTGGATCCACGAACGCGATCGTGCACCTGATGGCGATGGCCGGACGTACTGAAACCACGGTAACTCTGGAGGACTTCGATCGCATCTCACAACGAACGCCGGTGCTGGCCAATCTTCGTCCG
>JBILXT010000462.1:0-5420 GCA_044378235.1 Planctomycetaceae bacterium
TTCGGAAACCGCTGGCAGCTCACGATATTCAGAACTCGCAAACACGCCGGCAAGCCCATAGTAATCAGCGGTTGAGAACGGATCGTACTTATGATCGTGACACCGCGCGCAGGAAACGGTCATCGCCTGAGTTCCTCGCATCAGCGTATCGATGCGATCATCCCACTCATCTGCCTGAGCTTTCTCCTGTTCCCCGTTGTCCTGATAATAAACCGGTCCCAGCGAGAAGAGTCCCAGAGCGGCACGATGACGATGCGGTTCATCAACGGCAATCTGATCTCCTGCAATCTGCAACTTCAGAAAGGTGTCGTACGGCATGTCGTCATTCAGTGCCTGCACAACCCAGTCTCGATAGAGATAACCCTGAGGATACATGCGAGCCTGAAATGTATGAGCCTGGTCTTCGGCATAACGAGCCAGGTCCAGCCAATAACGTCCCCAGCGTTCACCATAATGCGGCGAAGCCAGCAATTCGTTGACAACCTTCTCCCAGGCATCCGGCGACGTGTCGTTGATAAACGCGTCGACCACTTCCGGCTCCGGCGGCAGACCGATGAGATCAAAGTAGACTCGACGAATCAAAGTTCTTCGATCGGCCGGCGCGGATGGCTTGAGGTTTCGCTTTTCCAGTTCATGCAGGACAAACCGGTCGATGTCAGAATGAGCCCATGCCTGATTTTGAACGGACGGGATTTCCGATTTCACTGGCGGCCGGAAGGCCCAGAACTCAAGCCCTTTCTGGTAGTCGACTCCGGTCGCTTTGGGGGCTGCTGATTCCGTGCGAGGATCCGGTGCTCCCATTTGAATCCAGCGTTCGAAGTCCGCGATCACAGCCTCGGGAAGTTTTCCCTTCGGCGGCATCTCGTAACTTTCATATCGCAGCGCCTTCAGCAGTAAGCTGTCCTCAGGTTTGCCAGGAACGAGAGCAGGTCCCGAATCTCCGCCCGTCATCAAAGCGTCCCGCAGGTCGAGTCGTAAGCCGCCTTTCGGAGTTGAATTCTTTCCGGAATGGCATTCGTAACACTGCTCAATCAGAACCGGACGAATCTTCGCTTCAAAGAACTCCAGTTGTTCCGGAGTAATCGCGTCCTTAACACCGACATCATCCGCCCACAATTGCGGCGTATAACAAACGCATGTGTGCAACAACAGGATCGCAAGCACGCAGGGCGGCACGCATTTCATGTTTCATTCGGCCTGCAATGGAAGGATTTGGTGAGCAGGTATCAGGGAGGAACTTCGGCAGACACGAAGTCTAACAGGAAATGAGTCGAGAATGCGAATAGTTTTTGCAAACGAAGGAAGCGAGAACAAACTGAATTCGTCCAATGTAGAGAATGCTGAGTGCTGGTCAGTGCGCACAAGTGACCAACGGAGCGCCAAAGTTGACAACGAATGCTATACAATCAGAATCATTCCCCGAGAACCGCCCGGAGATTTCCAGCAGGAATGCTGCTGGGCTGCAGCCTCCTGAAGAATGGGAAGCTATCAGTAGCCCAGAGTGCGACAACTTTTCGCCAGGATCATCACCACCTGCCAGCACGAAGAATTGCTCACACATCCTTCGACCCATTCAGGATGCGTTGCCTTCGAGTTAATCAGTGAAGTGCTGTCGTGACTTGACCCACGAGCCAGAACGACAAGACTGCGGCATCGTTCAGCAATTTCTGTGCAGAAGACGATCCTGCACAACCAGACTTCATCGGGGGCAGATCATGGATTTGAAGGTTCACGGGCATACGGCTCTTATCACCGGAGGGGCCAGCGGGATTGGTCGAGCAACCGCGGAGCTGTTTGCTCGCGAAGGATGCTCGGTCGTCCTGTGGGACCTCGCGGCGAATGCTGATCAGGTTGCGGCAGAGATCAGTACGACCTACGGTGTGGCGGCAACAGCTGCTCAGGTCAATGTTGTTGATTATGCGGCTGTCGTGGCGGCGTTCGGACGTTTTACGCAGAGCGGAGGTCAGCTTGATCACGTCGTGCATTGTGCAGCGGCCGGATCAGGAAAATTCGGGTTCCCGTTTACTAATTTGTCGCCAGAAGATTGGCCGAAAATACTGGAGATCAACATTCTGGGGATGGTTAACGTCGCTCACGCCGTCACGCCTCACTTTGTCGACAAACGAAGCGGGACGTTCGTCTTCCTCTCTTCGGTCGCAGGTCAAATCGGCTCACAGACCGACCCTCCATACAGCGCCAGCAAGGCGGCCAATATCAATTTCGCGCAGTGTATGGCGAAGGATCTGGCAAAACAGGGAGTGCGTGTGAACACCGTTTGTCCGGGAATGGTGCAGACGCCATTGAATCGCTCCGTCTGGAAGGCGTGGCATGATCAGGCCCCCATGACAGAACGCATGGACTATGACACGTGGGCCACGAAGAAGATTCAGTCGATTGTTCCCATGGGGCAGTGGCAGACGCCCGAGGACATTGCCGACATGATCGTGTTTCTGTCATCAGACAGATCGCGGCAAGTGACCGGGCAAACAATCAACGTCGACGGCGGCTTTGTTATGCATTGGTAGATATGCATTGGCAAAACGCAGCTCTGCTCTTAGCCCCAGACAATGAAAAAGCCCGGTTCCGTAAGAAACCGGGCTTCGTAGATTAGATCTTGAGAACGAGACGTCCCTCGATCGCAGCGGACGAAAGCACGTGGATTACTCCACGTCGTATTCGCTCTGCAGAGTCGAAAGTGCGTCTGTAATCTGGCCTTCGTTCAGGCCGCTGTCGCGAACGATTTCTGCACTGGCCTGATTGTTGCCAGTCAGTTCCTTCGCAGTCGCACTGATTCGACCGGACCCGTCGTAAGAATACGTGATCTCAATCGGAGATCCCTTTGGCAATGACTGCGGCAAATTGGTGATACGGAAGTCACCAATCAATTCACAGGCTGCTGGATCGATGGCATCGCCTTCGAGAATCTCGACGTGAATACGCTGCTGACCATCGGTATTGGTTCCGAATCGCTGCTTCACGTTGTGAGGAATCGGCGAGTTCTTCGGAATCATGATATGGTTGATCTTGCGAGTCTTGTCCTTTGGATCGCTGATCTTGATACCCAGTGAGTGCGAGTTGACGTCGGTCGTCTTGACGGAGTTCAAACGCTTCTGAACAACGTCCACGATACCGCCGGTATTAACCCCGTTTCGAGCCTGCAGAATCGCCGCGTGAATCGCCGCACCTTCCGCAACCGCTCGTTCCGGAGCCAGAGCCCGTGAAGGTTCTCGCTGACAGACTTCGCGAAGCATCTGTTCAACCACTGGCATGTAGGTCGATCCACCGACCAGAACCAGTTCGTCCAGAGTTCCCGGAGCCACACCAGACTGCTGCAACACGAGTTCTGTCGTGTCCTTTGTTCGCTGCAGCAGGTCGGCTGTCATGCGTTCATATTCAGTACGTGACAGCGAAACTGAAAGGGTATTGCCCTTATAGTACACGCTGATCGGCACCTGCATTTTGGAGCTGAGGTCACGCTTGGCGTCTTCTGCTTCCTGATGGAAGGTCAGCATGGTTTCAGGATCTTCGCTTGGATCCACACCAAACTTACGCTTGAACTGTTCAACCAGATGGTCAGACAGTCGCTTACTCCAGTCAAGACCTCCCAGCATCACGTCACCGTCTGTCGCCAGAACGCGGAAGCTGGTCGGAGTATATCGAACCACGGTGACGTCGAAGGTACCGCCCCCGAGGTCGTAAACCAGAATGGTCTTCTCTTCGGCCTTCAGGTCCGCCCGGCCCAGTTCGCCCTTGCTCCAGGCATAAGCCAGAGTCGCCGCGGTTGGTTCGTTGATGATGTCGATCACGTTCAGGCCGGCGATACGGCCCGCGTCCTGAGTCGCCTTGCGGCGGACGTCGTTGAAGTAGTAAGGAACAGTGATCACCGCATTTGCGATCGGTCCGATAACTTTCTCGGCGTCCTGTTTCATCTTCTTCAGGATCAGGGCAGAGATGAACTCCGGGGTCAGCTTCTTGTTCTGATAAACCACGTAAAAGTTCTTATTGCCCATCTCGCGTTTGATCGCTTCGACGATCGATTCAGGATTGGCTACCGAAATGCGCTCAAATGATGGTCCAACGACAACTCGATCTTCGTCCAGTAGCACGACAGAGGGAGTAATGTCTCGACCGTCGGCATTCTGAAGAACCTTTGGATTGCCATCATGGTCCAGCATCGCAATCGCGCTGTACGTGGTTCCCAAATCGATGCCGACTGTATGTCCCTCAAGAAACTTCATCGTTGCCCTCGGACTCTTCTAAATGGAAAATACTGACCTTGTGGACACCATCCCTGGAACACAGTCTGACACGAAATCCGGCCGTTGCACCAGAATGCCGTTCAGAGAACATGATTTTAATTGTTCCGGAATGATACCGCCCTGTTTTCCGGAAGTCGTGGATTCTGTCACCCGTCGCCTCATGATTCAAGCGGCAGTCGCGGCGAAATGCGCACTCCAGGAAGACCTGTGCCGGTTTTTAGGCTTTTTGGCGCCCGTGCTCAGCCGAATTGATGCTTTTTCACCACATCGCCGCCCCGACCACTCCGAGATCACTCGGAAAGTTAACCCTTTCCGACTACCGGTGTCGGTAGGCCGCGTACGCTAGAGGCGCAGTCAATGTTGTGACTAAGGGGACGGGAAGCAAGGCCATCGTCAGCACCGAAAACTCGAACGGGACGGAAATGGCACCCGAGACCTGACTCCTCAGCCAGTAACTCGACGCCACCCAGACGAGCCACAGAGCGACGGCTGAAGCAAGATATCGACTTCCCAAAGTCCCCGATCGCCAGGCTCCTCGAACAATGAGCCCGCTCACGAAAGGGATCAACACAAGCAGCACACAGACTTCGGTCGTCCAAACAGGCCGAAAACGCAGTCCGTGCTCGGCATCCAAAATCAGCAACGCTGTATTCACCGACACCGCGCCGAAGAAAAACATGAGTCGCCAGGGATACAAGTCCATCCACAAGGCCATCGCTAACGACATTGAGGAACTGCTGACGATCGACATCACAAGACAACACAGTCCCGCGATCCACATTCCAGACGTAACTGAGGTCATCCCCTTCCAGACTTCAACCGGAGTCGTAAACAACTCCGTCCCATAGTTGGCGACCATGTAGGTCAGCCCGGACACGAGCATCATCAGCCAGCCAATGAGTGTTACGCTGGCAACAACAATCAGCTTGATCGAGGCCAACTGATCGTTTCTTAATGGCCGAATGAGATCAAACGGAGAAATGTCAATCCGCCCCTGACGACCTCGCAACCCCGTGACCGCATCAATTCCAATCAACTGATAGATCATGGGACAAAAGATGACGGCAATCATCCATGTCAGCGGCTGCTGGTTCCAACGGGGATTCATAACAGGAATAAAACAAACAATCCCCAAAACTATTATCGGTAGTAACAGCCCTG
>JBILXT010000463.1:0-5416 GCA_044378235.1 Planctomycetaceae bacterium
CGAAAAGACCAACTTGTCTGTTGAGTTCGCCAGCGATGACTTGTCAGCCCGCTGATCCTTCGCGGTCATGTCGAACTCCATTCGAACAAGGTACAGGCACACCAGCGCTGCCGACATTCCGTTTACCGCTCAGCCGCAGGCGCCGGCCTCAGCAAAAGCCGGCGCCTGCGGCTGGGCGGTAAACAAATATTAAAACAGCAGCTACTCGTCAGCTTCTTCCGTGTTATATGCAATCAAACTGTTGACTTGCAGACCGTTCAGTCTCTGCCGAGCCTTCAGGAAAGCCAGTTCAATGACAAATGCCGCCCCAACGATCTGAGCATTCTGGGCCTGAGCCAGCTTCCAACAAGCTTCGACCGTTCCACCTGTGGCCAGAAGATCGTCGACCAGCAAAACTCGATCATCTGAACTCACGGCGTCGCGATGAATTTCCAGCGAGTCCGAACCGTATTCCAGATCGTAGCTAAACTTATGAGTCTCGAACGGCAGCTTGCCCGGCTTTCGCACCGGGACAAATCCAGCCCCCAGTTCCATCGCCAACGGTACCCCGAACACGAATCCTCGTGCTTCCGCCGCCAGCACGGTCGTGATTCCGGCATCACGAAAAGGCTCGGCCAAACGGCGAGTCACTTCTTTCATGGCGGCCGCTGACTTCAGCATCGGTGTAATATCACGAAACATGATGCCGGGTTTCGGAAAATCCGGAATGGATCGCACATAGTCTTTCAGATTCATCTCAACCCTGACTCGTCAAGGACTTGCTGGAATAACGTCGACTTAAAAACTACGCAGCGTCGGTATCATTGTGCACCGCAACAGCGGTTGCCGGCGGCCGCACATAGCGTTGCCAGAGTGCTCGCACCGGCGACGAAAAGGCAAATACACAGAACAGGACCGGCAACGCCATTTCTCGCACGACAAACACCAGAACCATCGCAAAGACGATTTGCAAAATCTGGATTCGACTGCGACGTCCGCGAATCATCTGATTGAAGACGTGTGCATATCGGATGCGAGAAACCATCAGCACTGCGGCCGCGAGCGTAATCAACGGCAACAGAATCGCCAACGTCGGCTGAAGATATCTTGAGATCAAACTGGCGGACGTGAATTGTTCGTTCAGCTCACGAATCGCGATTGGAAATGAAGCGACAACTCCAGCCGCTGCGGGAGAAGGCAACCCACTGAAATACTCATGTGAATCTTCTTCATCGGATTCGACATTGAACCTCGCCAATCGCAGAATGGCACATGCCATAAAGAGAACGGCGATGGCCCACAATAATCGCGGGGGAAATGGAATCGCAGTCGCCATCAGCAGCTTGTGATCAGGATTTGCCAACTGCAATAAGATGAATCCCGGGGCGACTCCGAAACTGATCGCATCGCAGAGACTATCCAACTGAGCCCCAAAGTCGGAGGTCTGATTGGTAAGTCTCGCAGCGCTTCCATCGAGCATATCAAACAGCATCGCAAGGAAGATCAACTGAGCGGCCGTCACGAGCAACTCAGTTCCGCTGAGCTGTTCTGGCCCAATTTTGGCTGCAATCGTGATCGCCCCAAACCCACACGCCGCATTGCATAGTGTCAGCAATGTCGGGAGCACCGCAAAGACCTTCTGCCGGCGCGTCTTTCGCGGAGCGGTTGTCGGACTGATTCCAGTCATGAACGTTTGTTTCTCGAAAAGTAAACTACCGATATTTGAACCAGCGAATTGGCCACGGACCGCTTAACACCGGCCAGCAGATCCAGGTCGCCCATGGCGGGATTTCACGCATTTCCCCACGAGCCTCATTGCGATTTTGCTCGCAAAGTGCCGACATTATCCAGCCAATCGACCGATTTGCAATTCGCATCCGGTCCAAAACAGCCCGGCAATTGAATCGCTGCGATAAATTAAGGCAAAAGCGACCGCGTGCAGACGCTGAGCCATGCCACTGGTACCGGCTCTTTAACGCAGGGCGAAAAGCATTCGTAATGTCGACTGCGCACGCGAATCCTCACGACGGTGTTCGCTCATGGGGTTAGATCAGAATTTCGAACTACGATACTCACTTCCGAGAGCGTATCGAAATGTCTGTAATGCTAATCTTCGCGGGCGTTCGAATTCACTTCATTCGGATGTCATGATTACCTGGCTGTGAGGAAATCTGGTGATGGCGAGAAACACCTCGACATGGACTCAAGCTGTTCGTGAGGCCTTGCGACGATTCGGTTTGAAGGAGGCACCAGCAGCGCCGCAGTTTGACTGGTGCGAGCATGTCTGCGTTGAGGTGGCCGAGCTGGACGGATACGCAGTCATTCATCAGCAAAATCGGGAGTTGCCGTTCGGGTTTTGTGTGTTTGAACCAGACACGACAGAAGTCGATGAGGCTGTTGAGGTGTTTGAACGGACAATGACATCGCTTGATGAATTGCCTGGTCGAGTTGCCGAATGGAGGGCGTTTCGGCAGTCCACCGAAGTCATCGACTCCGCCTCAGTCAATACGAATCACCTCGAGTGGCTTAAGGCTGTCGCCAGGGACAAAAAAAGAACGATCGAGACCCTGAATGAAAGCCGATCGCATCGACTTGCTGGTGATTTTTCTCGAGCGTGGACGGCGGCGGGCTTTATCGTCAAGGTGCCTTCGCGCCTGGGCAAAGACGTTCCTCCCCTGGCAACCGAACGGCTGCTCGAAGATCTCAACTCGATTGCTCCGGATCTGCTCGCGTGGCATCTGGATCGCGATGAAAAAGGGAAGCTGTTCCTGAAGCGTCGAGTGCCGCTGTTTCGTTACGACCGCGATTCTCGAAAACATCACTCATACTGTCTGTTTATCGCTTTACCCGACAAAAGAACTGAACAGCCTGAAGTTCGTGCGGAATGGCTGCAACCCGATGCACAGACAGTGCGTCTCGACGCGAATCCAGAGCTGTTCGATACTCGAGTCTCCGCTGATTTCGCGAAGACATTTTTCGGAGCCGACGCATCAGATGTCCAAACCTGGTGCGATCCTGAAAACAAGTCACGATCCGGATTCCTGGCAACTCTTCGTAACCAGTTCGCCGGGCGATTCGAGGAAGCCGCAAACCGTGCAGGCATCGTTCTCGATTCATCGATTATGAATTGTCTTCGCGCTCGCCGCGTCGCTGAGATGTGTACGTGTTGTGGGCCGCTCGATCAGCAGCTCAAAGAATGGTCTGCGGTGCTCAAACAGGCCCTTTTGGCAGCCAATCTGACCTGTCTGGGAACTCTCCTGCACCGCGATTTCGAACGGAAAAATCGCTTGCCTCGTAACGAACCGATTCCGATTCTTCCGTTCCCTATGCAGCGTCACACAAGGAAGGCCCATCTTGCCGTCATCTTGCCAAAAAACGGCAACCCACGACTCTGCATCGACACCACTGGCAGCGGCATCCGAGTCCCTCTTTCCATCTGGCGCCGGCCGCTGGATTTCGATCTGCTGCGTGCGGGCCTGCTGACAGCGGATGATCTTCCCGTCAGCGTGGCGGAACAGTGGGGGTATCGATCTCGGTGACTCGGAGAGCAGCGGTCAGAAAGACAGCCAGCTCCAAAGGGTTTTCCTCCACCTGGCAGCTTCCCGCCTCAAATTGGATCTGGCGACAAGGGGTCAGCCGAGGGTTCCGTCACCAGACGGTATGATGCAAAGTATGCGACTTTTCCTGACCAGAAGTCGACACTTGACGTGTCCGAAGACTAAAGTAGGCCCACCTCGCCGGGCAACTTTCCGGCTGAGAAGCCACACTTCAGCGGAGCGATAATGCAATGCTCACGATGACAGGACAACCAGTGCACCTGTGTGATAAGAGGCCTCGTCGGGATTTTCTGACGGTCGGTTCTCTGGCTCTTGGGGGATTGTCGCTGCCTCAGTTGCTGCAGGCTGAAGATCGCGCCGGAGTACGTTCATCGCATAAGTCGGTGATCATGATTTATCTCACCGGTGGTCCTCCGCATCTGGATATGGTGGATTTGAAACCAGGTGCTCCGTCGGAGATTCGGGGTGAGTTTCAGCCGATCTCGACCAACGTTCCGGGCATTCAGATTTCGGAGCTGATGCCGCGAGTGGCGTTGATGATGGACAAGTTCTCGATTATTCGTTCGCTGGTTGGTGCAGAAGAACGTCACTCTTCGTTTCAATGTGTTACGGGGCGCATGTTTCGTTCGCAGCCTCTGGGTGGCTGGCCCGAGATCGGTTCTGTGTTATCTCGTTTACGCGGCACGGTGGATCCCGCCGTGCCGCCGGCCATTGATCTGTCGATGGCAATGGAACACCAGCCGTACAATTTACCCGGCGCCGGATTTCTGGGAATGGCGCACACGCCGTTCAAACCCTCAGGCGATGCGTTGCAGAACATGGTGCTCAACGGGATCGACACCACGCGACTGGCCGATCGCGGATCATTGCTTGCGGGACTCGATCGGTTCCGCCGTGAAGCTGATCAGAGAGCCGGACTGCTGGACAACAGTTTTGCTCAACAGGCCCTGGGGATTTTGAGTTCCAGTCGACTTGTGGAAGCTCTGGACCTGACTCGAGAAGATCCACAGGTTCGCGCGCGATACGGTCAGGATGATCCGAACTGTCTGCCGTATTCTTCAAAGGGCTATCAGGCACACATGTCCAAGTTTCTCGCTGCACGTCGACTCGTCGAAGCGGGAGCTCGATGTGTGACCGTTGCCTTTGCGGATTTTGACTGGCACGGGGCAAATTTTGCCAACGGCCGAAAAGTAATTCCATTGCTCGACCAGGGCCTTGCTGCGCTGGTGAGCGATCTCCATGAACGAGGACTGGATAAGGATGTGTCGGTCGTGGTCTGGGGCGAATTCAGCCGCACGCCTGTCATCAACAAGGATGCTGGCCGCGATCATTGGCCGAAGGTCACCTTTGCAATGCTGGCTGGCGGCGGGATGAGAACAGGCCAGGTGATTGGCGAAACGAATCGATTGGGCGAAGAGGCCATTTCGCGGCCAATCGGATATCCCGAAGTGTTCGCCACACTCTACCACAACCTGGGGATTGATCTCGGAAACACCACGATTCCCGATCTCACCGGCCGCCCGATGTATCTCACCGAGACGCATGAGCCGATTCGGGAATTGGTCTAGAGCGACTGTTCCAGATCGACTCCTTTGGCCTTGCAGACTATTGATTTAGTCGCATCCTGCGGGCTTCCGTTTACCGCCCAGCCGGAGGCGCCGGCCAGCATAAAAGCCGGCGCCTCCAGCTGGGCGGTAAACGATGAAACCAAACAGCCTGCTTGTGTCGAAGGTGAGCGATTTGCGGGCCCTTCAGACGGTTTAAGATTCTGGTCGCCAAACGCTTCACCACTCAGACAAGCTGAGTGGAGTCAACAAGCGAAAATTTGGAGCCGTAGAATTGCCAATTTTCTTTCTGAGCGAGTGGAACGCATCCCACAG
>JBILXT010000464.1:0-5398 GCA_044378235.1 Planctomycetaceae bacterium
TGGGATCTTTAGCAAGATCCACTACCTCCAACCCCGTTCTTTTGTGTTGACAGCGCATGAGTCGGCGGCGATATCGAGGCCCAACATTCTCCGACCGCCACAAGCCGCCAGCTCAGGTTCGAACATTCAGATTCGTCGCAGGGTTACTCTTCGGCTCGCAGGACCACTGTGCCATCCCAAGTGTCCGGCGGAGTCAGGCCGGTCCGAGCCATCATGTTGCGCAACATGGCGTTGGACTTATCCTCCGCCAGATCCGATTGAAAGATCTGCTCCGCCTCTTTCCATTGGCCCGAGTTGAACAGAGTAACGGCCTGCTCATGTCTTGCGAGCAAGTCCTCAGTCAGGCCGGCGCTGGTATCTTCCGGACACAACAACTGACTTATCGTGAGCACAGTGTCCATCCCGCGGGGTTGAACTCTGGCAATTCTTCGACATTGAAGTCCATGCAGAGAGCCCCGTTCCCGGATGGTTGCGGCCGTCACTTCGTCGATCAGAACGGGTGTGCTGAACAGTTTTGTCATACCCTGCAAACGCGAGGCCTGATTGACGACCGCCCCGAAGACTCCGACTTTACTCTGCTCCGGTGGACCAATCTGCCCCGCGATGCCTGTTCCGGTACCGATCCCAATCCCGATGGACAGCCCATGAAGCAAGTGATTTGAATCCGCACTTCCTTCGGCAAAGTGTCTGCGGATCTCCATCGCCGCTCGACAGGCAAGCAATGGTCCGTCATCAGCAGGCTGTGGCCAGCCCCAAAAAGATAGAATGGCATCCCCCTGAAAATCCGCCACGACACCGCCGTTCTCCATCGTGGCTCGGACCATGACGCTTAAGGCGGCACTGATTCTGGTCAGCAGTCCGGAAAGATCTCCTTGAGACTGTTCGGTCTTCTTTGAAAAACCGCGAAGATCGCAAAATAGGGCTGTAATCCTGCCGACACGAGGGCGAAGCATGTCATCCGCATTGTGATTGGTAATGGTTCTGACGACAGCGGGCGGAAAGAAACTCGACATCCGCGTTTGAGTTTTTTGGAGCATTCGAATGGAACGAGCAGCCCCGATAAATTGAGCCATCAATTCCGTGAATCGCATGGGTTCCTGAAGTTCAGCCTTCATCGCCGCTGGTCGCAGCGAATCGAAGACGCCGCTCAGATACAGGCACCAGCCACGTGAAGATTCGTCTGTGATTGGTGAGCAGAAGGCCCAGTCGAGATTTCCGGCGTTCGTAAAAACCTGCTGTTCGGAAGGGGCATCCCAGATATGAAGAACGCTCTGTTGTGTTCTGATGGCCGTCGCCATCAATCGACGGCTGGGACGAAACTGGCTTAGACCTTCGTCACGACTGTTCCACCGCATCAGCGACGGCTCGGGAACCACCTCTGCGGCTTCTTGTTCGCGAAGATTATCAAACATCACCACGGCGGCCGCGGAACAGCGTGGAACGGCGTCCAGAATCAGCCCCACCAGAGCCGTTGCAAATGCAGCGTCATCGGGAGCTTCTCGCATGAGTTGTGGAATCGTGGCCAGTAGTTCCAGAGAACGCCCCTGCGTCTGCACGAATGGGACATTTCGCAGCTCACCGGCTGCAAAAGTGTACTCGTTGACGGCAGCGTCAGTGGACGGAGTTTGCGGCGAAGAAGCAACGGCAGTGAGTCGAAAAGTTGTCTTCCCAATCTGGAACTCTTCATTGCATCGCAGATTGATGCTTGAAGACTCTTTGCCTTTGAAGATCAATGGATTCTGGGCCGCATCCAGCTTGCGGATAAGTCCGTATCCATGTGACAGCGTCAGTTCGGCATGAACGCGCGACACCGCGCGATCCCAGGGGACAGAAATCTCACACTGCGATGATCGTCCGATCTTCAGAACCTGAGATTCTATCAGAGGAATCGTGAACTGTTGTGTGGACTCCTCTCCGATCACATTCAGTTCAAACATCTTATGATCCCGCCGCAGCCAGACAAAAAGAAATCAGCCCATCGAATGTCAGGCAACTTCTATGTGAAAGATATCCGGCCGACGCTCGAATGTCTATTTGTGATGACATGCCATCATCCATCGGGCGCTCTGACGTCTGTTATGAATTGAGTTGAGACATCAGTCTTCTGGTGAACACGTTGCGAGCGATGGGCGGGCAACTCGTGGGATAATTCCCGATGTCATCATTTGCAGCATGGAGGAACTCTGCGGACAGAGGCTGGGCTCCTGCGAAGAATCTTTATGCCCACATCATTTCCGGACTGAGAAGATATCGACACCTTCGAGAATTGGAGCCTGATGACATCCAGGTCTATTCGACGGTTTTTTGGCGGTGAGATTTATAGGGATCTTCCTGCTTGACCACGGTTTCACCAGGGGGCGTCCCTTCGGTTATCGGGGACGAAATCTGAAGCAATTGTCCGGAACTTCAAAAAAGACTGGATCGATTGTGAGGAGTTTGCCGAATGCAGAGGTGGGGCGGTGCGTTTCAACCGAAGATCAGGGATGTATCATGCTGTTTCGAAGACTATTTTCGCCCCATTTGTCTCCCCGAGAGCGTCAGCCACGGAATCGGCAGCCGCAGGGACTTGAGCAACTGGAAGATCGACTTTGCCTTGGCGGCATTGGAACTCTGCCTGTTCCCATGGAGACGTCTGTCGCCAGCGCGGCCGGCAATTCAGGCTCTGAGCCCCTGCAAAACTACGTTTCTGTTCAGTCTCCTTCGGGCGGCCAACAGGAACCGCTTGCGATCCATTACGACTTCCGCGCTCAATCTGGTTTCGCAAATCAAATCACTGCGGAACAGGAACAGGTCGTGGCTGCGGCCCTGAGTAGCTGGGCTGACGCGTCACAACATCGCTTTCGCTTCGTACGTGACTCAGAAACATCAACAGAGAACATTCTGAATATTGGTGTCGGAGATCTGCTGGCTCTCGACTACGAAAGCAAACCCGGAGGAATTCTTGGGCTGGGTGGTGGCGCTTCGACCAATGGAACGAGCCCGTCAGCGATTCGAGGAACCGTCTGGCTGGATAGCCTTGAAACCTGGGATACTCAGATCAACAACGGTAATCCGACCGGCACTCGCGACTTCTTTACCGTAGTGGCTCACGAAGTCGGGCACACTCTGGGCTATCAGGATGCGCTGGGCGGCCAGGGCATCATGAACAGCCAGTATCAGGGTGAGATGTCAGCAGCGGCGATTACGCAGACCGTTCAGGATGTTGGATTGCCGACATTGGCGACGGGTGATGAATCCGCAACACTTGCGCCGGGGGCGTCATCGATTGACGTTTCGCCAATGATGGACCCGCAAATAACTGCTGGGGAAGTGAAGGATCTCCTTGATCGGGCGTCGGCCGTTTCGTCCAGTGAGAACGCCATCATCGCGGTTGTCGATCGAGGAGGCAAGATTCTGGGAGTGCGAGTAGAGGACGGGGTGACAGCTCCGAGTAATGAAGTCCTCAGTTTTATGATTGATGGTGCAGTGGCCAAAGCGCGCACTGCTGCGTTCTTTGCCAATGACCAGGCGCCACTGACTTCCAGGACTGTTCGCTTCATCAGCCAATCGACTGTCACTCAGCGTGAAGTGGAAGCGAATCCCAACAGTCTGGATCCGACAACACGTGGTCCTGGGTTTGTCGCGCCAATCGGAGTCGGTGGGCACTTTCCTCCCGAAATTCCATTCACTCCTCTAGTGGATCTGTTTGCCATCGAACATACAAACCGCGACAGTCTGATCCATGCCGGGGCGAATGGCATTCGTGAGAATGGTGCTGGCGATGATCTCACTTTGGCAGGTCGATTCGACGCCACATTCGATGCTGGTAAGTCGATTGCTGCCCCGGAATCCTATGGCTTTGTCTCCGGCCTCGCGCCGACACAGCAGTCGCGAGGCATCGCGACTCTGCCTGGTGGCATCCCGTTGTTTCGCGATACGGACATGAATGGTATTGGCGACACGATCGTCGGTGGGATCGGTGTTTTCTTCCCGGGGCCGGACGGCTATGCCACGTTCGAGCAGGGCTTTGATCCCACGAAGATCCAGACTGAGGCTGAGCTGACCAATTCAAGGCTTGCGTTGGAGGCGGAAGCCATTGCATTGGTCGCAGCGGGCGGCAGCATGCAAGCCAGCATGGTTGATTGTGATCCGCCGGCCGCTGACTTTGGCGGTCCGTTTGATCTGCCGTTTGGGAACCTCACGCTTGTCGGCATCGAGTTGCAAGTCGTCGGTCCCAGGTCCGGAATTCAGGGCGTACGCGATCTTCTGAACTTCGCTAATGAAAACATTACTCCTGGGACCGTCAACGGAACAGAACAGCAGGTCAACACTGGTGGCGACCAATATCTTGCTGGTGACGCTGTTCCCGATGGCTGGCTGGTATCGGCTAAAGATGGTGTTGGAATCACAGCAGCTGAAGTGACGCAAATCATCGACCAGGGACTCATCGCAGCCGCGAAAACTCGTGCCGCGATTCGTTTGCCGATGAGCCAGCGCACGAAGATGGTATTCGCCGTGACCGACATGACTGGGGAAGTCGTCGGGCTGTATCGCATGCCGGATGCCACCGTATTCTCTGTTGACGTTGCCGTGGCAAAAGCTCGCAACACCGCTTATTACGCAAACGCCGCTGCACTGGATCCTGATGACAGAGTTGATGAGTCTCTCAGCGACGTCCCCAATGGCGTTGCATTCACGAATCGCACCTTCCGATTCCTGGCAGCGCCGAGATATCCGACGGGTACCGAAGGGACACCTCCCGGCGATTTCTCGATCCTCAACAATACGAGTATCAATGATCGCACGGCAAGGAACGAAGCCGGTCCTGCGACTGCTGCGGACATGAGTGATACCGTGCTCGGGTTTGATGCGTTCAATCCCGGGCGAAATTTCCAGGATTCATCCACGTCCCTGGCGAAGCAGAACGGTGTCGTCTTCTTCCCGGGAAGCACTCCTCTGTACCGCAACGGCGTGTTAATTGGTGGGTTCGGGGTGAGCGGTGACGGAGTTGATCAGGACGATGTGGTGACCTACGTCGGTGCTCAGGGATTCCTGCCGCAGCAAAACGGAGTTACTGCCGCCGATGAGGTTTTTGTTGATGGAGTTCGATTGCCCTACCAGAAGTTTTTGCGGAATCCGTTTGCTTAGTTCGTCCCAATCAGGAACAGCTGCAGAATAACGTTCGGATGTTTCCATGCATTGAAATCCCAACCCGACGCGTCGAGGCTGTCAAGAAATGTAGGACGCCCTTTTCAGGGCGTCGAAATCGCAGATGTTTTGTGGCAACGACGGCCTGAAAAGGCCGTCCTACGAATCAACTCACAGCCTCGTCGGGTTATAGTACTTCCCTTTGTTTTCGCCCCCTGACGCTTCGGGTTGAGATGGACGGGACCTTATTTCGGGACTGTTCCTAAGCTGT
>JBILXT010000105.1:0-19061 GCA_044378235.1 Planctomycetaceae bacterium
TCGCACGATCAAAGGTCATCCCCAGAGAACCAGTAAAGCCGCCAGCGAATCCGAGGCAACTGACACTGATCCCGGCGTCGGCAAGTACGTCATACAAAGCATGCTCGCCAATCCGAAGAACCTGCTGCCGACGCACGGCGACATAGCGAATGCCACGGCGATGCAATTGTTCGACTTCGGCAAACAGCGACTCCGAAGAGTTCGACCGGAGTGGCATTGATACCGCTATGCGGGCCACCATCGACGGCCTGGCCCATTCGGTCTCTTGTTCAAGGAATACATCCATGTAGACGCTGCAAGCCAGTGAGTAAAGTATCACAACGCCGTCGACAAAGTTCACAAGCTGGAACCGGTCGCTTCAAACATCGACGATCAACGCGGCTGCGAATCGTCACGAGCAGAAGTACTTTGCTTGATTCTCTTCGATTTGTAAACGTCGTATGAACAGCTTTTTTGTGACTCGACAAACCTTGTGCTTCAACGGGCTTCTATGCCCGAAACGTACTTGACGCAAATCGAAAGAACCGATAAGGCGACATATGATTTGCCGATGAGGATACAGAGATTTCGGCGTTTGTCGTGACGAAAGCAATCGATACGGACCTTTCAAACTGCAATCTGTTCAACGAATCTGTGCCGATGACGATCTCGCCGTTGATCAGAACATTGATCAATGCCGTTTTGTTCGCGCAGCCTGCAACAAGATCGTTTCCAGCCGACGTGTGGCGGCCTGAATCGACCATTCCGCATCAACGCATCGGCGAGCTTCATTTGCCTTGTTCCGAATCTCATCAGGATGCAGAAGACATTTCATCAGACCATTCAGCAAACTATCAACATCATTGACCGCGACCAGTTCGCCCAGCCGACCATTCTCCAGGATTTCGGCGGGCCCCGAATGACAATTCGAAGAAATCACCGGAGTACCGCAAGCCATCGCTTCCAGCAAAACGTTCGGCATGCCTTCCATTAAGGAAGGCAGAACAAAGAGATCGGCCGAACGATACCAGGCCGCGGCATTCTCCTGAAACCCAGGCAACTGGACGATGTCTGAAAGCTTCAGATCGCGGACCTGCTGCTCCAGCTTCTCACGATGCGGACCTTCTCCCAGCAAAGCGACGCGCAGTTCCAGATCCGGGCATCGACGGCGAAGCTCGTCGACCGCCGAGATCAGCAGATGAAAACCCTTTTCATGATTCAGCCGACCAGCAGAGACAATCCGAATGAGTCTCGATGTTCCCTGCAGCGCTGGTCGAGTCCACCACTCGTTCTGAATCGGCATTGCGGACTGTTCAAGAATCAGCTCAACATCAACACCGTTGCGTTGCGTCTGAATCTTCTCATCGCGGATGCCGTAAAACCGTTTGGCAGATTCTCGCGCTCCATCGGAGACGGCAAGGACTCGTGAAGAATTGTTGTAAAGGCGGTGCAGAATTCGTCGCTTAAACCACTGAAATCTTCCAGCGACCGGTGCAAAACCAATCTCCGGATCGGTCACAATCGTTGAAACGTTCGGGACACCTGCACGCTGTGCCCCCGCGGCGGAGATGAGCGTCATCAGGAATGTGCGGTCGTAGCTGACATCAGCCTTGATCTCTTTCAGGAAGGCTGCAAAGTCCTTGACTCGCCGCGAATGCATGAGCCCCGGCAGATAAATGCGAGATGAAGTCACTCGTTCTTCGAATGATGTGATCGGAACATCGGCCGGAACGAGACTCAACAGGGGACCAGAGCGATAGACGAGGTACAGAAATGGTTCAAACTTCTGCCGATCCAGATGTCGCAGAGCCAGCACAAGTTGTCGCTCTGAGCCACCTCCATGCATAGCTCCTATCGAAAAGACAACTCGAATTCGCGACATGGCAAAAGGGTTTCAGTACGTATAAAAAGGCAGATAGCGGAACCTCCGGTATGATAGCCAACGATCAAGAGGAATTCCTGCTGCAAGGAAATGCTTCCATTGGACTGCGGCAGCCTGCTGCCGCTTTCGTGCAGGCAGCCTGCTGCCAAACCACTGACTTGCCTTGCCATCATTCAGAACGGTTGTCCACAGCAGGCTGTGGAACGGAAAGCTGCAGCGGGCTGCAGCAGTCCAAGTAACGGTGCGTTGAATCTCCGTTCGAAGCTGTGACAATCGCCAGCATGGACTCTACACTGCCGACCGACTAAGCGACTATTCAAACTCTGTCGCTCTGAAAAGATCGTAAAACTCCGTGAGACGTTTTTGTGAAAGAAACAAAGACCAGAACCAAAGGCCACGAGCGAACTCGTCGCGATCATGCGACTGAGCTGACGCAGGACTACGTGGAAGCGATCGCGGAGCTTCATGAGCGATTGGGAGAATGTCGAGTCCGGGATTTGGCCAAACGATTTGCCGTCAGCCATGTGACCGTCAACCGCGCTGTGGCCCGAATGAAGCGAGATGGCTATGTCGACACAGAGCCATATGCTCCCGTGAGCCTTACCGAGAAAGGCCGTAGTCTCGCTCTGTTTTCCCAGCGTCGGCATGAGATCGTCTATCAATTCCTGCTGGCTCTGGGAGTCAGCGAGCGAACCGCATCCATCGACAGCGAAGGCATCGAACATCACGTCAGCGAAGAAACACTGCTGTTGATGGAGAAGTTTGGCAAGAGCCGCCCAGGCTAGGTTCGCACT
This sequence comes from Planctomycetaceae bacterium, assembly GCA_044378235.1. Taxonomy (GTDB): domain Bacteria; phylum Planctomycetota; class Planctomycetia; order Planctomycetales; family Planctomycetaceae; genus SXXK01. Next base: position 2,656 of record JBILXT010000105.1, read on the forward strand.
ACTGCTTTGGCATATGCTGCTTTCTCAGATGTTCCGGCAGCTGAAAGTCGCCTTTCTCAAGATACGAAAGCAGGTCCAGAATCTCTTTCTGAGTCAGGTAATTCAGCAGTCCCTTCGGCATCGGAGAGATGCTGGCGACAACGCGTTCTTCGATATCCGCCTTTCGAATTGTCGTCAGCGAGTTTGGTGTCAGGAGATTTGTTGCGACCTTCACCTCAGCTTCGGATTCTGAAACGACAATCCCGGTCGTTACCTGACCTTCGGTCGTTACGATCGTCTGATTCTGGAACTTCTCATGGATCTTTGATGATGGTTCCAGCACCTGCGTCAAAAGCTCTGCCCCCTTCAGCTTCCTGACAGATTCCGTCAGGTCTGGGCCAAGATTGACGCCCTGCCCTGCCACGACGTGGCACTGATTGCAGCGAGCTTTGACGAAAGCCGCCATGCCGCGAGCCAGCGTTTCGTCGTCTTTCTTGAGTGAACTCAGCGGCACGTCAGTGAAGTCTGTTATCGACCATTCTCGAATCATCTTTGGCTGACTCATTTCCAGCATCGCTCTGGCTGCACTATCGCTGTTCGCAACGACCATCACACCATTCATCACTATCCAGTGGCCTGGGAAAGTACAGACGAACGGATAGAGTCCGGGCTCGCTCGGTGCTTCAAAACGCATCACATCGATCTGCGACGCTCGAGTCGGCCCGATCATCGAGGTCGAGTGCAGGATCAGATCGCCCTTGTTCGGCGGGATGAAGTCTGAATTCGCGTTGCGAGGATCCCTGGCCATCAGATTGGCGGCCACTCCGACTTCGGCCATGGCGTCGGGCTTGACGAAAACAAGGTTATGATCCGTCGCATCGGTGTTGATGAAGACAACCTTTACCGGCTGCCCTGGCCTTACTACAAAATCGCGAACAGAGAACAACATTCGTTCAGACACGCAGGTGATGGTTACAGACTTCAGATCTTTCCGCTTGTCAAATGCTGCGTCGGCTTTGTTGGGTTTGGGCTCCTTGACTTCAGCCTCAAGAGCAGCCTGTCTGAGAATCTTCGCGATGCCCGACTTCGGATCGTTTTCCCAATGTCGCCGCAGAGTTCTCGATCCCAGCGCGCAGGTGATGGCGTAATCAACAGGACCGGAACGAGGGTACTTCAGCACATCCAGCATCGCGTCGAAGGCAGGGCGAGTTCCGATGTAGCTGGCTGCTATTGCGGCTTCCATTCGGACAAGGGCGTTGGCATCGTTGGCCGACTTGTTCAGCAAAGGAATTGCATCATTCAGATACGGATGCCAATATCGCAATTGCTGAGTCGCAGCCACTCGTGCGTGAGCATTGTCGCAGGCCAGCAGATCGCGAAGCAGTTGAATGGGTGTTCCGCGATTAACAGATCCGTTCGCATCTTCTGCGGCGGACTGAGCAGTTCCTTCCGCAACATCCACTGAATCTGCCATCGTGGCCAATCCTATCCATCGACACGTCCATAAGGCTTCCAACTGATGATGACGGAAACGAGCGTCCTTCGGATCGAGCTGCGAGACCCATTTCTCGATCGATCGCAGAACTTCCTCAGCATCACGTTCCCGCAGTTCAAGCTTGGTCCGATAGCGAACTCGGTATTCAGGCCGCTTCAGCAATTCCAGTAGTTCTTCAATCGAAGCATTGGAGATAACGGGCTCCCGATGATAGGGTCTGCCCTTCGCTGTGATTCGCCAGATGCGTCCGGAATGCCGATCGCGTCGTTCGTCACGTAGTGAATACTGCATATGACCCTTCACCGGGTTGTACCAGTCGCAGACGTACAAATCTCCGCGAGGTCCGAACTGGAGATCAACCGGGATGAAACTCAGATTTGTCGAAAACAGCAGGTCGCTGACGTACTCTTCTTCGTATCCAAACGGGCCTTCTTTCCACCGATGAATCTCAACGCGATTCGTCGGTTTGTATCGCACCTTGATGAAACCACCCTGCAATTCATCCGGAAACGCGCGAGTGTCAACGAACTCATGCCCGCAGACGCCCGAGTAGGCCTGCAGGTTCTTTGGGACAGGATGTTGCTGGGGATACGGCGGATCCAGCGAATGAAACGCGGCCGCGTAAACCGGATGGCTGGCCATATGCTGGCCCCAGTCATCGAAAGTCACACCCCATGGGTTCGTACTGTTGTAAGTGCCAAAGCTGATCAGCCGGTGAGTCTTCGGTTCGAAACGAAACCAGCCGCTGTTCTGTTGCCGCACCGGGCCGTACGGAGTTTCAATCTGAGAATGATGAAAGACCGATTCGCGCAGAATCAGATCACCATCCGGAGTCCACGTAAAGTCATGCAGCGAATGGTGTGAATCCTCAGTGCCGAATCCCGAAAGCACGATCTCATGGACATCGGCTTTGTCGTCACCGTCCGTGTCTTTCAGAAATGTCAGATGCGGCTGTTCAGAAACGTAAACTCCGCCATTACCGAATTCGAACGACAGTGGAATATGTAAATTATCGGCAAAGATAGTCGACTTGTCCGCAGTCCCGTCGCCGTCGGTGTCTTCCAGAATCACCATCTTGTCGTTCGGCGCATTGCCAGGATAGACATGCGGGTATGTTGTCGAACAGCTCAGCCAAAGTCGGCCTTTAGAATCCCAACGCATCTGAATGGGATTGGCAATGTCCGGAAATTCTTCTTCACCGGCAAACAAGTTGACGTTGAAACGAGGATCAATCTGAAACGCTTTCAATTCGTCGGCCGCGGACATCCACTCATTCGCACCGCGACTTTGGTCAACCGCTGGTAGCGGCGGAAGATTGGCGTCATTGACTGGTGCCACATTCTTTGTTCCAGCTGCGATGTCCCAAATGCGTTGATCTCGATTCTCAACCATCAGATCGAAGTTGCGCATCGCGGGCAGGAAGTCGAGATAACCATAATCCTTGTTCCGGCCGCCGGTATAATAGAAAGTATTGAGCGGTCTAAAGCGTCGAAAGAACTGCTGGTTTTTGTCGACTACGGCCGTCAGCAATTTGTCGGAAGGTTCGCCCGCCTCGATTCCAAAGGTCCTGCGAAACAGGATCGAAGAGAATAGCTTGTCACCTTCCCGATTCAGATGGATTCCGTTGATCGTGAGATCTGATCCTGGGCTGACCATCGCGGCCTCGGTTTCAGTGAAGACTTCTGCAAAGCCGACCTTCTCCTGAGAAGCAACGTTCTGCATCACATCGGTGTATCCGCGAATCGACGCGTTGTTGCGATCCGCAGCGGGGACGTGAGCCACATTCTCGTTGGCGATCGGTGAGATCAAGACAATCCGAGGTGCGGATTCTCCATTGAAGGCTTTCGTCTTCAAGGACGCTAACCACGTGATCAGTTGGGTTCGAAACCTATCGGCGGCGTCTTCTCCGGCAAACGATTCATTGAATCCTACTGCGGCAAAGATGACATCGATTTTTTCGTGAGCCAGATGTTGTTCGGTGTCGGCAAAGTTTGCAGGGCGAGGTTGCAGGCCAACTTCATCACCAGACCACGCGAGATGTCGAACGATCAGCTGCAGCTCAGGAAATTTCTGATGAAGCATCGCTTCAAAGTGACCAAACTCCTGCGATCGTTCCATCAGCGTGTTTCCGATCAGAGCGATGCGGTCTCCCTTATTGAGTTTCAATGGCAGACTCGTCGCAACTGGTTCGATGGCAATAGCTCTCGGAGCCGATTGCGCATAGATGCCGAATTGTGTGAATTCACCGCCCGCCGCAGTCGCGGTCTTTGTGTCCTGGGCTGCAACACAAGAGATACCGCCGAGCGAAACACCAATACTCAGTCCAAACCAAAGCAAATGACGTAAGGCAGTCAGGCGTTCAACAATCGCAAGCACAGCAAGGCCTCGCAGGATCTGGTCCGAAGAAGTCAGGAGCCGTTCTGTTCTGATACTTCGCGAGTCATGTGAGACCGCAAATAATCCTTCGGGCTTGCAGCAAAAATTCGTGATGAAAGCCAGAACAATGGTATCAGTACAACCAGAATAGTAACGGGACCCACAGCAGCGCCAATGGCCGGATGAACCTCGTTCATTAACACGACGGCCAGGACGCCAAGAGCCGGCATCGTGATAGATGTGGCCGTAACAAAGAGGCCATAGTTGGAACGAATGTGTCGACCGGCCAGTTCTTCCGCAAGTGCTCGATGGAATTGAGGATTCACCCAGACACGAACGCCTCTCCAAAGGGCCGCAAGTGACGCTACGCCGCCCAGAAGGGCACTGATGCTGATAGCAGAGAAAAGTGAAAAAAGGGTACGATTGGCTCGAGCCATATCAAGCGGTACTTGCAGATACTTATGGGAAAACACGATGATCCCAATCGTCAGCAGAGCTGAGGGAGCACCGAGCCAGATACCAACAGAGACATGAAACATCGCACAGATTTTGCCTCGGTCGGGCCGTGGGTCGTTCGCATAAACCCAGGCCGCGCTTTGAAACGAATGGCGTGCAACGAAGACAGCCATCAGAATGGCTACGAGACTGGCAAGCATGGTGTTGATTTCACAATCGTTGAATAGATTGGCCGTGCTGAATGCCTGTAGCGACTTAGGAAAATGGATCCTGGTACCCTGTTTGTGACTCTCTTTCGCGGCTATCTCTGTCACTCAATCAACTGCAAACAAACGGCAGTTTTGCCGTTGCGAAGGAAAAGACGCTTATCCACGATGATGGGATGGTTCCAGGTTTTGTCGTTGAGTATCGGCAGGCGAGAAAGCTCCGTCAGCTTTTCTGGCGTGGCTTGTAGCAAAACGAGGTCTCCGTTTTCTGCAGCGACGAGAATCTGCCCGGCTTTCTTCAGTAGTATCGCCTGGCCAAAGCCGTAACGGCCGCCCTGCCATTTGCGTTCGCCGGTCGTAGCATCAATGCAGGAAAAGATGGCCTGATTGAAACCGTAAACGCTGCTGTCGAACACAACACTATCATTGAATGACGGCCGCAGTTTGGTCGAGGACCACGCTTCCATCACTGTCCATCGTTCGTCGGTCTTACTGACTTCCAGTCGAGCCGTTCCGACACCATCGCCAAGGCCGACAATCAGACTCTCCGGTCCAATCTGCTGAGGGTCCACCATCGCCGGGCCTTTCCACAGCTCCGGCTTAAACGTCCAGATTGCGGAGCCGTCTTTCGGATCAATCGCATGCGCTCCTTTGCTGTCGCAGAAGACAAGGAACGCCTGACCGCACACCGTCATCGGGCGAGCCGTGGTGTAGTTCATGTCCGTCGAAGGGAATCCCCACAGCGTATTGCCAGTGGCACATGCCAGCGCGAGAAGTCCGTTCTTTCCTGGTCCGCCGGCGAAGATGATGAGCTTGTCGTCGAGGATAAGCGGCGAGCCCGAAAACCCCCACATCGGAATCGGGGCCCCGAAATCGGTGACGAGATTCTTCTGCCAGACGACCGTGCCATCCAGTTCATTCAGGCATGTCAGCAGTCCAGTCCCGCCGAGCGCAAAGACGTAACCATTCGCCACACTCGGTGTGCTGCGAGGGCCGGCTCCGGAGACGACTTCGTTGAAGCGAGTCTCATCGGCATGCGTCCAGATCGCACGTCCGTCAGCCGCCGAATAGCAGGTGACGTATTCCTTCTCGCCACGTTGTTCCTGAGTAAACAACTTCTGATTGTTGTATGCGAACGAACCCCATCCGGGCCCGATCGAGATTCGCCATAATTCCTTCGGCGGATTCGCCGTCCAGTCCATCGGAGCGATCTCCTCGTCCGACGCGCCATTGCCTTCGGGGCCTCGATACTGCGACCAGATGAGGTCATTCATCGGGGCATCAGCGTTTTCCGAAGTCTCGGGAATTCCTCCGGACTGTGGCGTCAACTCGGGCAACGTATCTTCATGTCGAGGACTCCATCGCCAGCGGAACTCAGCATAGTAGTCACCGTCGAAGCCTTCGTTTCTGACAAGAGAAAAACTGCTCCAGCCGAGGCCAAGCAGCACAATGGCCATAAGACAACGACGTGAAGCCTGTGACCAGATCGACAGAGCCAGCGTGATCATCAGCTCGGCCAGCGGAACGCCATAAATCCACATCGTGGTCCGCAGGGCATCGTCGAAGTCACTGATCTGCGAAGCGATCAGAGGTATGACGATTCCCGCAATCACCAGAGCCAGCTTTTCTCGCCAGCGGAGTCGGCTGGCGAACAGCAGCCAAATGGTGAATGCAAGCCCTGTGGCAAGCGGCCCGGCCATCATGAAGATGAATCGCGGAAGGTTTCGAATGGAAGGTGTCACCGTAAGGATCAACGCGACCAACTGCACGGCCAGAATCAACCACGCTGGCCAGAGTCGCAGAGGATGCTTGCTTTCGACAGGGACAGATTTCGTGTCTTCAGGTGCTTGTGGTAAGTCGGTCGTCATGTATCTCTCTGTGTCGCGTAGATGTTGCCGAAGTCAGTGATTCTGACAACATGGTTCGCGAAGCGAAACTCCTGAATCTCCCGATAAATCGAGGGAGAGCGCACGAGGTCGGAATTTCTGATTCAACAGAGTCGAAAACGTCCAGAATCCTGCCGTCGATGTTGTTGAACATGACCGAGATTCGCGAAGTCATTATTTCTTTTTGGACTTCGCGGCTGCCTTCTCGAGCGTTTCTTTCACCCGGAACTTAACGATCTTTGTGATCAAGCTGAAAGGAATTGGCGCATCAAGTGGGAATTGAACAGACCCCTTTGCGCCTTTGTACGCAGACAATTCCTGCTGGAATTTCGTGATACCGGAGGGCGTTGGATAGAACCCAATATGATTCTGAAATGCGGCGAAATGGACGAGGTTTCCATTCAGCACAAATGTTGGGATCTGATACTTGATCGTTTCCTCTGCGGTCGGTGCTGCCTTCCGGATGATTTCACGAATCTCAGCAAGGATCGCCTGCACATCTTCGGGGCAACGTGCGATGTATTCGTCGATAGTGCTCGGTGGGGTGGCGTCTGATTTCATTTGCTGTTGTCGCAGAATTTAACGGGGACCGACAATGGAAAGCATTCCATATCGAAGGCGCTTTCGCCTACCGAGCGATAGCGTTGACCGATTTTTTTAACGGATTCGCCGAACCGGTGCGTCGAGAAATGTTGTGATTGTGGGAAACATTCTGTCAGAATTCTCTAAGCCCCAAGTCTCCCGGAGACGCAAACGATACCGTTTTTTGCCTGTCGTCGCGCAAAAGGAGATTGGTTTTTTTGCCGGAAGAGTCTTATAAGTGATGAACTCCAATACGCGGACCTGATGATGTCATCATCGGATATCTTTTTGGTTTCGGCGAATCATTGGTTCTTCTGTACTGAAAAAGCCTCCACCAAAACCGCCACCTCCCAGTCCGCCTCCGGATATTTCTCCCGGAGGCCGCTCTCCACGCATCAGCTTATTCAGCAGGCCATCGATTTCCTTGTGGACTTCTCGCATCTGTGTAATGACAAGAACAGAATGTTGAACAACAAGGTCCTCATTGGATGCTGTTAACGGGACTTCTTTCCCGCCTTTGACTGAGCGACCGGCGACGACATCATCGGTCGATGCAAGGTTTAGAATCGTTCCCTTTGCATCCGGCTGTTGTGTTGTTTTCCATGTCTCCTGTCGCACCAGTGTTGGCAACGCCGACTCCAACTGCTCTGCCATGCGGGTGGGGATTTTATAATAGTAGGTCAGAACTTCTTTGGGATCGGGACCGGTTGCGACACGAGGCTTCGATCCTCTTAATGCAGTACGATAATTCTCCAGCAGCTGCTGAATTCGATTGAGCATGTCTTCTGTGTTGCGAACCACCAGAATCCCCGGTCGAGGAAAATGGATCACGCCAATTTCATCACCGTTATCGATCCATTTTCCTCCGCTTTGTTCCACCAACGCTCCCTGAAGGGCTGTCGATTCATCGTTATTTCGACAGAGGTCACGGACATCAAAAACTGCCGTCCGTGTCGTCATTGCAGCGGTTGACTCCTGAACAATCCAGATGACGCCATCCTGGATGATCCACGACAGATTGAATTCGGACAGTAAAGAACTGAGTACAATCTGGAGTTTTTGATCGGTGAGTTCGATCGTCACGGGGACCCGATCACGAACGTTCGCTGCTCGAAGTTCGACGCCACTGAGTCGAATATCGGCGTCAGCTGCCTGTGCCACTTGTGCGATGGCATCAACCAAAGGCACTTCCTCCAAAGCGATCGAAATCTTTTCAGAAAGTTTCTGGCGCAGTTCCGCGTGCTGAGGCTGGTCCAGTGTCAGTGTTCGTCGAGCCGGTGTCTTAAGTCCGGCGAGAAGACCTCGGACTTCTCGCTGGATGGCTTCAGTCTGTCGAACAAAAACAACATCCCCCAGCAGTACGACCGCGCCGTCTTCGGCACCGCTTGCAACCCAGTCACCGCCGGTGGCAGATGAAATTGCTTCCACAATCGCGTCGCCATCGAAACCGGCGTCCAGTAACTCTCCAAGGTTATAAGAGACTGTGGTGAGGTGAGAATCCGCGATCGTGGTTGTCGTCAGAAACAGGTCGTCGCCTTCCTGATACCAGCCGATTCCAAAAGACTTGAGCCGATCCAACAGAAGATACAGCGGTTCTTCGCTCAGCATTTCCGTATATCGTTCGCTTGGAAGGATGCCAGCAGTTTTCATCTCCGCACTATCGACAGCGACGCTTAGCTTCTGTTCCACCTGCAGCCAGCGATAGAGCTCTTTCATGGAACTCCCTGAGAAGTCGACCGTGACTTTCTGTGCCAGTCGTTCGTTCACCAACGTCACCGGGTCGATGGATTTGGGTTCTTCCCGAATCTCGATCAGCACTGGCGGGGCTGCGTCCTGAGGGGGCTGGCCGAGGACTAATGGCTGCAAGCAAACGAACAGAACGCATGTGATGGGGAAGCTAACCAAGGTCATGATACGCACAGAATTCTCCCAGTTGTTACTCCGGACAGTTCAGGATGCCGGGCCTTAACGCTTTTTTGGTCGCACCTTCCGGCGAATTCAAGTGAATTGTCGAAAGATGTCACTGCGAAATCGATTCGAAACCCTCCGGGAGAATTCGGAGTGCTTTACCGGAAAGCTCCTGGTGGTCTGCTGATCCTGAAACGGGCCGGATCCGACTTATCCAGCATCGGAGCCAGTTCTTTGCTCAAAGCCGAGTATTTATGGTGGCATTGGATCGTGGCCCGACGTCTTCTTCATTCTTCATCTTGAACTCGAGGGATGTGGCGCTTACGATTCTCACGGCCCGCGTGTCGGCAAAGAAGGGCATTGAGAGTGCGTCCAGAATTGTGCGGATGAATGTCATCAGCATCCGGATGTCTTCTCATGAATCCGACACTGTTTCATGACAGATGCAAAACTGCGACGTGCGATCATTGTGGAATCGGCACGTCTGATGTACTCCCGAAGTGAGTCTGAGTACTACCGAGCCAAACTGAAGGCGGCTCAACGACTTTGCCAGGGCTGGGTCAAACCGTCCGAATTACCCAGCAACGCAGAAATCCGCGATGAGATTTTGCGGCTGGCGAATCTGTTCGAAGGCGATTCAAGATTCGATCGTCTCCGTGAGATGCGGTTCGAGGCCCTGCGACTGATGCGAATGCTGGAGAACTTCCGGCCGAAGATTATCGGCAGCACCTTCACCGGACATATTCGGCAGGGTTCAGACATCGATATTCACATTTTTTCGGCGACCGCTGAAGCTGTGGAAGCTCGGCTTGAAGCTGAGGGCATCGACTATCAACTGGAACGGAAACGTGTCCGCAAACACGGTGAAGAGCGTATCTTCACGCACTTCCACATCAGGGATCGCTTTCCTGTTGAGCTGACCATGTACGCGCCGGACAAGGCGACATATCAATTCAAAAGCTCGATCACGGGAAAGGCGATCGAACGAGCGACTCTGCCGGAGTTTGAACAGTTCCTTCGGAAAGAGTATCCGGACTTTGATCTGGAGTCGGAAGTGACTGCGGCGGATAACGCGATCGATCGATTTCAGGTTTATCGTTCGCTGCTGATTCCGCTGTCCGGTGCTGCTCAGGGGCGTGAATATCATCCGGAAGGTGATGTGCTCTATCACTTGTTGCAGTGTTATGTGCTGGCCGTTGACGAATTGCCTTACGATGAAGAATTTCAACTGGCCGCATTACTGCACGATGTCGGCAAGGGCATCGATAACAACGATCACGTGAATGCTGGTTTGGAAGCTTTGGAAGGCTTCATTACCGAACGAACAGCCTGGTTGATTCGGCATCACATGGATGCTCATCTGATCCGTGATCGTACGATTGGCTTCCGACTTCATCAGCGTCTGAAGGAAAACGAAGACTACGAAACGCTGCTTCTGCTAAACGACTGCGATCGCAAAGGAAGAGTCGCCGGCGCACGAGTCCCCGACCTTGATGACGCTCTCGATGAACTCCGCGAACTGTCACAGGAGTAGCGATGTCGCGTGCGCGGTCTGCGATCATCAGCCGGAACGCGTTAGCGTCCGGTTCTTGATCCTCCGGAAATCGGGAGAAATCCATTGATCCGAACGGCCAGATCCCACGTTTAACGGGGTAGTTCCTCCGAGATTTCTCGCTTAAGGGCGGGAATTCGTAATGCGTTTTGGTCTGTTTGTCTTCCCCGACAAATCGACCACGACTTCGGTGCGGGCCTCGCAGGCTTGGCGTCGAAACGGATTGCCTAACAGGATGTTGGCGAATTTCGGTGTCGGATGAGATCAGATGAATACCACAAACACTGCATCAGAAACCGTAACGGTTGACTCAGCAAAGGCCGCAGAGTCTTTTGAAATGACAGCCGCGGAGACATTCTCGCTGGAGTCTCCTGGCCCGGAAACTTCTGCCGAAAGAAAGAAGCTTCGCCCCTTGAGGTTTGCTACGGGATTATGCCTGACAACGTTCGGAATGGGTATGGTTTTGTTCGTGGGAATTCGAATGCTCGAAGTCCAGCAGATTGGCGGAGATTTCGCTCTTCTGGTCGTTGCTGGTAGTGTGCTGACGGGGGTTACTTTGCTGGGCGGCGGCTTCGGACTGATGGCGACGGCGTCTTCAGGATTTGATGAGCAGGAGTTTGATCGCCTGGCCCGTGCAGGGAATATTTCTGCCGTCGTGATGTCGGCGGAAAAGCCAGGCCGCAACGATGATGAAATGGCGGCGTGATTGATTTAGTCGCAGCCTTTGTTTTCTTGTTTACCGCCCAGCCGGAGGCGCCGGCATTTTTATCGGCCGGCGCCTCCGGCTGGGCGGTAAACGACTAAATCAATCGTCTGCAGGCCAGGTGGGGTTTGTGTTGGCTGCTAACTAAACATCTGGCCGCGACCGGTTGGCTCGAAAGCATTCTCGTAATGAGTCAACCGAGGTTCACTACCATCGTCGGGCCAGAGGATCGACACGATATCGAAGCGAGCGGGCTGCTCGAGCCGTCGATGTTTCTTCAGCCAGGCCAGCGCGGCCCGTGTCAGCTTTTCCTGTTTGCGTCGATCGACTGCCTCAAAGGGTTGGCCGTCATCCGCAGACTTACGAGTTTTCACTTCGACAAAAACCGTTGTGGCACCGATCTGTGCGATAATGTCGATCTCGCCAAACTGATTCCGATACTGTTTCGCAAGGATCCGATAGCCCTGCTTCTTCAGGTGCTTCACAGCCGCACGTTCACCGCGATCACCCAGCAGTTTGCGAAGAAGGTTCTTCATTGGCTGCCCCACAGTTCTAGGTTCTTCAATGCACCGCGCAGCGAAAAGGCGACTGCCTCAGGAACCCTGATGAGGCAGTCGCCTGTTTCTAGTTTTCTGCCACGTTGCTCAGCCACTCAGACAAGGAACACTGAGACCAACAAGCCCCAAAAAAGGCAGCCGCAATCTTTCGCTCACTGACAGGCTGGCAACGTTACGCTACCGAAGAAGTACATCCAACTCTCAATTCGCAGAGTCGCTGACCTGTACTTCCCATGGCTTGGCCTTACGTTCTTTAAGACGTGTGGCCTTGCCGGTTCGTTCACGAAGATAGAACAGCTTCGCGCGGCGAACGCGAGCATGTCGCTTCACTTCGATGTGTGAAATCTTTGGGGAGTTCACTGGGAAGTTTCGCTCAACACCTTCGCCCTGGACGATTCGGCGAACGGTGAAAGATTCTGAAGTGCCAGTTCCGCTGCGGGCGATGACTACGCCGCTGAAGATCTGGATTCGCTCTTTGGTACCTTCAAGAATTCGTGTGTGCACATCAACACTGTCGCCGACGGCAAACTGCAGCGGCTGCTCACGCAGGCTGGACTTTTCCACAGCGAGAATCAAACTGTTTCGCATGACTGGGTTCCTTTGAACTTATTCAAACTCAGCAGAGTCAGAGCCGGACTGGTCCAGCAGATCCCGGCGGCGTTCCGCTGTTCTCTGCAGGCTCTGAGCCTTCTGCCATTCTTCTATCTTGGCATGATCACCACTGATCAGCACTTCCGGCACCGTCATTCCCCGAAACTCACGAGGTCTCGTGAACTGCGGATGTTCCAGCAAACCGGCGTTGCTGAACGAATCATATCGGCTGCTGGTTTCATCGCCCAGAACACCCGGAATCAACCGGATGACTGTGTCAACGATCAGCATCGCCGGAACTTCTCCACCGTTGCAGATGAAGTCGCCCACCGAAATCTCAGTTGGCTGCAACCCCTGACGGATCCGGTCATCAAAACCTTCATACCGTCCACAGAGCAACAGCAGTCGAGGCTCCTGAGCGAGTTCCTCAACCAGCTTTTGATCCAATTTTCGACCCTGAGGGGTCATCATCAGTAATCGCCCAGGCACTTCCGATTGAGCCTGCACAGTTTCGACACAGTCGAAAACCGGCTGACACATAATCAGCATGCCTGGACCACCACCAAACGGCTTGTCATCGATCTGCCGTCGCTTTCCAGGAGCATGGTCCCGGAAATTGTGCAGCTTGATATCTACCAGACCGCGTTCAATTGCCAGTTTCAGGTGACCTTGTCCAAGGTATCCCTCGAACATCTCCGGAAACAGGGTGAGGATATCAAACCGCATAACAGCCGATGTCCCATTTGCTGGCAGGAGACCATGATCGAACTTCTGATCAGGAGCCTTACTTCATGGAAGTCAGACACTCTGAAGACATTGACAGTCCGAACAAGACCCAGCAGCAGTCTGATCCGGATTACTCGGCCGCAGGAGCTTCAGCTTCTGCAGGAGCTGCGACTTCCTTAACCTTTGGAGCCAGCATCGGAGGAGGCGCGAGAGCCTTGCCGAACTTGTTCTGCTTGACCTTGCGAATCAGAGCGTTCACTTTTTCGCTTGGCTGCGCACCAACGGACATCCAGTATTCAACTCGCTCAAGGTTCAGCTTAACGCGAGCAGACTTGTCATGGACCATCGGATCGTAGAAGCCAACTTCTTCGATCGCCTTCCCGTCGCGCTGAACGCGGGAGTCCATAACACAGATACGGAAGAACGCACGGTGCTTGCGTCCCATTTTCTTCATGCGAATTCGAACAGCCATTGCTACTCCTGAACTGACAAAAACAATCGTCGATGACTACACAAAGCGGTCTGAAATTGTGCATTCACCAACGTAAAAGGTTTCAAGTAACTCTTGTTCAATCTTCTGTTAAACCTGAGTCAGCCGCGAACTCTTTTGAAGGCTCGAAGCTGGCTCAGGTCAAACGGTCTTTTTACAAACTTCGGCAGAAACTGCCGATCCCTGCCGGGACGAAACACTGCGGCGATTGAAGTCCTACTTCTTTCGGTTCCTCTTCTTCGCTTTTTGTGCTTCTTTTTTCTGTTTCTTCTTCTTCTCGCGAGCTTGATCCTGATTCAACGGCCCACGAGTACTTCTCATCTTCTTTTCGATCAGTTCGGCACCCGGATTCATAAATCCGCCGTCAGCCATGCCTTTGACGGCTCGCATCCGGTCACGCAGGCCCATGCTGGACATGCCCTGCATCATCTTCCCCATCGCGGAGAAGTCTTTCAGCAGCTTATTCACTTCTGCCGGCTGTACACCACTTCCGCAGGCAATACGGTTACGTCGGCCGCGGTCGATAATGTCAGGATTCTGGCGTTCTTTGGGGGTCATCGAATTGATGATCCCTTCAATCCGCCGCATGTCGTCTTCTGGATTCAGATCACCCATTTGATCGACGATGCCTCCCATGCCCGGAATCATTTTCATGATTTCTCGCATGGAGCCCAGCTTTTTGATCTGCCGCATCTGCTTGCGGAAGTCTTCCAGGGTGAACTTACCCTGCTGCATCTTCTCCTGCTGACGCAGCATGTCCTCTTCGTCGAATTCTTTCTGAGCCTTTTCAAAGAGCGAAACGATATCGCCCATGCCCAGAATTCGACCAGCCATTCGATCGGGATGGAATTCCTCCAGCCGATCCAGCTGCTCACCAACACCAATAAACTTGATCGGAACGCCAGTCACAGCCTTAACGCTGAGGGCTGCTCCGCCGCGAGTGTCCCCGTCCAGCTTGGTGAGGATCACGCCATCCAGTTCCAGAGCGTCATTAAACGCCTTGGCACTGTTGACCGCATCCTGACCAGTCATCGCATCGCAAACCAGCAGAGCCTGGTCCGGAGCAACGCTGCTGTCAATTTGCTGCAGCTCTTTCATCAGAGCCGCGTCGACGTGCAAACGGCCAGCGGTGTCGAGAATCACGACCTTCGCACCGACTCGTTTTGCTTCCTTAACCCCGTTTTTACAGACCTGGACAGGATTACTTGTCTTTGGATCTTCGGCGTAAACCGGGCAGCCAACCTGGCCGCCGATTACCTTTAATTGCTCAATCGCCGCAGGTCGCTGTAAGTCTGCCGCAACCAGGAACGGCGAATGCCCGGCTTCCTTCAATCGACGAGCCAGTTTGCCGCAGGTTGTCGTTTTTCCGGATCCCTGCAGACCGCACATCATAATGATGCTGACGCCGTCGCGCTTGATGGCCAGTGAATGATCCACCGGACCCATCAAGTTGATCAGTTGCTGATGAACGATCCCGACGATCTGTTCCTCAGGACGCAGCGATTTCAGGACCTTTTCGCCAATCGCCTCTTCCGTCGCCCGCTTCACAAAGTCCTGGACGACATCGTATGCAACGTCAGCTTCCAGCAGAGCCGTGCGGACCTGCTGCATGCCGTCGCGGATGTTGCTTTCCGTGATCTTTCCGGTTCCCCGGAAAGCCGAAAAGGCCTTTCCCAGACTTTGTGTGATGTTTTCGAACACGACGAAATCAGAATTCTGAATACGAAAGACGAGGCCGAAACTGCCGAAGTGGCGGAATCGGTTCTGGCGCAAAGCCATTGATGGCAATGACTTGCATCACGCAGAAGGCCAATGGCCAACGCGCACTCCGCTCTGCGCGCAGAACGGGCCGGAAAAATCGAAACGCGGATGATATCGCCCGCGAAACTCGGTGACAAGCCGTTCGTTGCGATTGCCCGTGTTTGGCTCGAATTCAGCCAGCGATCGACTCAAGCACCTGCGAAAACTCCACTTTTAGCTGTTCCAGAGGCTCAAGACCGACGGACACTCGGATTAGTTCGTCCCGAATCCCGATTTCCGCTCGTTGTTCGGCCGTCATAAAGCGATGCGAAGTAGTCGCCGGGTGCGAAATCGTGGTGCGAGCATCCGCGAGGGTCGGGGAGAACGGCATTCCCGAGGCGGCCTGCATGAATCGGTTCACGACTGAAAAGCCCTCGCCCGCCAGTTCAATAGCCAGGATTCCGCCAGTGCCGTCTGGATAAAGCCTACTTGCGATGGCGTGGCTGGGATGCCCAGGCAACAGCGGATGGTGCACTTTTCGAACGGCCGGATGCTTCGAAAGTTCACGGGCCAGTTCCAGAGTTGTCTGGCAGATCTGTTTCATTCTCAGTGGTAAAGTCCGCAAGCCTCGTTGGCAAAGCCACGACTCGAACGGGTTTGCGTTCTGCCCGAAGATGCTGGAGGTTTCGCTCATTTTTCGAATCAGAGATTTCCGCCCCGCAGCAACGCCCAGCATGACATCGCCATGACCATTCAAATATTTCGACGCGCTGTGAAAGACAATGGACGCACCAAGGTTCAAAGGGCGAATCAGCTCGGGTGTCGTAAACGTGCTATCGACAACCAAAGGAACGCTGTCGTTCAGAGAACGGGCAATCGCTTCGATGTCGGCGACTTGCAGCAACGGATTCGAAACCGTTTCAACAAGAACGAAGCGAGTTTTCTCGGTCACGAGTTCCTTCAACTGCTCAGGCTGATCCGCATCGAAGTAGGAAATCTGCAGCCCAAACTGTTGCTGCATGCGAGACGCCTGCTGCAACGTCTTTCCATAAAGAGCCCGAGCGAGAATGACGTGATCTCCGGCCGAAGCCAGAGACAGAAAAATGCTGCCCGCTGCGCCCATGCCGGAAGCAAAGACGGCTCCGGCTTCGGCGTCTTC
>JBILXT010000106.1:0-19057 GCA_044378235.1 Planctomycetaceae bacterium
ACCGCCGGTCATGGGAGATAAACCTCCGAAGACTTATGCCGGACTATTGATGGCTGCGTTGGCCGGAGGAAATCAGGCACCGCCTTCGACAGTGATTTATCAGACCGGCGATCCCGAATGGTTTCAACAAATTCCTCGAATGCTCGAACAGGAGGCTTATCAAAGTCGAGCGGCCAAAGTCTTTGTGCCGAAAGTTCGCCTGTCCCCGATGCATGACGGACGCCGACGTGGACTTCAACGTCGAGCTCCCTCGCGGCACGATGAAACGCGGCTTTATCTACCAGAGGTCACCGTCGCGATTGCTCGACGAGAAAAGACGACCGACGTTGTTATCTCGGAGACACATCATGGTGGCCATCCGGCAGTTGATGCGAGAACTCGAGGTACTGTGATTCATGCATGGTTCGAATGCATCGAATGGCTGGATGAGTCTCGTCCTGAACCCGATGAAGCCAGCCTCCGTCAGCGAGCGGCGGAGCTAACCGTTTCTGAGAGAGTCGTTGAGCGACTGCTGCCTGATTTTCGAAAGATGCTTAGGGTTGCCGGAGTTCGTAAGTTGTTTCAGGGGGCCTCGGGAGGCGATGCGCGGGTGTTTGCTTCTCATCGAGCACAGATTGAAGCGGGTTCTGCCAGTTTAAAGGTCGAACGCGAACGAATGTTTGTGCTGTTGCGAGATGGTGAATTGGTTCAGGGGACAATCGATCGGCTGGTTTTGCTTTACGAGAACGGTCGGCCCCTCGCTGCTGACATCGTGGATTTCAAAACAGATCGGCTCGTTGGCGCGCGGGAACAGTGGATCGAAAACAAACGCAAACACTACGGTCCGCAGTTGCAGGAGTACCGGTTTGCGGTATCGCACTGTTTTGGCATTCCGGAGGCGAATATCAGCACTCGACTGTTGTTGCTGGAAGCTCAGGCGACGGTTGAGACCTAATCAATGTCTCTTTTATGTCGACTTTAGCAGTTTGCGAAACTCTTTCAGCGTCCGAGTATTCGCAACATCGTCTTTGGTCAGCCCTGCGCGGCGAGCCTGGTCGACGCCGTACTCAAGAACCTCAAAGCCATTGACGCTGTGAGAGTCGGTGCTGATGACAATCGGGATACCCAGCTCTTTGGCCGCAGCGGCATGGATGTCATCAAGATCGAGTCGACTCGGGTGAGCATTGATTTCCATCATCACCTGATTGTCGGCGGCAGCTTTCAACAGCTCTGAAAAATTGATATCCGCGCCTTCACGACGACCGATCATGCGTCCTGTGCAATGGCCGATGATGTCCACATGAGGATTCGTGACCGCCGTCATCAGACGTTTCATAATCTGATCGCCCGGCTGCTTTAGGCCGTAATGCAGCACGGCGATCACCCAGTCTGCTTCGGCAAGGACATCATCCGGAAGATCCATCGTGGCATCTTCCAGAATGTCGCATTCGATCCCGCAGAGAATGTCGATCCCGGAAATGGTCTCGCGGATCCGTCGAATGTCTTCCCAATGTTTCCGCAGACGATTTGCATCCAGGCCATTGGCCATGGAGACGCGTTTGCTGTGATCAGTGATGGCGATATACTTTAGGCCTCGATCACGTGCGGCGATCGCCATCTGTTCGATTGTCGCGGCTCCGTCTGAGGCGGTCGTGTGCATATGCAGATCGCCCTTGATATCACCAATCGTGACTAGTTCGGGAAGTTTTCCGGCATCGGCCCATTCGAATTCGTGTCGGTTCTCCCGAAGCTCCGGAGGAAACCATGGCAGTCCAACGGACGCATAAACTTCCTCTTCCGTTCGGCCTGCGACCTGAACGTCATCGCGGAAAACGCCATACTCGTTCAGCTTGAGTCCCAGGTCCTTGGCTCGCTGTCGAACGACGACGTTGTGCTCTTTAGATCCAGTGAAATACTGCATCGCCGCGCCGAAGGATTCTTCAGGGACGACTCGCAGGTCGAGTTCCATGCCGGTTTTCAGACGCACACGCTGTTTGGTTTCGCCGCGTTGAAGAACAGACTCGACCAAAGGATGAGCCGCCAGGCAATCCATCGGCGGACCGGAATCGGAACACGTGGCAAGAATGTCGAGATCACCACAGGTCTCTTTGCGACGTCGGCAGCTGCCTGCCACGGCGACTTGTCCAACTTCTTTCAGCTTCTGCAAACCCTCAACGATCGCTTCTGCAGCAGCACGTGCATCGGAGATTGAAGCTCGCTGGCTCTGTTCCGTTGCGGTAGCAATATTGGCCAGAATGGATTCTTCCGTCTTCTTTCCGAAGCCTTTGAGCTTGGACAGTCTGCCTGTTTCACAAGCCGCCTTCAGATCTTCCAGCGATTTGAGGCCAAGCTCGTTGAAGAAGACGGAAACTTTTTTTGGCCCGACTCCGGGAATTCGCAGCATATCGAGCACGCCGCCGGGGATTTGTTTGCGCAGTTCTTCCAGGGCTGAGTGCTGCCCCTTGGTCGTGATCTCTTCGATCTGTTTCGCCAGATCTTTTCCGATGCCAGCGAATTGTGTCAGATCCTGTTTCGTCGCAACAAGGTCGCTGAGCGATTCCGAGGTCGATGAGATTGTTCGAGCTGCGTTGCGATAAGCTCGAATTCGAAACGGATTAGCGCCCTGGATTTCGAGAAGATCGGCAAGCAGTTCGAACTGAACCGCGATAAATTCATTCTTCATGGGAACGACCTGAGAATTCCTGATGTGGGGGCAAGATGTTCGAAGTCTGACCGAGATACGGATGCCATGGAACCGTGGATGGATTTCGAATCAGCTCTGAGAGATCTTCACTGGCGTTTTCCGTCAGCAGAAAAACCGGAGAGAATTGTTGATGCTGGCAAATTCGAAACCGTGCCGTCTCGCACTGCATCGCCTCTGCGGCATGAGTTGTAATCATGGCCAACAATAACCCCGGCGATAACTCGGGAGCCAGTCTGGCGACGTACTGAAGTTCCCGCCAGATGCTCAAGTCCGGATTCGACGCGCGGCTGTCGGTCCCGAGCACAACTCGGCATCCGGCGCTCAGCAGTTTTCGAAACGGATGAGCGGTGTGACCAAAGAAGTGATGTGTTCGAGGACAATACACCGTCGTGATGTTCTGATGACTCGCAAGAAACGCGATATCTTCATTGGTGAAGTAGTTGCCATGTACAGCCAGCACTTTGGGCGCCAAGCTGAGTAGTTTCAGCAGGTCGAGAATGCAGCGGCCCCCGGGAAACTGCTTTGGATCGAACAACCCCATCGAGGAAAGAAACGTCTGAAAGCGACCCGTACCAGATGCCAGCAGTTCCAGTTCGTCAGTGGTTTCCGCCAGATGCATCGCCAGCGGAACCTGATACTTAACGCCGAGTGCCACAGATTGTTCCAAAAGATCCAGGTGAACCGTGTACGGAGCATGTGGACTGAGAGCTTTTCGAACTCCGAGGGTATAAGGAGTGGATAGAAACGTCTCTGCGAGTTCGTGCTGTTGTTGGACACGTGCTGGGCCGAGCCCGATGAGTTCTCGGAAGGCGACACAATAGATCTTTGGATTCGTCAACAGTGATATGTCGTCATGGGTTGCGATTTCTCCGATCAGCCCGACGCCCGAGGCCACTGATTCAGCGAATCCACTCCGAATAGATTCCGCCTGCGTCACGTTACTGCCACGCCATTTCATCAGCGATTGAATCCAGCTTTGAAACGGGAGAGCTGGTTCAAGGGGGTCGGCCAGTGCTGAGAACTCCAGGTGGGTGTGAGCATTTACAAGCGGTGGAATTAACGCAACGGGCAGGACACCTGTTAGTTCACTATTCGAGCATGGTCGAATGTCGAGAACAGTTCCTCCTTGTTCCCGAACGCAAACGTTCTCAAGGGGTGTTTCGTCCGGATTCCATAGCCATCGCACGCGAAGCAGACGTTCCTCACCGTCACGCGAAAACCAGTCGTCTCTCCAACGCTGGATTTCGGTCGGTAGTTGGGGCTGTGAACGGTGCAAACTGGACATCTGGCAAATCAGTTCTGAACCATGTGGTCCATCAGATCATCGGTGTGAGACGCTTAACGAGCTGAAGTGGCAAGCCCCATGGATCTCGCAACATGGCGAAAGTGTCTCCCGACGGCAGCGTATGGACATCTGCAACAATGGAAGCTCCGGCGGCGACGAGTCGCTTTACGTCAGCGGTGAGGTCGGCCGAGAGAAAAGCCAGATGCAAAGCTGGCGGCTGGACGGTTGGGAAGTCCAGCTTTGGTGCATCCGGGTTACCGTACACTTCCAGCATCACCGTCCCGCTGTCGTCGGCCAGGAAATGTACATAGGGCGGCTCAACCAATCGGCGTTTCACCGTGAGTCCAAGATGCTCGACATACCATCGAGCAAATGCCAGGGGGTCTGCAACGTTGAATGCAAGATGCTCAATTTTCATGACAAACCTGTCAGCGTGTGGCTACTGGGACTCTTGGGTTCTGGGCAGTGTTAGACTTGGGGCGGAGCAAGCGAATTCACTCTTTGTGTAACGGCAAGACGCAGGCGACTGTTTCCGATATCGCAGTCGCCTGCGGCTTGCGGTTAGACGATCTTGAAAAGTCGCAAGGCACAATTCGCAATTGCGAAGCACCATCCCTGCCCCAAAAGCGAATGATAGCGGCAGAGTGTAAGGCATCCGAAAACCAGCGTCGATCAATCCAATTCAGATCGTTGCCCCCCGAGAAGACGCCCAACTACTTCGAGTCTTTTCTGCCGGTTCATGCGTCTTGAGTATGAACTTCTTGAGATCACCGTTTGAAAAGTCAGCAAGCTCTGACGGATCTGGATTGCGGTTCCGCGTTTGGAAAGCATCGAGTTCCAGCTCGCACCTTTGTCAGGTTACCCCGTAATGGAAAATTTGTTTGAGATTGTATTCGTGCGGATTTGGTGGACTTATGACGCTGAGGAACCGTTTGGATTCTCTGCCTGTTACCACTGGTTTAACATTCTGGAAGGACTGGTCTGGCTTGTCTTCTCTGCACTTGTGCTTTTGCGATTCCTGCGGCACCGCCGAACGCGAATCGAGCTTTGCTACTGTGCGCTCTTTGCAGCATTTGGTGCTTCTGACCTTGTTGAGGCCTGGCAGCAGTCGTCCTGGTTGATTTGGCTCAAACTGTTCAATTTGTATGGGCTCGTTCGAACGCGGGAACTCGTGATGCGTCGACATTATCCCGAGGCACGCGTCTACTAGTCGACCTTGCCCCTCAGTTGCGTTATCGGGGAACAAAACTTTTTCTGCGGCGTTCAGTTGCCTTCGAAGTTGAAAACGCGGCGGCGTTGTTTGACTTTGGCGGGTTTGGAGCGAACATTCGGGTTTCGCAGGTCTTTTGGTGAGTTCTCTGAGAGATTCGAGGATGTCCTTGTTCGACGAATTTGAACAGTTTCAGCGATTCAAAAACGCCTGGAGTTCCGTACGTATTGAGCGATCGGCGGAGTACGGATTGTTCACATTCGGAGATTCCGAACTGCCTTATTATCTCGTAACCTCATCGGACGACGGTGATCGGCTGGTGAAGGTTCGCAAAGGAAAAGTGACGATCAGCCGCGCGAGGATCATTACTCCAGACAGCATGCATCCGGATCTGCGAGATTTCTTCGAAGAGCATGAAGACACGGGTCTCATCAGTTTTCTGATGTCTCGCACGGCGGCCTTCTCGAATCTCAAGTTGGCCAATGAATCAGGCCCGGATCGAATTGTGACCGACACCGTCGAAGAGGCGATCGCCAGACTGAATAAGCAACTGGACGCGGAAGAAGAGAATCAAGTTGGGATTCTGTCCGCGCCCGCCGAGTTGGGGCGCTTTGCGGTGTTCCGCTATGCGTCCGAAAAAGTGCTCTCCAGCGCGCCGGACAATATTCAGGAAATGCGCGAACGCGGGTTGCTGCCCTGAGGTGATCAGAAATAACTGATCCCGGAGAAATGAGAGCGAACCTGCACGAACGCTTCCAGTAGTTTCGTGGGTGACTGTGGCTGTGATACGACCAACGTGACGCGATCGGCTGTCAGGCGCACTTGCCCCGGGATGCCTTTGAGCGAAACATGACACCAAGTCGTGTTGCGATCGTAATCCAGAGTTACCGTGTCGAGGCCTCGTTCTTCAATCTGATCGATGAAGTCCGCCAGATCGATGGCTGCCGGAGGCAACAGTTCTACTGTGTCGAACAGGTTCCCGAACACTGAAGAGAACGCCGAAGAAAAGATCTGCGCTGGCGAACGGAACTCCGCGACTTGTCGGCGCCAAACGACCTCTGAGGGATCGTCGGGAGCAATCGAGGCGATGATCTGATAATCGAACCACGGCGTCGAAATCATCGCGGCGCCGGATTCGGGATCGGTGACCTGCAGATCGACGCGTTTAAACTTCAGGAGTTTTCGAAAGTCGGCAAAACGAGTTTCCAGATCGGCCGCCAGGTCTTCCGCAGCAATACGTCCGACAAAGCTGTTGGTGTGATCAGTGGACTCGGTCGGTATCTGATGCCCCTTGCGAAATCCCTGCAGGTCGCGCACACGTGATCGCTGCTCCTTGACGAGCGTGACGTTCGCTAGATGGATCGATTCTGGCTCCGAAGGCATAGGATTCCGCGTCAGGCGTGGGTGCTGACGCATTCTAAATTTGGTAAACAGGCAGATGTGTTCTGTTGGTCGTTTTGTGTCGCGTGATTAAGATCGTGATGAGACCGCCTGTTATTGTCAACTACCCCATGAACAGAGTTCTGAGAACGGAGAGACGGAGATGCAAAGCAAAGCGACTACGGTTGAGCAGTATCTTAAAGAGCTCCCTGAAGATCGACGAGCCGCTCTCTCGGCGATTCGCAGCATGATCCTCAAGAACCTCGACAAAGACTTTGAGGAGGGGATGCAATACGGCATGATCGGCTATTTTGTTCCTCATCGCATTTTTCCCGACGGATACCATTGCGATCCAAAGCAGCCTTTGCCGTTTGTGAGCGTGGCTTCACAGAAGAACCACATGGCGGTTTATCTGATGAGCATCTACATGGATAAGAGTGAGGAGCAATTCCGCAAGGCGTGGCTGAAAACTGGCAAGAAGCTCGATATGGGTAAGAGCTGTATTCGCTTCAAAAAGCTGGAAGACGTCGCCCTGGACGTTATTGCCGATGTCATTCGAAACATTACGGCAAAAGGTTTTGTGGCGAGATATCAGGAAGAGCTGCAGAAGAATGCGGCGAACAAGCCAGCGAAGAAAACTGCTGCAAAAAAGGCTGCGAAGAAAGTTCTGAAGAACGCTGTGAAGAAGAGTACCAAGTCTTCGAAAGCGACGCCGAAGAAGGCCAAGAAAAAATGATTCTCTTGACGGCACTGCTGTCCAAGTAGCGGAGCACCGCGAGCTGCCCGGTGAGTGCCAGCAAAACACGTACACGCACCGGACGGCTCGCGCCGGTTCCGCGAATTAAAACGCGGGTCGTTGAACGGCATCGCGTTTCGCCATAGACCAGAGACGGCATCGCCTGATGGCACCTATGCCGGCGGCTTGCCGTTAAACGAATAGTTCAATCGGCAACTGCGGCTCGCAAGCAAACGGTGGCTACCAGATACGTTCGCATACTCAAACGTATCGAATACGTTTTCGGATATCCGTGTTCACGCTCTGATATCGATTGCTGAGACTTCCGGCGCTGAACATCTGCGTGCGGATGGCTTCCACGTCATCCAGCCCGATGGCGTTCGTAAAGATCGGCTTGAGGTAGTCCATGCCGAACTCGGACAGCTGCATGCGGTGCGCGTCGTACATGGATGGATGCACTTCGCGTGGATGAATCTCGCCCCATTGATCGCGCAGCTTATTGGCGGCGATGGAACTGAGAGTGAAGCCCTTGTCTCGACAGTACTGGATTGTGGCAATTTCGTTCGACTCGCCGGAAACCAGCAGATCGATCGCCTTTCCGCCAAGTTGGGAGGCATGAAAGCGATCGAACAGAATCGGCCGACCGCCGCGCTGAGTATGCCCGATCTTTCGAGTAAACATGGTGGACGACGCGGGCTCAAAAGAACGCATCTCGGAGAATACTTCATCTCCCATCGACTTCGCCAGCATGTCAGCCAGGGCGTCCCCTGCTCCGCTGTAGCGAATATTGCCGGCCGGATCGTATGTCGGCATCGCTGCGCCAAGCTCGCGGCCCTCGGCGTCGCGAACGCCTTCACCGACAACAATCACAACATGCTTCTGCAGGTCGTAAAGCTGGGTGACTCGAGCCGTCAGTTGATTGAGGTCCAGCGGAACTTCCGGGATTAAAATAACATCGGGCTGAGCATAGGCGGCTCCCAAAGCGATATATCCGGATTGTCGCCCCATGACTTCCACGATCGCAATACGTCGATGGCTTTCGGCCGTAGTACGCAATCGCTCAATGGATTGTGCCACGACAAAAACCGCCGTCGCGTAGCCCGGGGTTGCGTAATTGATAATGTCTTCCAGCCGCATGGTGTCGCGTGCCGGAACACGTTTCTCAATGAAGCCACCTCCTGCTTTGGGCGTCCGAGTCCATTCGTTGGGCTCATCGATATAGTTCAGGCCAAGATCGTTATCGATTGTTTTCGGAGCGAGCACGCAGGGAATAATCTCCGCGATGGGCTGCATGCCATTGATCGTTCCGTCGCCGCCAATACAGATCAGTCCGTCAAGTTTCAGCTTCTTGACGTGAGCAGCGACAAGTTCCAATTTATCTGCACAGGTTTCGTCCAGATAGGTTCTGGAAGATCCCAGCAGAGTTCCGCCTTTGCAGGGATCCAGTTCCGGGATCGCTGTGAACAGAGGATTCAGGTGCACGTGGGGCACTCGATTATCCAGCAGCCCCGCGTATCCTCGCTGCAGTCCCAGCAGTTCAATCTTCAGAGCATTCGCACGCTCGACAGCGCCGTAGATTGTTGCGTTGAGAGCGGGAGTGTCACCGCCGGCCGTCAAAATCCCGATGCGCTTCATAACGAATTCCCTGTCAGGTTAAACCAAACTCTGCTCGGAGCAATTGTAGAGCCCGATCACATTCTGATGCCGAAATCACAATGCTCAACTTGATTTCGCTCGTATTAATCATTTGCACATTGATGCCGTTGTCGCCCAGCGTCCGGAAAACTCGACGGCCAACATCCGTGTGACTGCGGAGCCCGATCCCCGCAATCGTCAGCATGCCGATGTGTCGGTCGGAGGTAACGGCGGAGCCTTCGTATCGTTCCAGAACTTCACGAAGCAGCAGCAGGGATCGATCCAGATCGCCAAACGGCACAGTGAACGAAATCGTCGCGCGGTTATCGCGAGCCACGTTCTGGACAATCATGTCAACCAGCACACCACCTTCGGCGATGGCTGTAAAAATTCCTTCGGCAATCCCTGATTCATCCGGCAGGTTGCTGAGGGTGACACGTGACTGATTCACATCGGCCGAAACATCACTGACGAGAATGCTCTCCATGCCTTCCAGACGCGATACGATGTCATCGGCAACAGCGGCCTGAGACGCATCACTGGCTCCGTTGCGGCGACTGGTGGCCACGTATCCAACCTGAGGCAATGCCGCGCTGGCCTGATGAAGCTCAAATCCTTCATGGACAGCGAGTACCGCGTCGCTGCAGCGTTCGCGAGCGATCAGCACGGAAATCTTGATTTCACTCGTTGTAACCACTTTGATATTGATCGAATGTTTGGCCAGAACCTGAAACATCCGAGCCGCAACGCCGGTATGAGACTGCATTCCATGCCCGACGATCGAGACCTTCGACAGGCCTGTCTGAGTCGTGACTTCCTGTGCGCCCAGACTTTGTGCGGTGACCTGAACGACTTTCATCGCCGCCGGAAGTTCGTCTTCAGCTACCGTGAAGGAAACGTTAGCGTAGCCTTCTCGAGCGACATTCTGAACGACCATGTCGACGGGAATCTTAGCGGACGACAACGCGGTGAAGAGACCGCTCATGACGCCAGGCTGATCCGGCAGACCAACGAGACTGATCAATGCTTCATTTCGAACGAATGCGACGCCACTGACGATGGAGGTAACACCGTCTGCTTCAGGCGCGATCAAAGTTCCCGGGCCGTCAGAGTAAGACGGACGAACTCGCAGATGGACGCGATACTTCTTGGCGAACTCGATCGATCGGGAGTGCATAACGCCGGCGCCAAGACTGGCGAGCTCAAGCATTTCGTCGTAAGAGATTCGCTCGACCTTTCGAGCGGACGACACCAAGCGTGGGTCCGTGGTGAAGACACCTTCGACGTCTGTGTAGATTTCGCAAAGTTCCGCATTCATCACCGCTGCCAGCGCGGTGGCTGTTGTATCGCTGCCACCACGTCCCAGCGTGGTGATGTTCATGTTCGAATCAACGCCCTGAAAGCCGGCCGCGATGACGATATTGCCCGCCGACAATAGTTCGCGCATTCGCTGAGTGGAGATGCTCACGATACGGGCTTTGGTGTGCGTGGTGTCGGTCAGAACACCGATCTGTGCGCCGGTCAGGCTGATGGCTTCTTCGCCCAGTTCGTGGACCGCCATGGCCATCAGCGCAACGGATTCCTGTTCGCCGGTGGAGAGCAGCATGTCCATTTCGCGTGGTCGAGGCGTTTTTGTGATTTCAGCCGCGAGGTCGACGAGTTCATCTGTTTTGTGACCTCGTGCGCTGACGACAACGACGACGTCGTAACCTTTGCGTTTGGCATCGACGGCCCGCTGAGCTGCCTGACGAATTTTCCCGGCATTCGCTACGCTGGTGCCGCCAAACTTCTGAACAATAACCGCCACGATCTCTACCCGCTAAAAACAGTGACATGTGTGGGAACTCGCGGATTCGCGAGAGGCGGGGAGTTTATCGATCGCCACAAGACTTGTCATCTGCGTGCAATTACTCGCCGGAATTCTCGGGGCAACGATAAATTCGTTGTGAAAACCGCGATTCTAAGGCGGCCATGGGAGTTGGCTCTGAGGCCCACGCTAACGGGCCTTGATGTTCGTGGAAATGGTTCAGGGAGAAAATTTGAACCGCGAATGGACGCGAATGAACGCGAATAACGACAGCGAGGGTGGAAAAGGATCCTGGGTTCTTTGGCTGCGACTCGTGTTATGATTCCTTCCATGCTGCCAACGGACTCATTGACTTATCCGCGTGAATTCGCGTCCCTTCGCGGTTCAAAATCCACCCTGTCGCACCACAGGCCGTTTCGCGTTGCACAGAATTCTCGAACGGTCAACCGTGGGGCAGGCTGTGATGACGTTCCTTTTAGTGAAGCCACGGCCCAAGTTTATCCAGTATCTCAGCCAGGATTGGCATGTCACTTTCGGGCCGTTCGGGGCTCTGAGGGTGAGTCAGAGTTGTCTTAATCCAGCCTCGCAGATGCAAAAACATCGCGGCCGAATGCTTGTAAGCGGGAACTGGAACTCGAAAGGCAAAGAATCCCAGATACTGAAGCACATCGTTCAACTGGAAGAAATCCGCATTATCCGCAGCCCACATGGCATCTCGCTTGGCAAACAAATCCGGCGCAAAACTACTGAGGCCCAGCAGGTAGTCGCTGCCGTACATGACCATATCGATCGCCAGGTCATTGCCGGTCAGAACCATAAAGTCGGGACGAATTTCATCACGCCATTTCAGTCTTTGCCATTCGAGTTCTCGCTGCAGCGACGAATGTTTGGCACCGAGGCATTGAGGAATCTGCAGGAGTCCGCGATAAACTTGTTCGCTGTAGATTCGTCCAAACGGAGCGAACATCGTTCCGAGCTCGAAGCCGATGAACTTATCGCAGGCTTGACCAATTTGAGAGTAAGCGTTGATGATGTCGGAGTCTGCCTGCTGGGTCAGTCCATACGACTGAAAGATCACCGGAGTGCCGCCATGATTTTGGATCTCCTCCATCCGCTGACTATATATTGGCAAATTGAAGGTGCTCCCGGGAGTATCCTTCACAAATGCGCCGGCGACGAACATCCGCCCGGCGGTCACTGCCTGAGTTCTCTTCAAGACTTCCAGACGAGTTGAATCATCCAGCAGGTTGACGTAGCCCGTGTCCATGTTGACTGCGGGAGCGAGTCCAGCGTCACAGGTGCGGGCGACATGAGCTTCGAATGAGCTCCAGTCGACTTCGCCGGGAGCAAGAAACGGCAGAAGCACTGCTGACATCCCGGTGATTTTTCGACGCGGGCGAAGTTGCGAGAACGGAGGCATCTGAGACTCAAAAAGGGAAAAAGGATCGATTGATTTAGCCACTGGATTATTCTGACTTCGTGGCATGTTCATACAAGCGACGGACATATTCTTCGTCCTGGCCGACTGTAATGTCGTCTCGCACCGCATTGATGACTTGTTCGCCGGCTTCATCGATTTCGAGCATGGCTGCATGGCGGACAAATGAGTTTTCTGATTTGACCAGGGCTTTGAAGACCGCGGCTGCGTCTTCCATCTTGTTGGCTCGTGCCAGGCCTGCTGCTGCGGCCAGTTGAATCGCGGGATTCGATGAACCGGTTTCTTCACGCAATATGTCCGCAAACTGCTCCACATTGCCCGCACGAGACAGCAATGTGAGTTGCCACCAGCGAACCGCTGGATCGGTATCGAGCTGATCTGAAACCGTGGTTGCTGTTATTGGATCGAGATGTGACGTTTGTTTCGCGGCTTCCAGCAGTCGTTGAATTCGAAGCTTTCCTTCGTCGCCCTGAAACGTCTTCCAGCGAGAGCCGTATTCGCGTTCGGCTTCATCCAGCATGATCTCGGGCAGCAGGTGGACATCTCGAACTTCGACCTGCCAGCGGTCACATTCTGCACGCAAGGTTTCCAATGTGCCTTTGTGCGCCGGATCATTCGCGAGGTTAACGAGTTCCCAGGGGTCCTTTTCGAGGTCGTACAGTTCCTCGGCGGCTCGTGGAGACTTGAACCATTGCGAAGACTGTGGGGCCAACTCACCCGCGTCCAGTAGTTTGCGCATCTCGCGAAGGATATCATTCTGTTCTCCATAGGCCACATGTTGCAACGCCGGACGCCATGGCATCAGGTTTCTGACGTAACGATGAGTACGGCTGCGAACCGTTCGAACCATATCGAAACGTTCGTCCAGACGATCTCGGGCACCGTAAATGTAGTCGTGGCCGTCGTGGTTTTGCTTGCCGAGAAAAGGGATGCCATGCATGTGAGCGGGCTGAGGAATACCCGCGAGACTCAGCACCGTTGGTCCCAGATCAATCAGGCTCACCATCCGGTCATCTTTTGTTCCCAGTGGAGTTGAGTGAATCTCGGCCCGAATTTTCTCAGGGACGCGGACCATCAGAGGAACATGCGAGCCGCTGTCGTAAGTCCAGCGTTTGGAGCGAGGAAGCCCGTTGCCATGATCTGACCAGAACATCACGACCGTGTTGTCCGCGAGGCCGGCATCCGATAGTTCCTGCAGGAGACTTCCCACCTCCTGATCCATCACAGTGATAACATCCGCCAGTCGCGCAAGGTCTGCTCGAACGGCTGGTGTGTCAGGATAGAGCGGAGGAACAACCATGTCCTCAGCCTTGTGGCGCTGTGATTCCGGAAGGTCTCTGACGACATCGATCCAGCCCTTTGGCCAGACTTTGCTTTCATGAGTCATCGTCAGGTTGAAGACGGCAAAGAAAGGTGTCTCCTTTGACGGGCGATTCTTCCAGTGAGCTTTCCCGGAAGACTCATTCCAGACCGCTTTCTGATTCCAGACCAGGTTGTAATCTGTCTTGCTGTTGTTCGTGCAGTAGTATCCGGCTTCTTTCAGGTACTGCGGGAAGAGCTTCACGTGATCCGGCAAAACTGCCTTGGATCGCATGTGATTGGCACCCAGCGAAATAGGATACATCCCAGTGATGATTCCCGTACGACTTGGTGCGCAAACACCGTGGCAGGAAAAGGCGTGTGTGAACAGAGTGCTTTCCGTCGCGAACTTGTCGAGATTCGGTGTTGTGGCTGTGGAGTCACCATAACAGCCCAATCGAGGGCTGATATCTTCGCAACTGATCCAGACGATGTTTGGACGTTCGGCGGCTGAGATTGGACTTACAAGCAGAATCAAGATCCATGTTGTCAGGTGCAGATGCAATCTCATCGGGCGAGGGCCTTGTTTGGTCTGGAGCGATCTCAGTGGGTGCCAAATGATATCCGAATGTTGAAAGGGGTAAACGCACAATGTTTCCTTGGACTGCGGCAGCTTGCTGCCGCTTTCGTGCAGGCAGCCTGCTGCCAAACCGCTCGTTGTGTGCCGGTCTTTGACCGCGCACGCGTTACCGACCGAGGGTCTCCGTGTTTTGGGGAGCGGCTGCAGCGTCGTGTTAAGGCCTGCGGTCGGAGTGGGGTGGCTCGGTCGCAGACTGGCCACAACGAAAGACCGTTGATCCACAGCAGGCTGTGGATCGGAAAGCGGCAGCAGGCTGCCGCAGTCCAAGGGGAGAACATCGAAATGATCATTTCTCTGGCGTGGCAGATCATTGCGTGGAATGCGCTTCGGCTATGATGTCTGGTCGTTGGGTTGTGAACGAGAAATAGTCTGTCGGAGAAGATTAATGCGTCCGTGGATTCTGGCGGAAACGAACTATGCTCACGTCAAGTCCTGTGAGTATCAGGTAGCCGTGTTGCCGATGGGGGCGACGGAACCTCACAATCTGCACTTGCCCTACGGGACCGACACGTTTGAGGCCGAAGCGATCGGAAGTCGAGCATGTGAGGCGGCTTGGAAGCGAGGTTCCAAAGTCGTTCTGCTGCCGACGATTCCGTATGGCACGGAGACAAATCAATCTCAATGCCGACTGTCGATGAATCTGAATCCTTCAACACTGGCGCGAGTGATTCAGGATCTTGTGGAATCTTTGGAAGGACATGGCATTCGGAAACTGTTGATTCTTAACAGTCATGGCGGGAACGAATTTAAGCCACTGCTGCGAGAATTACATGGCAAGACGACTGTGCAACTTTTCCTGTGTGACTGGTTTCGCGGACTCACGGCCGACGTGAAGAAGGCGATTTTTCAGGAAGCCGATGATCATGCCGGGGAAGTGGAAACGTCGCTGGGACTGGCCTACTTTGGTCATCTGGTGGCACAACATCCTGATGGAAGTCTGGCGGCCGACGACGGGTTGACCGCGGAAACTCGTCTGGAAGCCGTCAATAATGGCTGGGTCTCGATTACTCGGCCGTGGCATTTGCTGACAACGAACACCGGCGCCGGGAATCCGCACGGGGCAACCGCGGAAAAGGGGCGGCAGTTGATGGAAGTCATGGTGGATCGGCTATCGAGATTTCTCTACGACCTTGCTCATGCGGAGATCGATGCTCGTTTCCCGTTTTAACACCGGGCCGGTTTACGCGCACGGTGCGAAGAGTATATTCTGTGCACGGCGGCGATTGAGGAGACCTCCTCTGAGGTATCCCGAGACCAACCGGTCTGGATTCAAACCGGATTGAGAGTGCTTTCGCCGTTCTGAGGTCTGAAACTGCCGAGGGGAGTCAATTGCGTGTCTGAAATCGACGTCTACAAGGAATGGTTGGGGATTCCCGAAGGAGATCGTCCGCCGGATTATTACACGTTGTTGCGTCTGGTCATGTTCGAAGACGACGTGGAAAAGATTCGCGGCAATTATCGCAAGCTGAATGCTCACGTACGAAAGTATGCGACCGGGCAGTATCTTGTTCGTTCGCAGGAATTGCTGAACGAGATGGCGAAGGCCATGCTGTGTCTGACAGACCCGGACGGAAAGCAGGAGTACGACGTCTCACTTGGGCGAGAGCCGTCCAGTACAGAAGACGACGATCCTAAGTCGACGCTCGATTATTTGATCTCAAAGAGTCTTATTAAGCGTTCTCAGGTCTCAGAGATCGAGCATTTCGCAGAAGCGCGAGGGCTGAATCATCGAGATGCTGTGATTCAGATGAAACTTGTAGAGCCTGCGGATGCGACTCGCGCGTTGGCTGTGGAGCTGCGTCTGCCGTACGTTGATCTGGAAGACATGTTGCCGGAAGACAGTGTGCTGGACCAGATTCCTCGTCGAGTTGTCAAGAAGCACCAGTGTCTGCCGCTATTTGAAGATCGTGGACATCTGCTGGTTGCGTGTATTGATGAACCTTCGCCAGCGCTGGAAGATGAAATTCGGCTGCGATGTGGGATTCCGATGCGAGCAGTCCTGGCGTTGCCTCGAGCAGTTAACCAGGCAATTGCCAAACACTACGCGCCGGGGATGCGAGAAGATTCAGCAGCTGACGAACCTGCCGCGAAGCCCAGCGGTAAAGCGGCCAAAGGAGAAACTGCCAAGCCTGAAAAGAAAGCAGCGCCTGCTCCTAAAGCCAAAAGCAAATCCGCGCCGTTGTCAGCCGAGGAAGCGCAACAGCGAACCGCGATTTCTGCAATTGTGGCCTGCTGGGCGACGATCGGAACGGCGGGCGTGTTGTATTTCCTGAATGAGCAAAGCATTCCGTTTTCCTATCTACCCATACCACTCGCCATGGGTGGCGCTGCGTTTGGAATCATGAAGGCGACGTATTGCAAATAGTGGATGGGTGACTTGCGCGATGGGAATCCCGTCGACGGACCGACGGGTGTACCGTACGCCCGTCGCTCCGCCGACGGGAACGGCCCCGGACATCAAGGCGTGGTTTTCAATTGTTGTAACGCCTTCTCATAGTCTTCCGGATGGTTCAAGTTCATCAGTGTCGACAACGTTGGGTCGACGTCCCGGAGGGATTCCACGTCGACTTCAATGGTGTCGACTTCATCGAATAGGAATCTCGGGCGGAGTCGATTGGCATTCAATAATTGCTGAACCGTTGTCAGAACGCGCGGGCGATAAACGGCAGCCAGCGGATGGTGAAACTGTCCTTCCATTGGAACGGCAATTTCATGATTCCCGAGCTGGTTGAACATGGCACGGACAAACTCTGTTGCCATAAGCGGCACGTCGCAACTGGTGGCGTAGACAGCTTCCGCGTGATCGGGCATAGCTTTCAGGCCGGCGGCGAGTCCTTCCAGTGGTCCGCGGCCGGGATTCTCGTCGCACGCGATTAGAATCTGTGGGGGAAGTGGCGGAAGAATTTGTCCAGCTGCCGATACCACGACAATCGCCGAGGAATCGACGACTTCGGACAGAAGTCGAACAACGCGCTGCAACATCAGTTCAGTGCCAAACGGCAGCGACGCCTTGTCTCGACCCATGCGGCTGGATTTGCCTCCACACAGGATAATCGCGCCCTTTTTTGAAGCATCGTTGTGATGTGTGGAAACTGACAATTGTGTGAAATCCGCTGAGAAGTTAGTGTCCCGAAACTTGTATGACGACTGGTAACGATTTTAGAGGATCAAGGGATTCATGGCGATCACATTGACCTACAACGCCGAAACGTCCGTTCCGGTGGAGATTGAAGGGTTGACCCCGGATTGGGTCTGCGAAAAATCGCTGGCTGAGATTGAGCGATTCGAAATCTTCCACGGCAATCGCCGAATTCCGTTGGCGGAAATGTTCACTGTTTCCGGCGATCCGACTGACGCGGAAATGGAATTTGTCGGCAATCTCGCCGGCGTGCACTGGATCGGTGCGCATATGAAGAAAGGCTCGGTTCGAGTTCTCGGTAATGCCGGCCGACATGTGGGCAGTCAGATGGCTGGAGGCCGAATCATCGTCGAAGGAAACGCTGGTGGTTGGGTCGGTGCGGAAATGCGGAAGGGATTTATCCACATTCACGGAAATGCAGGACATCTGACCGGAGCAGCCTATCGTGGATCAACCAAAGGGATGACCGGTGGAATGATTCTGGTCGACGGCAATGCCGGAAACGAAATTGGTCTGACGATGCGACGAGGTCTGATCGCCATCGGTGGCTCAGCGGGCGATATGCTGGGGTTCAATATGATCGCTGGAACGATTGCGGTCTTCGGAGAGTGCGGAATTCGTCCCGGGGCTGGAATGCGACGAGGCACGTTAGCACTCTTTGGGCCGAATCCTCCACAGTTGCTTCCCAGCTTTCGATTCGCTTCGACCTATCGACCTCAAGCGGTTCGGCTGATGCTGCGAACACTGAAGGATGCCGGATTTTCGCTGGATCCAGCATTACTTGAAGCCAGCGTTGATCTCTATCACGGGGACCTGGTTTCGGTAGGACGCGGCGAGATTCTATTTCTACATCGCGAAGTTGCGTAATTGAGCGTCGAGCATTGATCGGCAGACAACTGATAGCCGTGGATTTTTACGGTAATCGGTCATCCGGATCATCCTGCGGGCTTCTGTTTACCGCCCAGCCGGAGGCGCCGGCTTTTATGCTGGCCGGCGCCTCCGGCTGGGCGGTAAACGGTGAAATCAACAGTTTGTTAGACCCGCTTCTTTTGAAGCGTAGAAGAACCAGACGCTAACGCCTGCCGGCTGATGATTTGAAGCCAGTCACTATCTGTCGCGAGTCATATAGCGTCGCTGTTCACCGTCGGGGCCAATCTGGACCGTATAGCTATTGCCGTCTGGAGCGATCGATGCTTTGACCCACTGCCCCTTGCAGTCGGCTGTCGGTGCTGTGTTGGCAATGAACTCAGATGGAGCCTGAAGTTCTGGGTCGAGGTCGACGTTTCGATGCAGTTGGTACCAGTCTTTCAAGGACTTAACTTCTTTCAGAGTTTTCATGGTCTGTTCTGCCCCGCCCTTTTTGGGGCCGTTGCACATAACCGCAACGACGGGATCAATGGCGAGAACCAACGCCGGATTATTACTGACCGGCAGACCGTGATGAGTCACCATAAACAGGTCGACTTTTCCGACGGGGTTCAGTGGAGTGACCAGCTTTGCTTCGGTATTCCATGTCAGATCTCCGCAGGTTAGAAACCTAAAGTCCCCGAAGGAGAACAGAAGGCTCAAGCTGGCCGAATTGTCGCTTGGATCATCAGGCTGAGGTTGATGGCGATCGACGAATGGATTCGCTTCCCCAACACCGCTCAGGACTTCTCGTCCCGACGTCATCACCTTAACCGCCAATTGAGTTTTTCCCGATTTGAGTGGCAGAGAATCTCCCACGTGCAACGCTTTGGACGCATTCTGAGAAGCCGCACGGTAAGCGGCGATGCGATCCGGATACTGAGGATCCTCGGCCAGCT
>JBILXT010000107.1:0-19051 GCA_044378235.1 Planctomycetaceae bacterium
GATTGACCGGATCAAGGCCGCTGAATGGTTCGTCAAGAATCAACAATTCCGGACGAGCGACGACTGCCGCGACGAATTGAACTTTCTGCGACATCCCCTTGGAAAGCGTTTCAATTTTTCGATTTCCCCATTCGGCTGCCCCAAGACGTTCCAGCCAGAACTTGATTTCTGCATCGCAGTTTGTGAAGCCCTTCAGCCTCGCGTAGTATTGCAGCAGATCGCGAACCTTCATGCGTCGATATAAGCCGCGTTCCTCTGGCAAGTAACCTACTCGATCATCCGCACACTGGCCGACTTCCTGCCCGAGAACTTTGACGACGCCTCGATCAGGGAAAAAGATTCGCAGAATCATGCGAATCGTGGTCGTCTTGCCCGATCCGTTGGGGCCGATGAACCCGTAAATCGATCCCGTCGGTATCGATAGATCCAGCTCTCTGACCGCCGTCTGACTGCCAAAGGTCTTGGTCACACCTCTCAACTCAACCGCGAATTCACTCATGCGCTGGACATCCCCTGTTCATTTGTCAGGCGGCGTTCGATAGAACCGACTGAATGATTCTGCGTAACTCACAGCAAATCATTATGGTCACCGTTTTCACAGCTGACTTGTTCGTCGGTAACGCACTTTCCCTGGTCCCCGGATGACGGAAGCTTCGGAATTCCTGTGAAACATTGCAAATGGCAGGACGATAATGAACGATTTGTCCGAGATGCCTGAACACAAGTGCCGGTGAACTGCGTTTTGCTGTCGCGTCTTCGAGGCAGACGGATTGTTGGTTCCCGGCTTTCCCGAGGTGCACCTCTCAGGAATTCGAACGAAGACACTTCCATCCGGCGTACGGAAAATCGTGATTTCGCGATGAATGATGGAACGTGACTGAGTCACTCAGTCAGTGGAAATGCCTTTCGAGCGTCACCTTGCGGGGGTATGCCGTCGTGAACTTTTCAGTGTAGAGAATGCTCAATGGCGGGTCGGCGAATTCTTCTTCTTTTGTTCCTGATCGAGGATTCGCGCGTTGAGACTGCGTACTCTCCCAATCAGCTCCATTTCCACGCCGTGAGCGTACACGCCACACCAGTCGTAAAACTCATCTTGTTCCACAGCTTGCCGTGCACACTTTTCCGCCAGTACAAGATCCCCTGACTGTTCGTAGATTTTCGAAAGTTCACAACAGGCGGTAGTCCATTTCTCCGGCAAACAACGGTCGCGTTTCTGAGATCAATTCCCGCCAGGAACGCCGCCTCGAGCCACCGGTTCGCGTTTCCGGAAGTTACGGTCGCATACATCTCGCAACGTCTGGTAGGCAGTTGATTCAATGTCGGCTCTTACCTGATTCTCTCCATCGATAAACAGGACTTCCCCGCAGCCAAAGCAAACAAGCATCTGAATGGTTCCGTGCTGGGTGACAATTCGAATGTTTGCGTCGGGATGAAATCCGCCACAGAACTTTAACCCCCGAAACGGATGAAAGGATCTGTAACTGGTAGCCGTGGACAAGATTGTGAGTTCGTCTTCGCTGTTCAAGACGAGCGGCTCTTTGAAGAAGAAGTGCTTGCCAACGTGTTCCACGGCAGGATCATCCGCCGGTGCCGTTGGCAACTCCATGCTTTTACGCTCAGGCCCCTCAAGAACCGAAATCGACTGACGAGTCTGCAGCTTTTTCAGAATAGGAATTAACTTTCGGAGGTGCCGAATGTCGTCAGCCTGCTTCTCTCTGAGCGACGTTTCCCCGCTCCTGAATCGCTCGGCGAGCATCGCTTCTCTCTGCTGCGGCGTCAGAAGACCGAGCCTTTTATTCTCGAACTCCTGGCGTTTGGCGACAAGCTTCTCCGTGAGCTCTTCAACTTGCTGTTCTAATGGCTTGAGCTCCGTTGCGAATTCATCCTCAACGTCCCGGATCTGATCAGCCTGTTCCTCTGAAACTTCGACCGCCTAGCCTCCGAAGTAAACAGTCGATGACTCTTGAGCGTGTATACCCTCGATATACGTCCAGCACATTGTGAGTATCAACATCGCCCGGATATGTTTCATGATTGACTCGCATGATTTCTGGAGGCAAGGCTCTGAAATAAAAACGCTCCGTGATATTAACGTCTTCCCCAGGCTAAAGCCTGGGGCTACCTGCTGCCGCCTCTACGAGGCGAAATCATAACGATAGCTGTCCGACTGAATCTCGTTGCAATACCAAATACTTGACACCTCAGGACAAGCCCCTTTATGGCAAGTCGAGCAGAGGTCCAAGCCATTGGTGTTTACCCCGTTGGATCACGGCTTCTGCACTACTTCGATAGTGATTCCCGATGGCGACATCGGTAGTGCAAAGGCCAGTAAACCACCGACGTAAAGTCGGTGACTAAGATATCTTCGCTTGTTTAGGGAATCGGTGCGGGCTCGGCCGGCTTCTCAGTGTCCGTCAGCAAGCCGAGTGATTTCGGAAACATGGCCTTCAATTCTGCAACTGGTATTGCCAGCAGCAGATCCTGGGCACCGGTGATGGTCATGCCCAGCAAGTCACCGTCCGCATCGAGAATGGGTGTCCCCAGGACAGGGCGGCGGCTGAATCGAAGTTGCCAGACAGCAATTCCAAGTGCGGGATACTTACGATCCAGAGCGGTCACCGTGTTGCCAAACGGCGCCAAGGATTCACTTAAAAATGGTGAGTCTTCCGGTCCCCAGACGCGCACTTCGTCCTGGAGTTGCACCTCTGAGGTGGATAATTCGAAGTAATGATTGACATGGATCGGCAGCTCAGGCAGCAGGACGCTCCAGCCCTGGCCAGCCTCTTCAATAAGTTTGAGGGGAATGACAGTGCCGTCGTCGAACCTGGCCTTGATCTTCTCTTTCACGAGGTCGCCATTTTCAATAACAGACATCTGGGACAGGATTTTGCCGTCCGACGAGATCACCACTCCGCGTCCGATGACACGCTCGCGGGGAGCCTGACTGTTCATACTGAACACAACAATCTCGACAATCGCCCAACGCCAAAGAACTATTTGTTCCTGAGTTGCCAGGGGAACGACACTGGGAATGCGGACATGCCCACGTTCGAAGACCTCATAGTCCACAGCGTCAGGCTTATTGCGAAGAATCAGTTGATTGCCTTTGAGTTCGTAGTAATCCTCGCCGTAGCTGCCGTTCTCGTCCCTTGAGTAGCTCCACAGAGTCTTCTTGATCGGGTCAACTTTGATGCGGCAGTCATACCCACCCCCTGGCCAGACGATGGAACGCTGGTCTCCACGAAAAGTCCAGTTTGTTGGTGACATCTCACGCTGCTCACCTTGATGGTCAAAATCGGTGACGAGGTGCCAATGACCTTCGAGCTCCGTGACAGGTTGGGCGATCTCGGGCTTTGCCGATGCATTTGCGGATGAATTGTTCGGTCCCGTTACCTGAATCGGATAATCGTTGACCTCATTCGATTGCACATTCGACAGGTCCTCAGTCTGTGAATCCATGTCTTCCGCCGCGACTGGAAGAATGCGAGCTTCCGAGATGCGGTAGAGACGAGTGAGTCTATTCTCATCAGCTTTGGGTTCGATGTTAAACGTGCCTTCAACATCAAACGGGCGACCATCAATGTAGTCAGTCGTGATGCCTTCACCCAGTGACACACCAATCACATCGTAGATTTTCGGATTACGAACGAAGCAGCAGATGTCGTTATGGCGAGCCAATGTGAACTGCTTCAAACTGTGAGCTTCAAACGTCGGATACATGAAGCCACGGATGCGGACGGTCTTGCCGTTCAACGCCTGTAGCCAGTCCGGAAAATACTCAACAGCGTTCGCTGGCACCGGCTCCATGTTCAGGATCTTGAAAAGGTCAAGATCATCGTAAGTGACTCGCAATGCCGGTGTGCCAGGGTCTGGAACAAATTGCTTTTCGGGAATCCGCAGACTGATCTCAGAAAACCCCGTCCGCTCCGGTGAATTGTAGCCGTCAGCGTCTGCGTTGTAACGGGCAGCAGTCCCGATTTTAGGTGACGAATCCTTCGTGGATGGCAGAGCCGAATCGTCCCACTTCAACTGTGGATTCAGCAAATCCTCAACCCGTCGATCCACGATTTGATCCGCCATGCGATCTCGCATGGCGAGCGATTGTTGAGTCTTCTCCAGCCGAGCCTGCATTTCCTGCAACTCAGCTCGCAGCAGGCTTTGTCGCAATGTGAAAGCTCGCTGCACGACTGTTCGCAGCTCGGCTTTCTTCGCCGCATCGGGCGTTTGTCGAAGCGACTCGGCGAGATCGTAAGCCTGCTTGTTGGCGGCTTCGTAGTCGATTCGCAGTTGTGGAACTGCGGGTCTGAAGCTCGGTGCGTAACTTGGGACGGCGACTTTATCAGGCGGAGCAACAAATTTTGGTCCAGAGGGAAGAACATGCGTACCCGCCGAATAGAGTGACAGTCCACAACGCTCTGCAGCCGCTTGTACGACCTTCTCAAGTCTTTGCAGTTCATCTTGCGAATATCCTTTGGTCGCTCGAAAAACCAAGCCATTGTGTTGCTTGTCAGCGTCACCTTCAGGATGAAGTCCGCCGAATTCCAGGACCAGCTTTTCCACGCCGGAAGCCCTGAGGTCCACCAGAAACAGTTTGATCCTTTCGAACGACTCATCTTCCCGCATGAAGACTTGCGTCACGATTGGCGATTCTGACGTTGGCGTCATTTCGGTCTCAATGACCTTTGCAATCCCGGCCTTTTCAAGATCCGCCATAAACTGCCACATCACCTCCGACTCCTGCGCGTCGACGCCGGGTTGGATGACGATGCGCTTCGGCTCCGCAACTCGGCGCGGGGTCTCAGATCTTAAAGGTCGGAAAGGAGAGGGTTGCCCGTTCACAGGCGTTGCCTCGGCTGACGAATCTGGCTCTGGCAGATTCGCATCCAGCGAGGGGCTCTTTTCGAGTTCGTCGGACAGTCCGTTCGTTGCCACAAGGAGCGTCAAGCCGCATTTTTTCTTCACTGTCTCAACAGCACTGTAAATCCTGGCCAATTCGCTTTCGGAGTACCCGGGCTCGACACGCACATCCAGACGATTATGTTCCTCCCCTTGTTGAAGCCCTTCGCGAAACGATACGCTGTGGACTCCTGCGTCCACCAATTCTTTAACGAGCAGCGTGACGTGTTCGTGAGACACATCTTTTCGAATGCCAAGAGTCACGCTGATCGACGAGTTTGCGAACGGTTCAGTCTCGGCAGTCCTGGTCGTCGCCACACCAGCCTTCTCCAGAGCCTCAACGACCTGCTTCACGACCTCAGATTGCTGAGCATCGGCATCAATCACAAGCACGATGGCTTTTGAGGAACCGGAACCTGCCTCAATGTTGGAGACCGAGACCGCTGTAGGCTCCGCCCCGGCTGTCTTTCCGTCTGTGACAGGAACCGGGTGATAATAATCCTGCCATTTCCTCAGCAGGACACGAGCTTCCTCGAGAAACCCGTCCCGGCTATCGACAAGGATAGCATTCGCCTCCTCGTCCACACCAAAACTCACCAGGCCACC
The DNA here is from genome assembly GCA_044378235.1 of Planctomycetaceae bacterium. Lineage (GTDB taxonomy): Bacteria > Planctomycetota > Planctomycetia > Planctomycetales > Planctomycetaceae > SXXK01. The sequence continues at coordinate 5,503 of JBILXT010000107.1, forward strand.
TTTCTTTTCCAGCGCTCGCGTAATTTCAATCGCGTCGCGAGCCAACCCCCGTTCAACTTTCAGGCTCACCGTAGACGGTGAAGCGGGGTGTGGAGGCGGGACTGAAGGTTTTGAGTAAGCGTGACTTCCGGACAAAAACAAAGCATCGAACTTTTGCTTCCGTTCCGGTTTCTGAAAGAACTCCCAGAGATCTACGATCTGTCGTCGATCGAGGTCCTCAAAGTTAGAGATGTGTGCATAGCATCCGTTTCCAGTTTCGATCTGAATTGTTGTGCCTCTTCGCAGGCTAATGGTCAGTTCTGGTATGTCGAGTTGCCAGAGGTCTATCAGAAGGTTCTCGATACCTTCTGCAGTGTCTTCTTTGTGGAATCCCAGGGTCACGATCACTTTCTTTGGGTCGTCTTCAGGCGTCGAAAACCGCAGAAGGTTGCGAGCCTTAAGAGAATCAAAAGCCTTTTGAATGTTGACTGCTTGTTCATCCTCAGAGGGCGTCGCATCGGGACCGAGAACAACAACAATCTTTCTTTCGTCTGCCGAAGCCGCTTCATTGGCCGGTTGCTCCAGGGCAGGAACCGAAACTACCGAACCGGCCTCTTGTTTGGGCGTGTCCGCTTCCTGGGCTCCACTGATCGAGATCACAAGGCACCAGAGGGTGCCGATTAGAATGAGACGGTTCATCATGAACTCCCGATGGGATTCAGAATCTGAGATTTGAGATTCGAAATTTGGTTTCTTAATCGCAGGTTTTGGACCGCTAATGAACGCTGATGTTCGCTAATCGTCGCAAGTCATCAGCGTTCAATAGCAGTCCTCATCGTAGCGAACTTCGCCACCGGGTTTACCCCGGTGGTTTAGGGCCTTTTGCACTACTCATCGTCGCACCTGAACTTGGGATCTGGAGTAGTGCAAAGGCCTGTTTCCACCGGGGTAAACCCGGTGGCGGAGTTTGGTTGGGGATTTGTGGTTCAAAACTATGGCGGAATATCTTCCCAGATCTGCTCGGCATTCTCTTGCCATTTGTTGAAGTCGCTGCGGAGCGGTGAGACCGTCTCTTCACCAGCATCCCAGCTTGTTGATGAATCCGTTGAGATGCCTGGCGACTCCATGGGTGCTTGTGGCTTTGCGGATACTTGCGGTTCGGTTGTTGGCGTCCGCTGGAAGAACGTCAGACCAAACATGCCAGCTGCAGCGCAGACCCCGACGATCACTATCCAACGCTGCCACAACGTTCGCCGTGTTGCAACCACAGCACATTCAGCAGGCAGCGGCACAGTTGCTGGTTGCTGAAGATGAGCCAAACAGCCTTCCAGCAACTGAGCGATCTCTGTCGCACTTGCGAATCGATCGGCGGGACTCTTTGCCAGCAGCTTGTGAACGATCATCTCAAACCAGGCCGGAAACTGCGGTGAAATTTCACGCAGCGGACGAGGCGACTCATCAGTGAGCCGACGCAGAATTCCATACGTCGATTCGGCTCGAAACGGCGTTCGCCCGGTGGCCAATGTGTAGAGCACAGTGCCGAGACTGAACAGGTCACTGCGAGCATCCACGGGTTCTCCGCGAGCCTGTTCGGGGGACATGTAGAGCGGCGTGCCGGCGATGATTCCTGTGCGAGTGATGCTGGCGTCGTCGATGGCTCGAGCAAGGCCGAAATCGGTGAGCATGACCTTCTCGACGCTGATCTCCAGCAGAATATTGGCGGGCTTCACATCGCGGTGAACCAGTCCCTGAGCATGAGCGGCCGCAAGCCCGTTGGCCGTCTGCATGCCGATGCGAAGTATGTCAATCAGTTCCAGCGAGCCGACTCGATCCAGCCGCTGCTGCAATGATTCGCATGCCACATATGGCATGACGATAAACGGTAACTTGCCACTGGAATGAACCGTCAGAATCGGCATGACGTTCGGATGCAGGATCGCGGCCGTCGCCTGAGCTTCTCTGGCAAATCGCTTGCGAGCCGCCGCGCTGACGGCCAATTGCGGTGCCAGCATTTTCACGGCAACCAGTCGTTTCAATTCCGGCTGATACCCTTTTAGCACCACGCCCATACCGCCGTGGCCGATGACGTCCTGAATCTCGATGTCGCCCAGTCGGCCGATGTATTCCGACGAAGTTGATGGTTCGAGACACTCCACCGCAAAGTCTGCGGCTGAGTCTGCTTCGACGACTCTCACAAACCCGATGCCCGATCGCTCGGCTTCTCCCGATTCGCAGGCGGCCTTCAGCGAGGTCCCCACACGAGTCCACGCGGCTGGGCGCCCGGCGAGTTTCTCCAGTTCTCGCTGACATGCAACGCACTCAGACAAATGCGCGGACAGCGATTCTTCTTCCGCCTCTGTGAGGCGGTCGTCGAGCGATTGTTGAAGGAGTGTGGGGTTGCAGTTCATGTTCTCTTCAATCTCGCATTCCTCGTCCGCCACCGGGTTTACCCCGGTGGAAAAAGGCCTTTGCACTACGGCGACGTTCCGTTAACTCTGAAGACTATGCCAGCTCGTGGCAGAATGTTGTTGATGCCGTAGACAAGATATTCCGCAGGCAACGGGTAGTGCAAAGGCCTTGAACCACCGGGGTAAACCCGGTGGCGGAGATTATTCCTCATTCAACACCTCTTCGATGATCACTCGGATTCGAGCGAAGATCCGACTGCGAGACATGTAGACACCGCCAATACTCACACCCAGTTCCTTTGCAACGTCAGCGATCGATCGGCCGATGATCTCTGTTTCCCAGAACGCTTGCCACGACGATTCACGGAACTCCGAGCGTACTCGTTCAGCGGCCCAGAGGATCAACTCCTGTTCGTACTGACGCTGTAATTCCGCATCGATCGACCGATCGACTGTCTCTGTAAGGGCTTTCAGGAAATCAGATCCGCCTTCGCCGGTCACATGCTTTTTCTCTCGCACCATAAACTTGATGACTACATTCCGAGCTACGCAGCCCAGCCATCGTCGAAAGGAAGCCGTCTTACCGTCGGGCTTCCAGCCATCGACAGATTTCGCGATGGCAATCAACAACTGCTGAGTCACATCCGCTACATGTCGCTCAGGTGTTCCCTGCTTCCGAACAAGTCGCGTCAGAAACGGTTCATAGGCGCAGACGAATTCTGTCCACGCGAGATCATTTCGCGAGTCCTTCAGTCTGACGATGAGACTATGACGAGTATCAGGAGGACGCATCGGGCTCTTCAGCAGGTTCACCAGCGACAGGAACATGAGTCCCTATTGTGGTGAGTCCCGCCGGATTGAGGGAACTCACAGAGAAAAAGAAAAATCCCGGCCGTTCGCCCGAATTCGGCCCGTTAGGGGCTCTTTTGGCGTCATTTCAAGCCAGAACCCGCTGATTTTGAGTTATCGCAACCACGCATCAAGATGCTCTGCCACGAAGTGATCGTCGTTGAGATGACGATAAGCCTGATAAACTCGATCAATCTCGTTCGCCTGCCCAGGACTGAGCCCTTCGTTTTCATCGAGACACCAGATACCCTGCAACAAACCCTGGCGACGCAGCACTTCGTGAATGCCGGCGATGCAACCGTGAAAACGATTGGCCGCATCGAAGAACGCAGCATTGCAGTCAGTGACTTCCACTCCCAGCTGCAGAAGCTCGGGTGATGCCGCTTCTGTTTGACACCGCTGCAACAGCTCAACCGCTGACTTCGTCCAGACAGACCAATGACCGAGCAGTCCGCCCGTGAAACGAAGTTGTCGCTCGCCGAATTGCCACGGCGTGACTAGATCGGCCACGATGTTGTCGTCGTTGCCCGTGTACAGTGCGATATCATCTCGACCGGATTCCGCCACAGCGCGGATCACATCCAGAGTTTGATAGCGATTGAAGGCTGCAATCTTGATGGCCACAACGGATTCGATCTCAACGAAACGACGCCAGAACGAATACGGGAGAACTCGCCCACCAACAGCCGTCTGGAGGTAAAAACCGACGATTGGAATGACATGGCCAACCGACTTCACATGGGAGATCAATTCGTCCTCTGTCGCCTGAGGCAATGCGGCGAGGCTCAGAAGTCCACAATGATAGCCCAGTCGCGAAAGTGTCTCGGCCTCCTGCACGGCTTGAGCTGTCTTCCCGCAGATTCCGCCAATTCGTACAACGGGATTGATGGCTCGATCCATCTCTTCAGCAGCCAGTGCCAGCACATCCTCGAACAAACCGAACCGAGGATCCCGGATGGCAAACTGAGTCGTGTGAACTCCGACCGCCAGTCCGCCAGCTCCGGCCGCCAGATAATATCTTGAGAGTGCTCGCTGGTGGCGTTCATCCAGACGGCGATTCTCCGTCACCGCCAACGGATGTGCGGGAATCACCAGGCCTTTTTGCAGCGCCGCGCGAAAATCAAAACTTGCCATCGTGAGACTCGAAGTGAGTTGGTTTTCCGAGCGATACGCCGCCGTTTCTGACCCAGTCTGCTGTGGCTGTCATCATCTGTTCCAGCGAAACAGTGACATCGCCCAGCAGGTCGAAAGATTGAGCCGCATTGTTCAGCCATGCAAGGTCAGCTTCCTTGCCGGTGATGAGCGGAGCACGCTCAAGCAGTCGACCAAACTGCTCCGCCAGCCATCGCACCGAGAGACATTCGCGGCCCGTCACATTCAGGATTCCTGGAGGGCACTGCGTCAAAGCCAGGCTTTGGAGGGCTCGTGCATTGGCATCGCCTTGCCAGATGACGTTCACATGTCCCATGGTGACATCGACCGGTTTGTTCTGCCAGACTTTGGACGCGATATCGTAGAGCACTCCGTAGCGCAGATCGATGGCGTAATTCAGACGAAAGATTAACGTCGGAGTCCCGCAGGTTTTGGCGTAGTGTGTGAAAACTCGCTCGCGAGCGATACACGAATAAGCATACTCACCGGGCGGCGCCAGCGGATCGTTTTCTGTTGAGCCGCCACTTGCCACAGACGTCAACGAGTAGACGCAGCCCGTAGAAAACACAACCGTGCGTGATCCTGCGTAACGTTCCGCAACGATCGACGGGAGCACGCTGTTCATCATCCATGTCAGTTCCGGAGCATCGCTCGTCCCAAACTTATGGCCAGCCATGTACATGACGTTAGCGGCGTCGGGCAGCTTCGCAACAGCGTCTCGATTCAACAGATCGCAGGAGATCGTCTGCACGCCATGGGCTTCCAGGTCCGCTCGCGCGCTGCTGGACGAATACCGCGACACGGCAAACACCTTGCGATCAGTCGGTAGTGCTCGCCGCGCCATGCGAGCCAGTGTCGGCCCCATTTTCCCGCCTGCTCCCAGCACGACCAAATCACCATCAAGCTGTCGCAGGGCTTCGATTGTCGGGTCTGTAGGTCGGCTGAGCCATTCATCAAGTTCAAAAGGGGACATTCTACTTTTCCAGTCTCAGCCAGCTTTGAGGAACTGCGTGTGATCCTGAGAGTCACCAAAGAAGACCTGGACAGACGCCTTTGGTACTCGCTTTTCTCGGTGATTTTGTGATCCTGGTGGGACCTGGTCCCGGTTTTGTCAGACGTTCTCAGCGGTAATCGTTCTGCGACCAAATGGTAGATCTGTTGCGGCCCTTTGCCACATTCAGCTCAGCGGCGAACCATACAACGTTCTGATCCACGAGCTGCTGGTAGCTTGAATACTTCGACTACGGACTCACCAACGCCTTATCGAAATAGTTCACTCCCATGCCAGCATCAATCACAAGTCCCTGAGCATTGATGCCGGACGATCGAGGACTCAACAGAAATGCGACGGTCGAAGCGACTTCTTCCGTCTGAACCGCCTGCTTGCGCAATGTCGATTTTTCGGCGAACAGATAGCTGTCGACATATCCGGGGATCCCGGCTGAGGCCGATGTCTTCAGCAGTCCGGGGCAGACCGCATTGAAGCGAACTCGGGAAAACTGAGAAAACGACTTGGCCAAAAAGCACAAGGACGAATCGAGAGCGGCTTTCACCGGAGCCATGTAACCATAGTTCTCTGCCGCCATGCGCGTCGTTGAAATGGAGATCGTGACGACACTGCCGGTCTCAGGATCCAGGGTTTCTCGAAACGCTTCCGACAACGCGATCAGGGAGTAGCAGGAAATATTAATCGCCTGCAAAAACGCGGGACGTGGAGTCTGATGGAATGGCAGCCAGCCGGCCGAGTAATCTGCGAACGCCACAGAATGAACGATTCCGTGCAGCACCGGTGTCGTCGTCGCCACCGATGCTTTCAACGCGTCGATCTGATCCTGATGCTCAACGTCGCAAACGAAAACAGAGGAGTCCGGAAATAGTTTTCGTACTGACTCTGCCCGTGCTTCACTGCGAACGGAGAAGATCAGCTTCGCGCCGTTCTCCTGCAGCACTTTTGCTGTGTGCCACGCCACGCTTTTGCGGTTCGCGACACCAACGATCAAAATCGTTTTTCCGGAGAGCTGCAGGAAATCCATGATCGACGCTCAGGTTCTCGGTACAGAAATTTGGGACATTTGAAAAAGGTCGTACCGTTAAAGAATCGCCGAGCCTTTTACTTCGATTCCCTTCAGCTTCATCTTCAGTTCTTCAACGTTCGGAGAGATTTCGAACGCGGCTTCGCGACTGACGAACTCGCGCGTTACGAAGTCATACAAACTGTCGTTAAACAACTGCATGCCTTCTGACTTGCCGATACGAATGGCCGCGAACAGCTTTTCGTCCATCTCCTCCATCACCAGCTTGCGCACGGTGGGATTGAAGCTCATGATCTCCACGATCGGTACTCGAGGTGGCTTGTCGACGATGGTCTTCAACAGCTTCTGCCCAACGATACACTTCATGTTCATCGCCATACTGGCGCGAATCGCTTTATGCATGTCGAATGGAAACAAGTCCAGAATACGAGCAATCGTACCTGGAGCACCAGGGGCGTGGATTGTTCCGAACACAAGGTGACCGGTTTCGGCTGCGTGAATCGCCGTTTCGAAAGTTTCACGGTCTCGCATTTCTCCCACCAGCATGATGTCCGGATCTTCTCGCACCGCATGCTTCATCGCGACGTGGAAGTCGATCACATCCTGCCCGATCTCGCGTTGGTTAATCAGGCACTTGTCGGAGGTATAAATAAATTCGATCGGGTCTTCGATCGTCAGAATGTGCTTGTTCATGTTGCGGTTGATCCAGTCGAGCATCGACGCAATCGTCGTACTTTTTCCGGAACCCGTTACACCCGCCAGCAGCACCATCCCCTGGTCGTATTTGCAGTGATCAACCATGCAGGCCGGAAGGTAGAGACCTTCGAACGGCGGGATGGATCGTTCGATCTTTCGAGCGACCATCCCGACCTTGCCCAGCTGAGTGAACAAGTTCACGCGGAATCGCCAGGGCTCGCCATCGCATTGCAGCACCTTCGAATAGTCAGCCCCGCCATTCTTGTGGAAGATGTCGAGGTTTCGCTGGTCCATCATCGGGAACGTCAGTTGAATCATCTGACTTTCGGTGATGGGAGCCATCTCCAGTTCACGCAGACCGCCTCGAATTCGGAACACTGGAGGTCGCCCGACCTGCAAGTGAATATCCGAACATTTTTGCTTAATCGCGAGTCGAAAGATCTTGTCGACTTCCAGCTCTTTGGTCGGGTCAAATGTGGATTTCTTCCAGTCAGCAATCAAAACCATGGTCACTATGTCCTGACAATTCGTTGGCGTTCCAGGGGACATGCACAAGGAGAACAGCTTTTTACCATGCCAAGCCTCCCTCGTGCAGCGTGCAGAGCCTAATTTTCTCTTTTGTCAGCCGCTTGCGCGGGCATGATTGAACTCGTTCCGTCAGCCTCGGACCGCGAATTTGCTGTTCGGCGATCAGTGAACGTTCACTTGCCGATTTTCCTGACCAATCGACATCTTTTTCAACAGAGTCGAGTCTCGGCGGGGGAAACGCATGCAAGAGCTGCCGTGACACGGCAATCGCGTCGAGTCGGTTCCTGGGAGGCGAAGATTCACGAATAGTCGACTCCGTCGATCCGCCTTCACTCCTCGCGACTAAATTCTGTGAGTCTCGCGAATTTTTCAGATTCGATGAACAATTCGAAAAAGGGCGTTGCTCCTCTCACATATCTGCAATGTGTTGATCCGATTCTGGATCGACAACGTTTCCCGACGTGTATCCACGAATGATGATTCGTCGCAGATTGTGTCAGCGGACCGAGTTTGAACCTTGAAGGAAGATGATCATGACATCACTCTTGATGAAAGCTTCGGCGAAGGCAAAACAGACGGCTCGAGATCTTCCGCTCGTTGCCGACATGGGCATCGAAGATAATTCTCCGTTCGGTCTTCAGGGACTCGGACGAGAAACACTGACCCTTCTGAAGGCCAGTGCCGTGAAGCCTCTGGCCGCGTCTCTCGCTCTTTCAGGCTCACGTCAGCAAATCAATGACCCAGCCGTTGCGGAAAAACTTCTGACGCGAAACACGCATTGGGTCGACGAGTATCGAGTCATCCATCTGATCGAACGGTCGTTGTGGTTCGAAGGACGCTGCGATTTTGTGATGCAGATGATGCGTAACCCCAGCCAGATTCCGGACAATCCGCCGGCTGAGATTCGGGCCGCACTGGCGAAAGCCTATACTTTGCACCCTGAGGCAACCGTCTGGTACGGCGTACCCTTGTTCGGAGACGAAAAGAACGCGAGCGGCCTGCCTGTTCCGCTCACTGCAATCCAGGTTCAGGACGAAGCAAAGCGACGCCTTGAAGCAGCGAGAAAGCATGCTCTGCGAATGGGCTGGATCTATCGATCACTGTTCAGAGTGAAACAAGTGCCTCACAACCTGCGACAATGGAGCCACAGGAAATGGATGGCCGCGAAGGGCGCGTGGCATCGGCTTACACTTGAATACAAACAGGCTCGGAAGGACGCTCAGCAAAGACGTCGAGCGGCCGCCTATGCTCAGTTTGAGTACGTCCGAACAGGAAAATCGACCACGGTCATTCCGGAGCATTCGACACGACTCGGAAGAATGGCGGCACTGGCTGCGAGATCTCTGGTGAGACTGGAAGACGGTCTTGACCGTTCGGCCCTGATGACAGAACAGTTTCTTGAAAATCACCAGTACACCGCGGCCGGGCTAGCCGTACTACCCGCCATGGCGCTGCAGGTGCTGCCCTTGTTTCTGGCTCCCACCGCCGTGATCGCTTGCGACCCGTTTCTCTTTATCGAGCTTCCCGATGAACCAGGAAAGCTGCGAATGATTGGACACTGGTACTGGCAACCTCAAGCCGACGGCCGTGAAACTCTGCATGTCCATGTCTGATGCATCAGGCGTTCGACAAAAGCATGAATTCAGGACCTGAATCACAATCTACGCGGTTGCTCGACGACGCGATTTGGCATGGCGAAGCGTGCGGTTCTTTAGTTTCAGGAAGATCTGCAGCATCTGCTGAGCATCCCGGTATCGGTGACGAGGATTGATCTCGATCGCTCGCCGCATGAAATCGATAAAGTCCGGATGAATGCGTCCTCGCAACTTGGGATATCCGGCAGCCGGCCACTCGAAAGGCCATTCGGGCCACTGGCCAGACAGCAATCGCCAGACGATCAGCCCTATCGAAAAGACATCCGACCGAAAGGACGGCTTGCCCATGGCCTGTTCGGGAGCCATATAGCCAACTGTTCCAGTGCCGCCTCCCTGAACGGTTTTCTGCGACACCTTGGCAATCCCGAAGTCTGCCAGGCGAATCCGATTTCCGGCGAAGACAATCACGTTCTCCGGCTTGATATCACAGTGAATCACGTGATGAGAATGAGCTAACGCGGTGGCCCGCAGAATCTGTTCTGTGATCTCAAAAGCGGTTTCCAGACAAATCCGCCGCATCATTCTTTGCTGAAGAGTTTCATCGCCCAGCGGAAACACGACGACCAGGCGGTCTTCGATGATACTGGCGTCTTTGATGGGCAGGATATTGTCGTGTTCGAGCGGTGCCGTGGTGCGAATTTCCTTGCGAAACTCGGTCAGGACTGCGTCGGTGGTATATTGAGCGTGTGGCACCTTGATGGCCACTCGAATGCCCTGCACCGTATCCATCGCCTGGTAAACAGCGGCGAATCCGCCGGCCCCCAAACGACGCTCAATGCGGTACTTTCCGAGCTTCTGCCGGATCTTCAGTTCGCTGGACGATTTGTGACCGTTGGGCATAGCTCACTGCAGTGAATCGGGTGACCTGAAACACAGCCGGCTGAACCAGGAATACGCCGGAGGAACGATGGCTGTTCAATGTCCAGATTCGGCGACTCATTGCAACTGGCAGGATGGACTTTTCCGCACGACGGCTAAAACCCGTAGATCCTCAGCCATCACACCTCACCAGCGGCACGACCGGAAAGGTTTACGACGACGATTCCAGGAATGGACGAAATCGAGCTGAAGATTTGCCGCATCCCGACCGAGAGGCCCCACTTTCTTCGCGTCATCTCACAGCGGCAGCGGTGGATTCGGAGCGTGCGGATAGGAACTGGGCGAGTAAGGAATCGCCAATTCCGGCGTTTCCAGACGAACGCCTCCCTGAGCTTTCGAGTTCAAGACTCGATCCAATATGCCGCTCGTCAACACTGTCCGTTCGACAGGATAAGTCGGTTTTCCCGAATGAATCATGCGTTCAACCGCATGCAGCAAGAACCCAAAATGCGGATGGCGAGGCACCGTTCGTTCTTCTGCCCGGGCCGCGAGGGGTTGATCAATTCCCCGGACCTTAACCCCGGCGCTGATACTCTGAGCAAAGCCTCGCGTCATCAGGGCTCCGGCCACGAATCCGTCGCAGTACTCAATCAGGAACAAATGGTCATTCGAACTGATGGCGGAACGAACAGTGGCTCCGTCAGCCTTTAAGGAAACAGCCGCTACGGCATCGATTAACGAGGCATTGATGGCCCCTTTTTCGATCGCCTCCCAGATGGCTGGTCCGCTCAGACATTGGACGGCCTTGACGCCAACTTCTCCGCCCTTTCGGCGTTCCGCCATGCACTGCAGAAACTCGAGGGTATGAATACCGTAGCGATCCAGTTCTGCGTAGCCAATGGCAAAAGCCGATTCCATGTCACAGCCCATTGGGACCGTCATATCGGGATCTCGATATCCCACGACCAGTGATGACCCGGCCATGAACGGCACCTTCATCTCTTTGGAGCGTTGATACATCCAAAGCGTGTCTTCCCAACTCGGCCCAAGATGTTTGTCATTAAAGACAGGAACGACCTTGCCGTACTTTTTAAATGTGTCCGTGATCTCCTGAAAGAACTTCTTGCGAGGATAGAGGTCCTGCCCGAGTTCATTGCGAGGATAATCGCCGTGCTCCCCGATGCTCAAAACACCATCGATCGGAATACCGTTTGTCCCAACCGTGACCGCTCCCTCAATCGTTTCGAAGATCGGTACGTTGTACTTCTTCGCAAGCTCGCGTCCGAACTCTGTGTTCACGGTCTGATCGATGTACAGAGAACTCAATTTCAGTGATGGGCCAACACCGCCATCAATCTTCCAGCCTTCCAGAAGGCGGCCAATCAAAACATCGGAATGAGATCCCTTGAAGTAAGTGGTCAGAATCCCGGTGACCAGCCTGGGAAGAGGATTTCCCAGCGGCGGCCAATCTGAGTTCACAGTCTGATCGGGTTGCAGGGATGCCGCAAAAGTGCCGTCAGAAAGCGCGAAGCCACCGGCCAGTGCTGCAGACGCGGCCAGCCAATTTCGCCGCGTCAAATTTTCCGATACGTTCATGGGCAGAGTTCCGAACCATTGATCATGCCCGTTTGTCTGGGCTTTGGGATGGCGAATTTCAGGCGTTTGCGAATTCCCGGGCGACACTGTTGTAAGACATCGTGAAACGTCCGACAATCCTCGCAGGTTCGGCGTTCGATGAGCATTCCTGCTCGTTGTCTGGTGAAATGGCCCAACCTACAACTCATTCGCCAAATAAAGGCGTTCAGCTGTTCTACTGTCAGAATTCTTCAGGATCGATCTTCGTTATGACCTCCGTCTTTCGCCCGGCTATTGATCGTATGGCAGGCTATGCTCCCGGTGAGCAGCCTCAGGAAGGCGGCTGGGTCAAGCTCAACACAAACGAGAATCCCTATCCGCCATCACCGCGAGTTGTTGATGCCATTCGCCGAGCAGCAGAAGGTCGTCTGAACGTCTATCCCGATCCCAGCGCGACGGGTTTTCGAAAAGTTGCGGCGAAGCTGTTCAATGTCGATCCGGACTGGATTCTTCCAGCCAACGGCAGCGACGAAAATCTGACGATTATTACTCGATCGTTTTGTGACGCCGATCAGTCCATCGCGTATCCCTATCCCAGTTATGTGCTTTACGAATCGCTCGCACAGATTCAGGGCAGTCGAGTTGTGCGTTTGCGACTGAATTCTCAATGGCAATGGGATGCTGCGGAAGCGGCCGAACTGCGAAAGAAGATTCGCATCTTCTTTGTGCCCAATCCAAACTCTCCGACCGGAACGCTGTGGTCGGCCGAACAACTGGCCCAACTTCTGCCCGAACAGGGTGTGCTGATTCTCGACGAAGCCTACGGTGATTTTTGCCAGAAGCCGCATCGAGGCGAATTGCTTCGAAATGACCTGTTCGACAACCGCATGATCGTCACGCGGACGTTCAGCAAGTCTTACAGTCTGGCTGGAATTCGATTCGGTTTCGCCGTCGCTCATCCGGACCTGATCAGCGGCATGCAGAAGGTCAAAGACAGCTATAACTGTGACACGGTCGCTATCGCCGCCGCAACCGCTGCTCTCGAGGATCAGGACTGGATGCTGCAGAATCGTGCTCGCATCCTGGCGACTCGTGAAAGACTGGCTGCAGCTCTGCCGGCCTTTGGATTTCTGGTGCACCCGAGTGAAGCCAATTTCCTCTGGACAACTCACTCCACCGGTCAGCACAAAGAAATCTACGAACAGCTCAAGGCCCGCAAGATCCTGGTTCGCTTCATGAAGTTCCCTGATGCCTTGCCTGACGGCGGAACGCTCGACGGCTTGCGAATCACCATCGGAACCGATGCCGAGATTGATCGAGTCCTCGAGGTCATGGGCGACGTAACGAACAGCCTGTGATGAGTCGTTTACCGTTAAACTGCGGAGAGAACGTAGTGGATCTCGCTAGAGATCCCTCTGTTCTGGGAAGTCTAGCGACTTCCACTACATTTATTGGACGGTATTGGCGGTAAACGATAGCCCCGCGATTGCTCATTCACACAAACGACGTCGGGGCCGAGATCGGCGGCACGTCATCCAGAATCATTCGCTGCCAAAGTTCAAGGCACAGCAGATTCCACAATCGATACGCATGGTCCATCGTTCCCGAGATATGTTCGTCAACCAGAGTCCTCACCGCTGACGCGTTCAACAAGCCTCGCCCTAAACAACGTTCTGACAACAGCACGTCATACAGCATTGGCTTGAGTTCGGCCCGAAACCAATGGTAGATCGGAACGCCGAATCCCATTTTTTTCCGAGTTTGAATATCCGGAGGGATCAGATCTTTAAACGTCTCAATCAGCACCTTCTTCGACTGCTGCATCGTTTGCTTCACTTCGATCGGCATCCGAGCA
>JBILXT010000465.1:0-5351 GCA_044378235.1 Planctomycetaceae bacterium
CGATTCCTGAAGTGTGTTGACAAACAGAACGGGATCTTGACCCTCGCTCATCAGCGTCGACACAGTCTTAGTTGGTTCGAGAATTCATGCCTACAATTAAAAAGCTGCTGGTTGCAAATCGTTCTGAAATCGCCATTCGAGTGTTTCGAAGCGCTACGGAACTTGGTATTCGCACGGTCGCGATTTACTCCCACGAAGACCGTTACGCTTTGCATCGCTTCAAAGCGGACGAAGCGTATCGCATCGGTAAACCGGGCGAACCGATTCGCTCATACCTGGACATCCCTTCCATCGTCGCACTGGCGAAGGAAATCGGCGTCGATGCGATCCATCCGGGTTACGGATTCCTCTCGGAGCGCCCGGAGTTTGCTCGAGCCTGCGAAGAAGCTGGCATCAAGTTTGTCGGTCCATCCGTTAATTGCCTCGAATCACTCGGTGACAAAACCGCCGCGCGAAATATTGCCATCAAGGCGAACGTGCCTGTGCTTGGCGGGACCAAGGACTCGATTGAATCTGTTTCAGAAGCCAAAGCGAAGGCGACTGAGATTGGCTTCCCGGTCATGATCAAAGCGGCCAAGGGCGGCGGCGGTCGCGGGATGCGAGCTGTGAAGACAGCGGCCGAGTTTGATCAGGCCTTTGAGTCCGCTCGCAACGAAGCTCAGACAGCGTTTGGTTGTCCTGACGTGTTTATCGAAAAGTTCATTGCTCGAGCCAAGCATATCGAAGTACAGCTGCTGGGCGATGAGCATGGTAATCTCGTGCATCTGTTTGAACGTGACTGCTCCGTACAGCGTCGTCATCAAAAAGTGATCGAACTCGCGCCGGCTCCGAATCTGTCGGTCGCTCTGCGGGACGGCATTCTGGATGCCGCCGTGAAGATCGGCAAAGCGGTCAATTACTCTTGTGCAGGAACTGTCGAGTTCCTCGTGGATGTGGATGCGGAGAAATTCTACTTCATCGAAGTGAATCCTCGTATTCAGGTCGAACATACGGTGACAGAAGAAATCACCAACATCGACATCGTGAAGTGCCAGATCCTTGTGGCTCAGGGAATGAAACTGGCCGACGAAGAAATCGGTCTTGGCGATCAGAAGGAAATCCGTACCAACGGTTTCGCGGTTCAATGTCGCGTCACGACCGAAGACCCTGCGAACAATTTCATGCCGGACTATGGTCGAGTCACCCATTATCGATCCTCCGGCGGCATGGGCATTCGTCTTGACGCCGGCAGTGCGTTTTCCGGGGCGGTGGTGAATCCGTTTTATGATTCGCTGCTGACCAAAGTCACGACTCGCGGACGTCGCTTTATCGACGCGATCCATCGCATGGACCGGACTCTGAAGGAATTCCGTATTCGTGGTGTGAAGACCAACATTCCGTTCCTTGGCAAGGTGATGAATCACCCAACTTTCGTGAACGGCGACTGCACGACACGGTTTATTGACGACACTCCTGAGTTATTCCAGTTCGACCTTCGCAAGAACCGTGCAACTCGACTGCTTTCTTACCTCGCTGAGACCATCGTCAACGGCAACAGCCTTGTGAAAGGACGTCCGAAATCGTTGCGACGTGAAGCGGCGCCAACTCCAGCCGTGCCTCGTGGTGTTGAACCGCCGAAAGGAACTCGCGATAAGCTCAAGGAACTCGGCGCGACAGGGTTCGCCAAGTGGGTCACTGAGCAGAAGCAGCTCCTGATTACGGACACAACCTTCCGCGATGCTCATCAGTCGCTGCTGGCGACTCGTATGCGTACCTTCGATCTGCTGGCCGTGTCGGATGCGTATGCCCATCACTGCTCCAACATGTTCAGTCTGGAAATGTGGGGCGGTGCAACGTTCGACACGACGATGCGATTCCTGAAGGAATGTCCGTGGCAACGACTTGTGCAGATGCGTGAACGAGTTCCGAATATTCTGTTCCAGATGCTGTTGCGCTCGTCGAATGCAGTGGGTTACACAAACTACCCTGACAACATCGTGCAGGTCTTCGTCAAAGAAGCGGCCGATGCAGGGATTGATGTCTTCCGAGTGTTCGACTGCCTGAACTGGCTGCCGAACATGGGCGTTGCGATGGATGCGATCGTCAACACCGGAGCGATCTGTGAAGCAGCGATCTGTTACACCGGCGACATCACGAATCCGAAACGCAATAAATACAGCCTGAAGTATTACGTCGATCTGGCCAAGCAGCTGGAGAAGATGGGGGCTCATATCCTTGCGATCAAGGATATGGCAGGTCTGTGCAAGCCGGCGGCGGCTTCTCAGTTGATCAAAGCTCTGAAGCAGGAAATCGGAATTCCGATCCACTTCCATACTCACGACACCGCTGGAATTCAGGCGGCTTCGATTCTGGAAGGCAGCAAGGTTGGACTTGATATCGCAGATGCGGCGATGGCTCCGATGTCCGGCGGCACATCTCAGGTGAACCTGAATACGCTGGTGGAAATGCTGCGGTTCGATGCCCGCGATACTCAGCTGGATTCGGATCGTCTGGATTCTATCGCGGAATATTGGCGAGCCACTCGCGACTTCTACACGCCGTTCGAGAGCGTTGCTCTGGCGGCCACCGCTGATCTTTATCGCCATGAAATGCCAGGCGGTCAGTACACGAATCTCTTTGAGCAGGCTCGTGCATTGGGCTTGGCAGATCGCTGGCCGGAAGCGTGTCGCATCTACGCTGAAGTGAATCAGTTGTTTGGTGATATCGTCAAAGTGACTCCGACCAGCAAGTCGGTCGGCGACATGGCCCTCTTCATGCTGGCGAATAACCTGACCTGCGAAGATGTGCTGAATCCGGATCGCGATATTGCGTTCCCGGGCAGCGTGATTGACTTGATCAGCGGCGGCATGGGTCAGCCTCCGGGAGGTTTTCCAGACGCGGTCAAGAAGCGAGTTCTGCTGGGCAAGAAAGAGTTCGTCGGACGCCCGGGGGAAACATTGCCTCCGGCCGACATGGATGCGGCAAAGAAGAAAGTCGCCGAACTGCTGGATCGAGAACCGACCGGACAGGAAGTGATCTCGTGGTTACTTTACGAACGCGTCTATGAAGAGTTCATCAAACATCAGCAGCAGTTTTCAGACGTCAGTATCTTCCCGACTCCGACCTTCTTCTTCGGCCTCGAGACTGGCGAAGAAGTCACGATCGACATCGAGCCCGGCAAGACTTTGATTATCAAATTGCTGACAGTCAGCGATGCTCACGCGGATGGAACTCGCACGGTGTTCTTTGAACTGAACGGTCAGCCTCGTGAAATCACGGTGGCCGATCAGTCCGCCGAAGCAACCGGGGAAGCTCGCATCAAAGCGGACCCAGCGATTGCCGGTCAGGTCGGAGCCACGATGCCAGGCATGGTCGTGACTGTGGCCGTTAAGGTTGGCGATCGAATCAAGAAGGGCCAGAAGCTGTTGGCTTTGGAAGCCATGAAGATGGAAACGATGATCAACGCGGAACTGGATGGCAAGATTCGCGATGTTCTGGTGCAGCCGGGGCGGCGAGTCGAGACCGGCGACCTGTTGATTGTGATCGAGCCGGAATAGCCCTCAAACAAGCTAGCCCCCTTCCCCCACCGGGTTTACTCCGGTGGTTTACGGGCTTTTGCACCACGCATACTCCACTGACGAAAGTAAGCACTCCGATGAAAACTAATCCCGTCAAAGCTGCGCTGGCCGCCGGACAACCTTCTGTTGGAACCTGGTTGTCGTTTGGTGACGTGTTTACCGCGCGTTTGATGGCACGGACGGGGTTTCCATGGCTGACCGTGGATCTGGAACATTCTCCGATCGACTGGCAGATGGCTTCATTGATGTTTGCGGTAATCGCTGATGCGGGCTGCGTGCCGCTGGCTCGAGTTCCTCGTGGGGATCATGATCTGATCAAGCGAGTACTCGACGGGGGAGCCTGGGGTATCGTTGTGCCGATGGTGAATACTGTCGAACAGGCAAGGATCGCGATTGCTGCGGCCAAGTATCCTCCGCAGGGAAATCGATCCATTGGAGGCAGTATTCCGGCTCAGAATTTCCAGACGCCGACGGGCGAATATTATCGTCGAGCGAACGACGAGATTCTTGTGATCCTGCAGACAGAATCACCCGAAGGCGTTGATAACGCGGAAGCGATTTACAGCCTGCCGGGCGTCGACGGAATCTTCGTCGGACCGAACGATTTGTTCTGGCAGATGAAGAAGCCGGATGGCACCGAACCAACTCCGGCAGAGTTCGAAGCCATGCTGCAGCGAATTCTGGCGGCGGGCAAGAAGACCGGAACGCCCGTGGGGATTCATTGCCAAAGCGTCGATGAGATCAAGCATCGCATCAGCGAAGGCTGGCAGTTCCTGGCCATGCAGAGCGAGCTCAAGATGATGGTCACGAAAGCTCAGGAGATCGTGCAGGATCTTGGCCTCAGCACCGCGGATGACCTCGTGCGATACTAACGAGCAAATCTGCTGAGCCTGAGACGCTAGCCGATTCATTGGAAACATCGGCTGACGCCTCGCGCTCTGCTAGTGGTTCCCAAACAGCAACGGCTTCTGCTGTGGCACGCAGTATCGAATTCCCGTTTTACATCATTCCATGACTGACAGTGCGCTACCGATTCGACAGAAACATCGGCTAACGCCTCGGGCTCAAGTCCATGGTTGAGCCAGGTGTTTGTTTCTGCCGTCCGCCTTACCGAGCTGACCTGGATTCGGCCAGTTCCTGCATCTCTTCAGCGACGTCCGCTGGGTCTTCGAGGAACTGCTTCAGGTTTTCCTCGGTGCTGAACAGCCACAGGCGTTTGCGGAAGAACGCGGCGTATTCCAGCTTGCCCATGACTCGTTCATCATCGTTCACCATAGCAACAGAACAGATTCCATCGAACAATGGCCAGAAGTCATTTGGATTCGCCAGGAAGGTCTGCTTTGCTTCTTCGGAACTGAAATTCAGCACGTGTCCACGATACTTTGTTTGATGGCGAGGTGAGCCATCAATGATCTCACGGCTCTCAACAGCCGTTACAAGGCAGTGCCCATCGAATTCCGGCTCATCAATTACTTCACCCGGTACCACTTTGCGAGCAGGTGTCTTTGGTTCCGGCAGCTTTTTCTGGCTCACGGTCGCGAAGAAATCTTCGTCCACAGCAGATTCTGAATTGTCTTCTGCGGCCGCCGCTTCCACGGTCATATCTTCTTCAGCTTCCTGCGATGCAGGTTCAAACGTTTCCTCTGCAGCCACTGCTTCAAACTCCGGCTGAAGCTCTTCCTCCGCAGGTTCTTCTGACACGGGCTGTTCGCTCTCAATGGGTTCGAACTGCAGTTCCGGTTTCGGTGAACGAGCTGGAGCGGCAGCGGCAACAGACGAAGCGGGCCTTGCAAC
>JBILXT010000466.1:0-5340 GCA_044378235.1 Planctomycetaceae bacterium
GATCGTTGTGATTGCGGGCTTTGGTCATGTTGGCGAAACCGCGTTCGTCAAATGAGAAGAGCCGTCGCGAAACCCGCACTTCGCGACGGCTCAGACCCCGAAACTGCTTG
Source organism: Planctomycetaceae bacterium (assembly GCA_044378235.1). Taxonomy (GTDB): domain Bacteria; phylum Planctomycetota; class Planctomycetia; order Planctomycetales; family Planctomycetaceae; genus SXXK01. The sequence continues at coordinate 111 of JBILXT010000466.1, forward strand.
ACTGCAGTGAGGATATCAAATTGTATTCAGCACCGGCTGTCTGATCAGACCGCACCTGAGCCAGACAGCTGACTCACGAGCTTCACTTCATGAGTCGGCTGAGGTTCACGCTGATATCATTCAGTAGCAGTTCCGATGATGAGTTCCTCTTCTTCTTCCTGAATAATGATGCGAGGAGTAACCATCAGCATGATGCTTTCGGTTTCACGTCCAACACCACTGTTCTTGAAGAGTCGACTGATGTAAGGGATCTTGTTGAGGATCGGCACACCAGCCATGTTGCGGCCTTCCCTCAATCGTTTGATACCGCCAAGGAGCACGGTACCACCGTCAGGTACGCTAACCACGGTAGAGACAGTGAGGTTAGAGTAAACCGGAAGCTGCAAGGTACCGACAGTGCCTCCGCCCTGCTGTCCTTGCTGGCCTTGCTGGCCGCCTCCACCGCCACCGAACCCACCCTGGCCACCGCCGACACCACCGCCAATTCCGCCGAAGCCGAACTGGCCACCACCACCGCCACCGCCAAATCCACCTTGGCCACCACCAAATCCACCCTGGCCACCACCGAAACCTCCGGCGGCAGCTCCTCCACCTGCACTTGTGAAGGTCTGGATGTCGATCACCTGCTGGAAGATCGGAAGAATTGACAATCGGACATATCGTCTGTCAGAGGAAACAACACCATTCACTGTCAGAGAGACACCATCATTAATCTGGCCGATGATTGGCTGGAAACCAACCCCACCCTGACCGACAACCGGCACCTGTCCCTGCACATAGCTTCTTGACACGTTGTCGGATACGGTCGCATTCTGGCCGTTGTACATCGTGACCTTTGGAGCGGTCATGATGTTCGATCGAGAATCGCCCTGGGCCGCCTGAATGAAGAAGAAGGCCTCGATGTCGCTCAGGATAGCCATGCCAACCTGAATACCAGCATTCGGCTGAAAGCCACCGAAGTCAGGCACACCGATTTCAAAAGAGCCCTGTCGGAACTGGATGTCATAGTCTTCTGAGAATTGTCCAGGCGAGGACAGTCCGACGGTCTGACCATTAAAGTCATCTCGTGGTGAGTTGACTCGGTTCACACGGTCAAACAGGCTGGTGCCACCACCTTGCTGACCCTGCTGACCCTGCTGTCCTTGCTGGCCGCCACCGCCTCCACCTTGCTGAGTATTCCCTCGAAGGTCCTGTCCCTGCTGTCCTCCACCGCCACCACCACCACCACCACCGGCCTGACCGCCAGGGAATGTAAGCTGACGTGAACCAAAGGCAGGCACCCCAGCCGGATCGCCGAGATTGTCCTGAACGTTGAAGTCAAAGTCGACACCGATACGTTCGAAGAAGTTATCCGACACACTGATGAATCGTACTTCGACCGTCACCTGCAAGTCCTGCAGTTTTCGCAACTGCTTAAGCAAATCAGCGACTTGCTCATGAGTGGCCGCCGTTTGACGGATCACGAGGCTCAAGGTGTTCTCTTCTGTGGCAATGGTTCCGTTTCCACCATCAACGTCCCAGGTCCCTGGTTCAATCGTCGTCGTCAACAGATCGATCAGACCGGAGAAGTCTGCATGGTTGTCCGAGTAGTCAACCGTTGCTCCGGAATTGGTTCGTCCGTTCCCGCTGATGTTGACTGCAAGGTCATCGTTCACCTGATACAGACCTGCAGCAGGATTTGGCATCGCCCCCTGAACTCCTCCCGGGGTGCCTCCAACTCCATTCGCCAGCTTATTTGCCACCGGAACGACCAGATCCGCAACATTGTAGGTCAATGTCACGAGCTTCGTTTCCTGCTCCAGACGATTAGAAATCATCAGCGTCTCGTTCTCGATCGTGTAGACGAGGCCACCAGCCTGATCGAGAAGAAGGTTCAATGCACTTCGAAGAGTAATGCCATCCACATCAATGCTGACGGGCTGATCCGCCGTCAGGCCTTCCGTTTCGATCGCACGAGTCTGCATTGCGATGTTGATGCCATGCACCGTTGCAATGTGACGGATGACTTCGGTCAAAGCAACATCATGGAAGTGCAGGGAGACTTTCTCTCCAAGGCTCTTCTCGATCTGCAGTTCGCTTTCTGTTCGTTCTCGGCTATCGGCCTGACCATACTTGGATCGACGCTTCGAAAGCGATTCCCATGACTTTGCATCTGGCATCGAATAGTCACCACCCGGAGGCATGATTGAAGCCAGTTCGACGTCGTTCAATTGCTGTGTAAAGCTGTCTGCCTTGCGTTCGCGAACATCATTGTTGAAGGCAACCTGACGTTGGATCTTTGCCTTTTCGACCATGATTGTGGCCTGTGGCAAATCCGGATTCAGGTCCTTGGCTTTCTTGGCCAACAGTTCCGCTTCAGCATAACGATGTTCTTTCATCAGTTCGTTGTACTGATCAACAAGCTCTGCAAACTCCTGCTCGATTCGAATCTTTGATTCGGTCTCGCGTTTGATTGCTTCCATTACATTGCGGTTCTTGTTCTGCTGGGCAATGTTTGGTCCCTGCTGATCCATATACTCGCGAATCGTTTCCTGACTGCGACGAACATAGCCACCCAGAGTATCAAGTGACTCTTTATTGAGCGGAGCCGCTTCAACAGTGGCAAGTGTGTTGTCCAGAATCTGCAGAGCTTCTTCAGGGTTATCCTTCTTCAGCTTTTCAGCCCGGAACACACTGTTCATGACTTCTGTACGCAGACGTTCATAGCGGACGTCGGATTCTTCAGTCGCTGTTGTCAGAGGATCTTTTTCGTTCATTGGGTTCATCGGCAGTTCTTCGTCAACAGAAACCGCTTCACCTTCCTGACCGGATGCCAACTGCACATCCGAGGTGGCTGCCAGATCCTGCATAAAGTCCTGCAACTGTCGACGTTCTTTACTTCCAAGGTCGCCGGCATTCTTCGATGCTTCTGAGAAAGCAGCTTTGGCAGCTGCTCGATTGCCACTTCGCAGAGCGGCGATGCCGCGGCGGTAGGCCTGAGAAGCGGACTCGCCTTCAGGTGCCAGAACCGGAAAATCAAATTCCGCTTCTTCATTTGAAGCAAGCGAGGCTGATGCACGTCCACCTGGAGTTACATCGACCGGATTTCCTGACGCCATTGCATTCCGGCCACTCTTCTGCGAACTGTTCTGGGCCATCAACTGAGCTTCTTCCAGAACCGTCTCAGGACGATCTTCCAGCAGCCCGAACGGAGCATCATGCTGCTGAGCCTGAATAGCAAGTTGCTGAGCTTTCTGATGATCGCCCTTCTTCAGGGCTGACCGAGCATCTGCGACGAGCCGATGTGCCTCTGATTCCATTGCGGTTTCGTTCGCGGCAACATTGTCTGTGCGTTGCGACTTCCTGGATTTCCCCTGACCACGAAGAGCCAGTTCGATATCATTCAGGACAAGTTCCGGACGGTCATCCAGAACGTTGTAAGCAACGTTCAGCTCGGACGCCTGGTCAGCTTTCTCACGAGCAACACTCAGCTTCCCGTGAACCAGAGCTTCGCGAGCTTCGTGCAAAAGTTTGCGAGCCATCACTGCATCCTCAGACGCATCACTGTCTGCGGAGGCAAATGTTGAGTGAGCTGCTGCACCAGTTCCCTGAAGACGCTTGATATCACGTGAAACCAGAGTCGGATTGTCTTCAAACATTCCGTAAGCCACGTCGAACTTGGCAGCCTGGTCGGCAAATTTCTGAGCATCTTCGAGGTTGCCCGCGTCCATCGCGGCACGAGCCTGATTCAACAGGGCGGTTGCCTGCTCGTAATCTTTGTCGGCGTTCCTGGATCGAACGGTAGTCTTTTCTGCAGGTTTGCTTCCACCGGCGACAAAGGTTGCCGTCTTCGTCTTCTTGTCAAGGTCTGAGATGACATGCTCTGGACGATCATCCCACAAGCCCCACTGAGCCTGCAGCTGTCGAGCCTGAACAGCACGCGAACGTGCGGTTGCCAGATCTCCCTTCGACATGGCGAATCGGGCTTCCTTGACCAGTCGCTGAGCCTGCTTCTTTTTCAGCAGGTCATTGCTGGCCATTGGAGCCTCTTCCTCAGCGTCGGCCAGTTCCTCGAAAGGATTGACTTCTTCTGAGTCAGCAGGTGCAGAGTCATCCGCCTCGGCCATTTCAGAAGATTCAGGCTCTTCGCCAAAGGCAAATTCCTCGTCCTGTGACGCGACAGGTTGATTGAGGGAGTCAAGAAACTCACTGGGAGTCTCTTCACCTTCATTCCACTCTGCAGACAGCGATGCTGCTGTTTCAGCAAGTCGGCGAGCTTCGGCAGTTTTGCCTTGCTTTGCCTTCTGCCGAGCGTCCTGAAGAAATCGTCTGGCAGCAGCATTGTAGTTGCCAGCAGGTTTTCCGGAGTCAGTTTGAGCTGACAACGTTCGTGACGGATCGCCGCCGCTGAACAAATACAGCGACACGGCCATCACCGAAGCGCATGTGATGAGTCCGATGGCCTTTTGCAATTTAGGATCCTCCTTCAGGAATGCTCGACAGAGCGACCTGGCTCTGGCGGCGATCGTCCATGATCTCCGAACCAGTCGATTCTGATTCGGACCATGATTCAAATTAGGTAACTCGATCCGAGCCCGGAATCCGTTTCCGGGGACTCGTGATGTAATCAGATCTGAGCTGTCTTGATTCTCCGGTCTTCCACTGGCGGGCAGCGCAACGAACGGACAATCGTCGCGGGGTGATAACTGTTGCGATCAGGAATGGTCAATACGGCGACAGCGTCATTTTGAACTCATTTTTCCGGTTTTCTTTAACCGTTCACCACTTCGGCATAGCTTGCCGATCACACGAATGCCAAGGCACTGCAGGCCGAATCAGGGAGCCGAAATCAGCGATTTTCGCTGAGATATGCAGAGCCACTCGTTCGCAGGGGACCCGCTCCCGCAGGAGAGGAACCACTTTTCAGTGCTTGTGAGGGCCGTATGTCAGTTGCTGCAGTCACACGATTCGATTGAATGAAGAATTCTGCAATCTTGCGGTTGACACACTCTGATTTGACCCTGTCAGAAGCGCCAGTCTGTTTGATGTCTTGCAAATCGTTGTGCCGTTTCAAAGGAGGCCAGGATCGGCCTTTCCCAATTGACTGACATAATCCGCATAACTGCCAGCCACTTCGCAGACTTCCATGCATTCCAGTTAATCACCTATCAAGTGGATCCCGTAATCTTCGATCGACCTTCCCGGGATTGAACAGGCGTCCTGCTGGAATTGTCATTGGCTAGAGTACAGG
>JBILXT010000109.1:0-18974 GCA_044378235.1 Planctomycetaceae bacterium
CTCATTCTGGCGTTCAATTGACTGCAGAATTGGAAGAGGGTCGAAGCTCTGCCAGGCTGGCATGGCCGACATAAACGCCGTTAAGACCGAACCGCCTCGCAGAATCCAGATCACGTAGCCCACAGAGAGCGAAGTCGTCACGACAGCCGTCGAACCAACCACGACTCTGTCAGCGAGCTCCGGTGTCATCGAGTTCTGTTCGGACGTTGGCCTGCTGACTTCAGGTCTGATATTGAAGAACCTGTCCGAAACAATGGCATCCATCGGATTGACAACGATATCAACGCCGTTCCAGAGTTGTCGGAGAATTCGTTCACTCAGATTGTCCGAATTGTCCGTTCTTTCAAACTTCGCAACAACTCGATCTTCACTCACGATGACCGGCGGGAAAAGCGTCTGAACAATCGCATCGAGCGAGCCCGTCAGGTTCGGATTTGTCACAAGTGAGGCAGATTCCTCCACCGTTGTGGCATCAGCGGGCAGCAGTTCAGGGCCGCTGGCGGTGTCAGAAGTCGCAGGCCTGTCTGGCGAACTTGCACTCGATTCATCTGTGGTTTCTGTTGACTCTTCAAGCACCGGATCACTCTCAGACGTATCCGTAGATGAATCCGTTGTGGTCGTATCCCCAGCTTGATCAGATGAACCATCAGACCCCGTCGCGTCGCCACCCGAGCCGCCACCGCCGGGTGAAACAGAGGCCTGAACTTCGACCGTAACGATCACAATCTGACTGTTTAACTGACCATCCGTTACGTAATAGCTAAAAGTGTCGGTTCCAAAGAATGAGCCCGAGACTACATAGTTGAAGGTTCCGTCACTATTAAGGATCAGCGTGCCATTTTGAGGCCCGGCTGAGAGAATCGCCATGAGGGCACTTCCGTCCTCATCACTGTCGTTGGATAAGACTCCGGAAGCGCCCTCCACAAAAGTACTCATCTGTATCGCCAGGTACTGGTCCGCTGCCGCGACAGGCGCGTCGTTGATATCGTTAACGCTGACGACAAAAGAGCTCTGCGTGATCAGGCCACCCGCATCGACGACTTGAACATTAATGAGATGTGACGAAGCGACTTCGAAGTTCAGAGCGGCCCCGGAAGCCACAGTAATGATGCCCGTTGCTGCGTTAATGACGAAGCGACCTCCAGCGTTGTCGAGCAACGAGTAAGTCAGAGTGGTTCCAGCATCCGGATCGACACCGATTGCGGTTGCCACGTACGTTCCGGCGATCGAATTTTCGTTCACCGTACCACCGGCGAGCAGAATGTTGGTCGGCGTTTCGTTGAGATCGTTCAGGGCGATCGTGACGAACTGAAGATCGGTCAAACCGGCGGTGTCGCGGAGTTCAACTCGAAGAGTGATTGTGTTCACGGCTTCGAAATTCAGCAATGACGAATCGAGGACTCTGATCTGCCCCGTGGCCGCATCGATGCTGAATGGCGAGACAGGACTGCTGCTGACGATGGAGTATTGCACAACATCCCCCGCATCAACATCGCTGCCCGTGATGGTGCCAACCAGCGTTCCGTTCGCGGAATTCTCGTTGATTGACAGAACAGGTGACGGATTGAGAACCGGAGCTTCGTTCTGATCGACAATGTTGATTGTGATGGTTTCGACGACCGACGTCTCCAGTCCGTCGCTGACGGTCAGTGTCAGCGTGTATGAGGATGTCGTCTCAAAGTTCAGGCGAGTGATATCGGTGACTGTGATTCGACCTGTCGCCGCATTGATGCTGAAAACATTGTCGATATTGCCGCCGGTGATAGTCCAGCTTTGTAAAGTGCCGGTTCCATCGGCGTCCGTGGCGGCCGAATTACCAACAACTGTGCCCACTGCGGCAAGTTCTGACACGCTGAATTGCTGACCGGGAGTGATCACTGGCGGCGTGTCATTCAGGTCGATTAGATCAATCATGAACGTACGCGTTGTGGTTGAAGAATCCGCACTCGTCGCTCTCACAGTGATGGTGTGCGATGCCGCAGTTTCGTAGTCCAGCAATGAACCATTCGCCACAGTAACAATGCCGGTCAAGCTGTCGATGGTGAACCGGCCTCCGGCACTATCGTCCAGCGTATAAGTCATCGCATTGTTGGTGGCGTCGCTGTCGAACGCATTCGCTGTGATGGCAACCACGGTTCCGTTCGTGGATCTTTCGTTAATGCGATCCGGAGCCGCGTTCGCGTCTGTGATCGCTGACACATCGAACTCGTCGATATCGATCAGGCTGATCGTGTACGACTGCGTGCTAAACGAAGTGTCAGCCGAGGTTGCTCGGACGAGAATATTGTGGCTGGCCGCAGATTCGCGGTTCAGCAGAGCTCCATTCGCAACCGTGACGACACCAGTCACAGCATCGATCGTGAAGCGTCCGCCCGCGTTGTTGTCCAGCGAATACGTGATGCCGTTTGTGGTGCTGTCCGCGTCACTTGCGAACGCTGTAATTCCGACCAGAGTTCCATTGGTCGCATTCTCAGTCACCTCATTCGGGCCGACATTCACATCAGACACCGGCGTGATGCTGGACTCATCGACGTCGTTGATCGCAATGGTGAACGAACGAGTCTGGAAGGACGTGTCGGACGAGGTTGCTCGAACCGTGATGTTATGGCTGCCCGTAGTTTCGCGATCCAGCAATGTTCCGTCAGCCACTGTGACCACACCTGTCGCACTATTGATGGTGAAACGACCGCCGGCGGTGTCATCCAGCGAGTATGTGATCGTGCTGGTCGTGGCATCGCTGTCGAACGAGTTCGCTGTGACACCCACAGTCGTACCATTTGCGGAGTTTTCATTCACGGCATCGACCGTCGGGTTCGTGTCGGTGATCGGCGATGCATCAGATTCGTCAACGTCGATCACATTGATCGTGAACGTGCGTGTTGTAAACGAAGTGTCCGTCGAGGTGGCTCGAACTGTAATCGCGTGGTTGGCTGCTGCTTCGCGATTCAACAACGTTCCATCCGCTACAGTGACCACACCCGTTACAGCGTCGATGCTGAATCGCCCGCCGGCGCTGTTGTCCAGCGAGTAACTAACAGAATCAGTGCCGTCGGCGTCGCTGGCCAACGTCGTGATGCCCACGAGCGAGCCCGTGACGGCATTCTCAAGGACTGCATCCACACTGCTGTTCGTATCGGTAATCGCTGTGACGCCGGATTCGTTGACGTCGGTCACGTTGATTGTCAGCGTCAGTGTTGTTGTTGATGAATCGGCGCTGGTGGCTCGGACGGTGATCGAATAACTCGATGCGAATTCGTAATCAAGGTTCGTGATTCCGACAGTCACAACGCCTGTCGTGGCATTGATCTGGAATCGCCCGCCGGCATTGTCATCGAGCGTGTAGGTGATCGCGTTGGTTGTTGCGTCTGCGTCGCTGGCGGAAACAGTGATTCCCGTGGCTGTGCCTTGCAGAGACAGCTCCGCGACGACGTTTGCAGTCGCGTTGATATCAGTCGCTGACGAGATATCAAATTCGTCGACATCAATCAGACTGATATCAACGGCGATGGTTGAAAACGAAAGATCCGCACTGGTGGCTCGCACGATGATCGTCTGAGATGCTGTGGATTCGCGATCCAGAAGACTGCCGTTCGCCACTGTCACGATGCCGGTCACACCGTCGATCGCAAATGCTCCACCCGCATCATCGTCCAGCGTGTACGTGATCGAACTGAGCGTGCCGTCCGGATCGGTGGCAAACGCGGTGTAGCCCACTGTCGAGCCGTTCGCGGCGTTCTCATTGACTGCGTTGCTGGCGGCGTTACTGTCACTGATTGCTGAGATCCCGCCTTCGTTCAAGTCTGTGAGAGCAATCGTGAAAGTGCGAACGCTGAACGACGTGTCAGTCGAGGTTGCTCGTACGATCACGTTATGACTGGTTGAGTTCTCGTAGTTCAGCAGCGAGCCATTGGCCACAGTGACAACACCGGTCACGCTGTCGATTGTAAATCGGCCTCCCGCGTCATCGTCCAGTGAATAGCTCACTGAATCCGGCACGTCATAGTCGTCTGCGAACGCGACGAGGCCAACAAGCGTTCCGTTGGCCGCGTTCTCCGCAACGCTGTCAATGGAACCATCCGAATCGCTGATCGCCGTGACTGCATCTTCGTTAAGGTTGGTCAGGTTGATCGTCACCGACGCTTCGTGGAACTGTCCGCCGACATCCGTGACTCTCAACGTCAGCGTAAAGGTCGGCGTAGTTTCGAAATCGAGCGCCGCGGAATTCAGAACAAGAACCTCACCTGTTCCGGCGTTAACAGTAAATGCCCCGCCGGTATTGCCAGCGACAATACTGTAACTCGCAGCGTCTCCGGCATCAGGATCGCTGGACGTCACAACACCGACCGATGTGCCAGTAGATGAATTCTCCGGAAGCGAGAACGTCGCCGGGTTCATCACCGGCGTATCATTGGATCCTGTGAAGGTTACGTTCGCGGCCTGTGGACCGTTTGACAGCGAGCCATCGCTGACTGTTACATGATAGCTCGGAGCCGCTTCATTGCCGTCATGCACGAACTGGACGAGCCCGCTGTTGACTTGTGCCTGAGTGAAACTGGTGATCGTGACACCTGGGTTTGCAACGAACTCAAATCGACCGCCGGAAACGCCTGAGATGATATATGTCAGTTGGGATGCGGTCTGCTCGAAGTCTGTGGAACTCAGATCGCTCGATGTCAGCACAAAGGTGCCGCCTTCCGTGATTGTCAGCGTATTGTTGACGATCTGCGGCGCGTCGTTGGATGTGAGAATCTGAATCCGCGTCGTGCCGATGTTACTACTGAAAACTCCGTCTTCCACGGTCACTGTCAGTACGCGAGTCGTATTGTCCGCGTTCTGTGATGTGTTGTCGTAGGTGATCGTTCGCAACACCTGCTGATACATCGCTTCGCTGCCAGCTCCTGCGATGGTGAGAACACCATTCGAGTAACTCGTAAAGAACGGCGTACCAGTTGTATCGGCTGTCAGAATCTCATTCGCGCCATCGATCAAATTGGTGATCGTCACGGTCAGCCGATTCAGACTTGTTGTATCCGGATCCCATGCGATGGCATCCGTGTCGGTGATGTTGACCGGGCTTCCGTCTTCAACAAAATTGGCGATAAAATCAGCTCCGGACTGGCCGCTGCTGTCGTCCGCATCAAGATCCAGAATTGGAGTTGGGCCGATGATATTCTGATTGACCCCAAACTCCGATGTGTTGCCCGCCGCATCAGTTGCCGTTGCGGTAACCGTTTCCCCCACAGCAACCGAAGCCGTCAAGCTCGCCGCGAAGTTCGCGTTTCCGCTGCCGTTCGTCGTGACCACAACAAAACCAAGATACCGCTGACCCGCACCATACCCGCTTGCATGCGCGAAACCGACACTGTTCGCGAAGACCTCGATCCGATACTGAGTCAACGCACTTGCGTTAAGCGTTCCTTCGACATACACCGTCGTGGCATTGCTTCGCGAAGCGACCGTGATGACAGGGAAATTGGTCTGCTCATTCGCTCCGGTGTCGTTGTCATTAGCATCGTTGAGAGTGACGCCATCGCCGCCCAGATCGATGCCCGGTCCGGTGTTGGAATGAATCACATTGCCGAGGAGTGAGTTTGCGATAGCGGTTGACGAAATCTCGATCCCCGCACCGCTGTTGAAGGCGATCAGGTTTCCGGCCCCGGCCGCTGTTCCACCAATGATGTTGCCCGATGACGACAGCGAAATACCGACAGTACTACCGGCCGCCGCAGTGCCGGTACTATCCACACCAATCCAGTTGGATTCGATAATGTTGCCGCCGAGACCGCTCAGTGTGATACCGTTGCCCGCAAAGTTTGAGATAATCAGGCCGCGAACCGTCGAACCGCCGCCGCTGATGATCAGTCCGTCCGCTACGCCAGCCGTTGTTCCGTCCAGCTGAATAATCGGAGTGCCCGCAAAGTCCGGTTGAGCCTCGCCATTGATTACGACTGCTTCGGTAATCTCCGGAAGTTGCGACGTAATCGAAATTGTCCGGACTCCCGTTCCAGAAATGTTAAACGTGATCGTATCGACGCCCGCCGTGTTGTTCGATGCGATCAGAGCTTCTCGCAGAGAAATCTGCCCATCTGTACCTCCATTGGCCGCATACAACTGTTCGATGTTGTAAGCCGCGCCGAGACCACTGTCGTCAACATCAACAGCAGTCGTCACCACGAATGCTGAACTCACGTCCGTGATGGCAACGCTGATTGACTGTGTACTGTTCAAAGTCCCGTCAGAAGCCTGTACGAGCACTTCGTAAACATTGTCGCCGTCGAAATCGCCCGGCAGATCGAAGTCCGGAGCAACCGCAAACCTCAGGGCTCCTGTCACACTATCGATCGTAAACTTCGCCGCATCGGCTCCTCCGACAACGCTGTAGATAAGCGACTGAGCCGGCAGATCGCCATCTGACGCTACCACTGTCGTGACGGCGGTTGTGTTCTCCGCAATGCTGACGTTCGCTGTCGCTCCCGCTCCGTTGCTGGTCATCACCGGAGTATGATCGTTGACCGGAGAAATTCCGAAACTGACCAGGACTCCGCTGTCTGTACCCAACCCATCATCAACCGAGAATGCGAAGCTGTCTGAGTTGGTTTCCGTTCCATCATGATCGTACGTCACGAGGCCCGCATTGACATCCGCCTGAGTAAACGTATCGCTGACATTCAAGGTAACGCCATTTAGCCGCAGGATTCCGTTGGCCGGTATTGTGTTCAGCGTATAAACCAGCTGGGCTGCGCTATTGTCACTATCTGTAGTCAATAGAGTGGCCGAAGTGATGACGTTGCCGACGGAGTTCTCAGCAAAGGTCTGCCCGGCTCCCGGAACAAATATTTGTTCGTCGTTGGTGCCGGAGAATGTCACAATCGAGCTCACCGGACCATCGGACAGGCTGCCATCGCTGACGGTGACGCTATACGTCGGAGCGGCTTCCTGGCCATCGTGCACAAATTGAACCAGCCCGCTGTTGATCTGGGCCTGAGTGAAGGTGGTGATCGCCACGCCGGCGTTTGAAACCGATTCAAACTGACCTCCCGAGACACCGCTGACTGTGAAGGTCAGCTGAGCCGCCATGTGATCAAAGTCCGTCGCCAGCAGATCGCTGTTCGACAGGATCACCGTACCGCCTTCAGAGATCGTCAACGAGTTTGTCGTGACAACCGGTGCGTCATTCGCTCCCTGAATTGTGATGTTGATCTGAGCCGTCGATTCCAGAAGGCCCGTGTCGGTGACGGTGTAGGTAAAGACGTCCTGTAATGTGCCACCAGCGGCCAAAGCCTGAACGGTCGTGTCGTTGTTGTTGATAGAGTAAGAATAAGTTCCATTTGAGTTCAGTGTGATCGTGCCATAGCTGCCTGCAACGACCACGCCCACATTGCCGACTGCTGGACCAGATGAACCTGCGATGATACCAGTGACTGTCTTTGTGTCGCCGAAGTCCACATCCGTATCATTCGTCAGCACATCTCCGGACGCATCAGAGCCCGCTGTTCCATTCGCCACACCGCCCGCTTCAACCGCCGTGCCGCTGTCGTTGACTCCCACCGGCGCGTCATTCGCGCCCTCGATTGTGATAGTGATTTGAGTCGTCGAGGTCAGTCCGCCGCTGTCGGTCATGGTGTACGTGAACGTGTCTGTCAGCGTGTCGCTGCTGGTACGCAGAGCCTGAACGGCCGCGTCGTTGTTATTGACGACATAACTGAACGTGCCATTCGCCGCGATGCTGATCGAGCCATACGTGCCCGCAACATTCACCCCCACAGAGCCTGAGGCGCTAGCCGATGTTCCCGCAACGACACCGCTCACCGCCTTCGTATCGCCTGTGTCAACGTCGGTGTCGTTCGTCAGCACATTGCCCGACGGATTCGTGCCCGTCGTACCGTTGCTGATGCCTCCCGCTTCGATTGCGATGGCCGCATCCGTGACGGAAATCGGCGTTTCGTTCACGTCGGTCAGCGTGATCGTGATCGCTTGAGTCGCCGTTGACAAATCACTGCTGGTCGCTCGAATCGAAATAACGTGCGATGTCGCGGCTTCAAAGTTCAACAGAGTGCCATCAGCTACTGTGACAACGCCCGTGTTGGCATTGATCGCGAATCGTCCGCCCGCATCGTCGACAAGATCATAAGTGACCGTGTTGGTGGTCGCATCACTGTCTGTGGCCGACGCTGTGATACCGACAAGTGTTCCATTCGCGGCGTTCTCCGCCACGCTGTTGGCCGTCGCGTTGGAATCCACTGGAGTCGATACCGGCGATTCATTCTCATCGGTGATGCTGATTGTCACCGTCAGCGATGTAAAGGAAGTGTCCGTGCTGGTGGCTCGAATCGTGATGTTGTACGACGCGGCCGCTTCGCCATCGATGGCTCCGGCGACTGTGACAACGCCAGTGTTGGCATCAATCTCAAATCGTCCGCCCGCGTCATTGGTCAGCGAGTACGTAACGACATCGGCTCCATCCGGATCACTCGCCAGTGCCGTGATGCCGACCGTCGTCCCGATCGCGGAGTTCTCCAAGACGGTATCAGTCGCCGCATTGTTATCGACAACGGCACTCACCGCTCCTTCGTTGACATCGGTGATCGTGACACTGATCGTCTGCGTATCCGTTCGAGTCCCATCGCTGACCTGAACGGTGACGACGTAGATCCCATCTGCATTCGCATCGGCTCGCGTTTCAAAGTCACGAGCTGCGGCGAAGGAAAGAGCACCGGAGCTGCTGCCGATCGTAAAGAATCCCGCATCGGCACCGCCCGCGATCGAATACGTCAGCGTCTGCGAGGGAAGATCCGCATCCGACGCGGTGACCGTCGTTACCGCCGTTGTGTTCTCCGCGATGCTGATCGACGCCGTAGCCCCCCCTCCATTGCTGGTGATCGCTGGATCGTTGTCATTCACCGGAGTGATTGTGACGTTGAATGTTCCTGTGCTGGGTGTTCCCGTTCCGTCGTTGACACTGAATGAGAACGCGTCCGTGAAGTTCTCCGTGCCGTTATGATCGTATGTGACCAGACCACCGTTGATATCCGCCTGAGTGAACGCGCTGCCATTCGTGAGAGCCACTCCGTTCAGTCGCAGCGTGCCGTTGGTCGTGGCCGATGTGATCGTGTACACGAGCTGCGCCGCAGTGTTGTCTGGGTCGGTCGTCAGCAGCATTGTGTTCGTGAGCACAGTGCCCGTAGAATTTTCAGACACAGTCACGCCGGTGTTTGTTGCCAGGATCTGTTCGTCGTTGGCGGCAATAATCGTCACCGCCGTGCTGCCCGTGGCCGTCAGCGCACCGCCGGTTCCCTGAGCTCCGCTGTTCGCATCACTGAAAGTCCAGTCGATCTGCACGGTTGCCGGCGGCGTATCGGACCAGTTCCAGTACACGATGTTTTGCAGAAGAGTGTTGACTCGAGCCTGCGTAGCGTTCGTGTTAAACGTCACATCCATTTGGCCGCCGGTGAAGACATACGTACCAACGGTGATGCCACCGACCCTGACATTCGCGCCGGAAGTCGTTACGTTCGCACCGTCGAACGCCAGAGCATCATCGCTGCTTCCGCCGCCGTTCCGAACCAGCCGTAATGTAGCCCCGTTATAATGACCGTTGGCGTTTAGTTCCGGATCACTGATCGTGACACTTCCGTCGAGTACAACCGAGGAGCCGCCTTCCGTGTACGTCGGACTTCCATCCAGATTTAAAAACGTGGGCGAATCATTGACCGCCGTGACACTGATCAGAACCGAAGCGGAGTCTTCTTCCGAGCTGCCATTAGCCGTTAGTCCTGGGTCTGTGCCCGTGTTCCCCTGATCGTTCACTGTGATCGTCAACGTCGTTGTGGCACTCGGAACATCGACATCAGGAACGTAACGAACGAAGCCAGTTGAAGTGCCGGTGATCAGGTTGTTCAACTGCGACGCTGTTCCTGTGAGAAATACCGTCCCGGTCAGGTTACCGCTCTGAATTCCAACTCCGGAATTTCCCATTCCAATCGTCAAATAGCCCTGCGTTACATGCAGCGTCATCAGCAGGTTGCCTGAACCCGCATCGACATCCGACAGACTGAACCCAACTCCATCAATCGCCGTCCACTGATTCTCCGTTGCACTCAAGGGGCCCGCCGGAGCAGTCACAACCGGAGTATCATTAACGGGTGTGACAGTAATCGCAGCGGTTTCTGTCGCGCTGCTGAATGCTGCGGTGCCGCCGGTTGATGTAATGTTGAAGGTACCGCCAGCGGTACCTTAAGTCTGATCCCATGCTCGCAACGTGATTGACGCCGCTCCGCTCCAGTTGGCGTTGGGGACAAATCGAATTCTTGAGTTTGCATCATTGGCCAGCAAACGAGCTGTGGATGACGAGACCGATCCAAAGTTTGTCCAGTTACCGCCACCATTCTGGCTGAACTGCCACGTTCCATTTGTCGAATCAACACTTGTGACCGCGATTCCGGATGAAGCTCCCGCGTCAAGGTCGGAGACGCGGCCCGCAATCAGAGCCGAGACGAGTGTTCCACTGTTTGTCACATCGTCTTCATTGATGGACGACAGCGAATTGGCTCCGGAGAGAACGGGTGCGTAATTGGAGACAACCAGCGTCAGTCCATAGATTTGTTCGCCACCCGCCGACAGTCCTACATCGGCCCCCTGAAACAGCAATGTCGCGTTTGCAACGGTGTTTGTCCCGGCGGTCGTGACGTCGAGAACAAACATGTCGAAGCCGGTGACTGAGAGGTTGTTTGAACCGACGGTTCCGCTGGAGCGAACGCTCATGACGATCTGCCCGGCCTGCAGCGTGGCATTGCTCATGGTTGTGGTTCGTTGAATCAGCGCCAGCCCGCCGACTTGTTGCGAGTTTCCAAGATCCGCTCCGTCGATCAATTCTGTCATTGTGCCCGAAGTGGTACCATTTCCGACTCCGGTGGCCTGAAACCGCCAGACGTCTTTATCGTAGGTGCCACCGCTTTGAACAAGCAGTAAATCTCCGGCATTCAGGGTGACTCCGCCAACCACGGTCGTCCGTTCCACAAGGGCCACTTCGCGAATCTTGTCGCCCGTGGGGCTGTTGAGAACAATGGCAAACGTTCCACTCGAGTAATCCCCCGGTGTCGTTGGACGGAATCGTACGAGATCCTGATCCGTGACGGCCACTCCACCAAACGTCTCATTTGAGGTGACTGAAAACAGTACGTCTCCCGCCAGCAGAACCATCGAATTCCCGCCGGACCCTACGGTCACGGTTTCTGACACACGATGCAGTGCGCCGATGTCAGCCTGTCCGTCAGCTGCAAACGCATCAAGATCGATGACCGATGCAAATGTTCCCGATGTCGTGCCCGGTTCAAACGATAATCCAGGACTGGAGAAACTAACGACCTCACCGTCAACCCACGAAACTCCTGTTGATGTTACAGCCGCTTTGTCAGTGGACAGCCAGAATGCCGCTGAATTTGCGGCGGTGACATTAATCGTAATGGTATCGACGTCAGTGAGTGAGCCGCCCGAGCCACTGTTCCCCTGATCGTTGGTCGTCATCTGCAACGAAGCAACGCCGACAAATGCAGGCGTCGGCGTAAACACCAGATTATTCAGAGCGGTGTTAATCGCGGTGATGTTTCCGGTGAATGTCATCGCCGAATCGCCCGACCCATCTCCCAGCGTAAATGACAGCCCGCCGGTGCCGCTGAGTGAAAACGTACCATTTGTGGCTGTCAGAGAAACCTGCAGACTTGAGGATCCGGCATCAATATCCGATATGGAAATCTGCGAGGCTGTCGAGTTGCTGAATGTAACGGTGTTTCCTGTAGTCACTGAGCGTGAGCCCGGAGCGGAATTGACTGGTGCATCATTAATCGCCGTGACGGTGATCTGCACAGTGGCGGACTGCGAGGAGTACGCCGTCGTGCCGCCGCCGGAGCCGGGGTTCGCGTAACCCGGTGTACCGTTGATTGATGCAGTTCCGGTGGTCTGGTCCCAGGCTCGGAAATCGAAGGAGGCCGATTCACCGTTGTTGCCGTTGGGAGCAAAGCGAACTCGCGAGGTGCTTGTCAGAAGCAGTGCGTTCGAGCTGCTGACCGTTCCGAAGTTGGTCCACGTCACTCCGTCCGTGGAATACTGGAACGTGCCGTTTGCTGTCACAGACGTCACTGCGAGTCCGCTCAGGGCAGAACTATCGACGTCTGAACGAATGGCGGTGAGCAAAATGTCGCTGACCAGAGTGACAGACGAGGTCGTATCTTCGTTGGTCGCCGTGAGTCCAATCATCCCAGTGTAACCGAGCACCGGTGCGTCATTAACGGAGCTTGCGGTCACCGTCACTGTGTCCGTGGCAGAGCTGAACGCCGTTGTTCCGCCGTTGGTTGCCGTGTCTGCGTTCGTTCCTGCAGTTCCGGACGTCTGGTCCCAGGCTCGATAGGTGATACTGAGCGTTCCGCCGTTCTGGCCGTTCGGTGAGAATCTCAGGAAGTCTGTGTCACGAAGTAACAACGCCGATGTGGAGCTGACGCTGCCGACGGTTGTCCATGTCGTGCCATTCAGGGAATACTCCAGCGTCCCAATGCTGCCACTGATGGACGTGATGGCAATCCCTTCGACGGCACCGGAATCCTGATCCGCGACGCTGGTACCCAGCAACGCCGCCACAGTCATCGTGGATGGTGCGGAGTCTTCCGTGAGGGCGACAGTTGGTGAAGAGGGTGTCAGCACCGGAGCTTCGTTGACGTTGGTAATCGTCACTGCGATCGACTGATCGTCCCAGAGTGTTCCGTCGTCGACTCGAATGATGACATCGTAAACATTGTTGGCCCCGGCATCGGCGGGTGATTCGAAGTTGCGGCCGCTGACGAAGCTGAGTGCTCCGGTGGTGCTGCTGATCGAGAAAAACGACGAATCCGCACCACCGACGATGGAGTAAGTCAGTGTCTGCGCCGGAAGATCGGCATCCGTGGCAGTGATCGTCGTAACGGCCGTTGAGTTCTCTGCCACGTTGATCGAAGCTGTCGCCCCGCCACCGTTGCTGGTAACGGTCGGCGTGTTGTCGTTGACCGGCGTGAGATTGATCGTGAAGGCTTCCGAGTAGGTGTTGCCGGAAGCATCCGTCACCTGCACCGTGATGTTTCTTGTTGTGGATGTCTCGTAGTCGAGCTGCGAACTGGTTGCTACGGTGATTTCACCAGTCGTGCTGTTGATCGCAAATGCGTTTCCGGGGTTACTGGTCAGGCTATAGCTGAAGTTTGACAGAACTTCGCTGGCGTCCCATTCGATGACGTAAGCACGCGTTTGATTGTCAGGGACGTCTTGCCATTCTCCGTCCGGACGGATTGCAAGTTGATTTTCCGAAGTCGAGCCGTTCGGCTCGGCGCTTCTCCAATTGGTGTAGTACCCAGCTTGGGCCGTTGAGCCCGTCGAGAACTGCTCGCTCTCGGTCGCTCCGTTCAGGAATCGCCAATTCCCCTCGGTCGTTGCGTCTCGACCGCCGAGCAAAACGTCGCCCCCCACCTGCTGGGCAAATGCTCGAATCAATTCATTTTCATAAGCGGAACGAATGGTTGCCAGTTGTCCGTTGACGCCGTTCAGCGTCGCAGAGGTCGCTGCACTGATCGCAGACAACGGCTGAGTGATCGTACTGACGAACCGATAGAACTTACCGGTCGCCGCGTCGTAGGACAGTGTTGAATCGTTGTTCAGGATCGTGGTGACGGCGGCAGGGATTTCGATGACGCGTACGTCACCAATGACCGCGCCAGCGCTTCCTGAATCAAGTGACTGAAACGCAAGGCTGGTACTTGCGCCAGTGGCCGTAAACGTCATCGATCTGCTACTGAAGAGCATGTTGGACGTCGACCAGCCGGATGGCTGAGTCGTTGAGAAATCCTGGCCGGTTCCGGCAGCGCTGACTCGCAGGTCCTTCGTTGCTTCACCACCAGTCCAGTTTCCGGACAGATTGAAGATGACCTGATATTGCCTACCTGCCGTGGTCGACAGCGTTTGTGAAATTGCGCCGGGACCTCCTCCGTTGAGATCGATGCTGCGTCCGCCCATTGGCGTCGATTGCCAATACGTGCCGATGTAGTCGACGTCTCCACTTTGAACCGTCCAGTTTCCGATGGACTGGCCTGCTCCATACGTGGCAAGGCTCCCTGGATTGGCGGCTTCTCGGAACCGTCCATCCAAGACCATATCTTGTGCGTTGTTCGCTTTACTGACGACAACAGAGCCAACAGTCGTTCCGTTCGAGGAGCCTTCAGCAATCATCAACGTGGCTGTGGGTGTGCTTGCGATCCAGCCGCCACCCGGCGTGATGTTGGCGACGGTCAAGTCGACACCACCAACGGCATCGACCACGGTTGTGCCGCCTGACAGCGCAGTCATTCGCCAGTTGGCCACGAGGCCCGTCGGTGTGTCGGTCAGCTTCTGCTGGTAGTTCTGAGAGATTTGCTCCGCACTGATTGCTCGATTCCAGACACGAATGTCGTGTAACGTCCCGGAGAATATCTGGGTCGAGCTATAACCGCCATCGACGGAATCCTGTTCCTGTCCAATCACCAGAGTGCCGCCGCCAGCGATCGTTGCGCCGACCTTCAACCCCGTGGATGTCTGCACACGCTGGCCATCGATATAAAACGCAACGTCGCCGTTGGTGTTGTCCCATGAAACGGCGACTGCATGAACTTTCCCATCAATCAACTGAGCATAAGCTGATGATGTGTTGATCGTCGCGCTATTGATGGAAAGCCCCAGAATCCCAGTCGGGCCGATCCGAAGAAAAACTTCGTTATCCGTGCCGGCGGGGACCGCATAAGAGACCAGCATATTGTCGCTGGAGGCATTGTTTTTCAGGCTATACTGAGTCTCCAGAGTCAACGCGGTAAGGCCACCGAAAACACTGCCGCCGCTGGTGGTTCGGAGATAAGAATTGTTGCCGCCGTCGGTATTGAGGCTGACTCCGGTGGAAAGATCCGCTGGAGTCGATGTGTTCTCCGTCAGATTGTTTATGGCGACAGTGAACGCCTTGTCGAACGTGGCTCCGGTACCGTCGGTGATTCGAACGGTAAGTGTATGACTGGCCTGCGATTCAAAATTCAACAGTGAGCCATTCGCCACGGTGATAACACCCGTGTCGCTGTTGATGGCGAACGCCCCGGCGACGGTCTGCGACGTCAAGGAATAAGTGACGGCGTTTGTGGCATCCAGAACATCGTCCGCAGTCCATTCAACCACGTAGGAATACGAAGTGGCATCAGTCCAGTCTTTCCAGGTTCCGTCGCTGGAGATCCGTAAGTAGTCGTCGCCGGCCGTCGGTGCATTCGGGTCGAGATTAAACCAGTTTGTGTAGCGATCTTCGATGCGAGACCCGTTGGCGGTTCCCAACCAGAACGGATCGCCGTCCGCAGATCCATTCTGCCAGCGCCAGGTTCCTTCGATCGTCTGGTCTGTGGCCCCGATCCACATGTCCTGGCCGGCAATGGACCACAGAGAAGTCACGATCGCATTTTCCGTGGCCGACCGGATCGTCACCAACTGGCCATTCACGCCATTGAGTGCAGTTGTCATCGCGGTATTACGAGCCGTGGTCCAGTTTACGGTCGTCGTTACAACCTTGTAGAACTTTCCCGTCTCCGCGCTATACCGAAGATTCGCATCGGCCGCCAGCAGTGATGCAATTGTGGCTTCGCGATCGAGATCCGTCCCGTAAACGGTTCCAACGACTGTTCCCGCAGGCGAATTCTCATTAACCGCCAGCGACAATGTTGGCGTCGAAGCGGTAAACGATGGGGTCGTCACCTGACGAACGGTCAAATCATTCCCGCTCACCGAACCTGTGATAACTCCGCCCGGTGACAGATCATTCATGCGCCGGTTGGCAACCATGCCACTTTCGTAGAATGGAAGCGTGCTGCGATAGTTGGCGGCGATCTCACTGGCGGTTCGGACGTCGTTGAAGAAGCGAACGTCGTAGAGAGTTCCCTTGAATGCGCCGTTGGAGTTGACTTGCCATGTGTCAGTTCCGGCGTCCATGTCCTGGCCGATGACCAGGTCACCGCCGGTGGCCAGAGTCTGCCCGGTGGCCAGCCCGGTTCCAGAGCTCAACAAAGTGCCATCGAGGTAGATCGCCCAGGCTCCGTTGGTCTGACTCCAGGTCGCTGCAATTGAGTGTCGATTGCCGTCAAAGATCGCATCGACGTCGGCTGTGGTGATATTGACGACAAGTCCGTTGATCTGCAGAGCAACAACTTCCGTCGCCCCCGACTTGAAGGCCCCGAAGAACATCGCGTCACCATCGGTGGGAGTCGTGTACGTAGCGAATGTGTACAATCGACCGTCAGCGATCGCTTCCGCCTGGAAGTCGAATTCCATCGAGAACTGGCTCAGGCCACCAAGAATTGAACTGCCGTTGGTTGCTTCGAGGTACGTACTGTTCCCGGAACCGCTGTTGATCGTAACGCCGCCGTTCGTCGTGGATGTGACGACACTGTTGGGCGAGGCATTCATGGACAGATTTGCGCCCTGCGTCGACGTATCATACGCGAAGAACATGTCATCGGCTGAGGCACCGCTAACGATGATCTTGACTCCGAGGAATCTTCCAGCTCCGAGGGTGTAGTTGATGTTGCCAAAGTTGAAGGTGTCGTTGATCCACGATCCCGTGTTGGCCACATCCCAGTCGCCTCGAGTGATCGTCGACGTGGCAATCGCTGTGCTGCTTGAGCCCGTGCTGTTGGTGTCGATCAAGTAGGCCGTGATCGATCCTCCCTTGCTGGTATCGAAGTCCTTCATTGCTGAAAAGAGCGACAGGCTGTACGGGCCGCTCAGTGTTGTCGCGGTCGTCGAGCTGATCCACGTTTGGTGCTTGACAGGGTCAGACTCATTGACGCCCGAGCCGCCTTTATGAATAATCGCTCCGGGAGCTGCATCACGTCCAGGATCATAGTTTGCGAGCGTCGTGTCTGTCGGAGCTGCGATCTTCAGAATGCCGACAGGAATATCCGAGCCGTCGCCCTCGCCATTCAGATACAGGCTCATTTGCCCTGTGGCGACGATGGCCTGTGAGAACTCGGAGGTGTTCGAAGACCGCGTTGTCGTGGCTGTGATCAGTTCGCCAGCATTGACGGCGGCAGACAGTGAGACATTGGTAAACGTCGCGTTGCCGCTTCCATTTGTGCTTACGGTTGTCGAACCAAGATACCGACGCCCCTGTCGCGTATTCACGCTGCCGGTTGATGGAGTCGCGTAGAAATGAATCAGAATTCCGGCTGTGCTCGCGAGCGTGTTCAGAGTGCCGCTGACGATCACTGTCGAACCGTTGGTGGTCGCGGTTGTCAGAACCGGGGTATTCTGCAGAGTATTTGGACCGGAGTCTGCATCAAGATTATCGTTGGCCGTAACACCCGTCGTTCCGAGGTCAATTCCCAATCCACGATTGTTGTAGATCGAGTTGCCGATGATGCTGTTGCTGGACCCGGCGGTTGCCAAAACACTCACCCCGTTTTGCCATGTCGCACTGAGTCGTCCGCTGTCGACAATCGTGTTGCCCTGGCCGGCCGTTGTACCGCCGATTGTGGTGCTCGCAACGTTGTTTTCCAGAAGAATGCCGTCCTGGCCCGATCCGTGAATCACTGTCCCTGTGGCATTGATACCGATCAGGTTGCCCAGAATTGACGTGCCGGTCGATGCACCGTCGATCTCAATCCCGACGACTCGAGCCCCCATGATGACGTTGCCGAGCCCGATGCCTCCGATGACCGTATTGTCTGCTCCGCCACTGATGTAGATGCCGTCTCCGCCGTTGCCGAGTACTGTGACACCATCGGCCGCGAGTCCAATCCAGTTATTCTGGATCGTGTTACCGTCGGTGGCTTCTCCGTCGATGTGAACGCCATCCTGACCATTGCCAGCGATGATATTGCGGCGAGTCGCGGTCGATCCACCCACAAGATTGGCGGTTGCTCCAGCTTCGATTCGGATCCCGTCGAATGAGTTGCCTCGAGCCTGCAAGCCGGACGCATCGGTGCCGATCAGGTTCCCATAAATCATTGTGCCTGTGGTGCCGGCCGTGTCAATCACAATGCCGTTCGCATTGCTGGAGATCGTATTCACTTCCGCCGCATCATTGCTGCCATCTGCGTTGGTGCCGATCAGCGTATTCGTTGACGCACCTGTAACGTAGACCCCCACTGAAGCATTGCCGAGCGATGTGGAACCATCGACACCGACACCGATATAGTTGCCCTGAATTCGTGATGAAGTCGCAGCACTACCGACAAGAACGCCATAGGCACCGTTGGCGGCAATGACGTTGCCGCCGAGTAAGTTGCCGGTTCCTGATCCCCAGAACGAGAACCCGCCATTCGAGTTTCCTAAAGCCGCCAGGCCTGTCACATCGGTCCCGATGAAGTTACCAACGACAGTATTGTTGATCGACGTGTTGGTTTGAATCTCAACGCCGTAGTGATTGTTGCCGGAGAACAGATTTCGAGCACCACTCAGCGAAGTATTGCCAATCTGATTGCTGCTGGATCCATTGATCAGCACCAATCCTGACTGAGCCGAATTGGCTGTCCCGCCATTGATGTCGCCTGTCCCCGCAGCGTTTGTCCCCACGTAGTTTCCGTAGACGAAACTGGTGTCGACATTCTCAAAGTAGATTCCCTGCTGAGTATTGCCGGCGACGACATTGCGACTGGCGGAACTGGTCCCACCGATCATCAGGCCGGTACTATTAACCGCATTAATTCCCCTGAGAGCATTGGCTAGTGCCGAGGTGCCTGTGTTATCAAGGCCGATCCAGTTGCCTTCGAGAATGCTGTTATTTGACGAGTTAACTTCGATCCCGTCTCCGGTGAACCGATTGATGATAAATCCACGAATGGTGCTGCCAGCGCTGCCTGACTGCAGCGACAGCCCGTCTTTCGTGGTGCCGGTGTTTCCACCATTGAGTTCGATCAGTGGTGACGATGTGTAGCCGGGCTGCGACCACGCATCCAGTT